>CAZKOT010000016.1:0-15357 GCA_964554475.1 uncultured Christensenella sp.
TTGTTTCTGTCAACTTCATTTGCATAATCAATTCCCACTCTCTTTTTTGCTATAAATTCTTTTTTTTCTCCATCCTCAAGCCAAAGTCGCTTCGAAGTAAGCAAGTCTTCACCATAAAAACTTTTGTCAAGTTTTAATGCTTTTCCCACTTTTCCCGGGCCAAAAATATTGTCAATTCCACGAATTAAAACTGCTTGCGGGTCGTCCTTTTTTCCACTGACAATATTCAAAAAATAAAAAAGACCATAACATAAATAAACATAAATATGTCCGCCCTCTTCCCACATAACGCTGTTTCGCTTTGTTTTTCCGTGATGTGCATGACAAGCAGTATCATTTTCCCCTATGTAAGCCTCGGTTTCACAAATTTCAAATCTTTTTATTTCATTTTCATTTTTAATGCAAATAAATTTGCCTAACAATTTTTTTGCTAAATCAGTAGCATTTTGTTTAAAAAAATCTCTATTTTTTATTTTCATTGATTTCATTTTATCATTTTTAGACGCAAAAATACATAAATTTTTAAAAATCTTTTTTTATTCATTTTTTAATTATCTTGACAACATTGAATAATATCTATAATAATAATATATAGAAACACAAACTTAAAAGGAGATAAATTGAAAGTAAAGAACAGCAAAGAAGCATATTATGCTAAAATAATAAAAAAGTTATTAACAAAAAATAAATTGGGACAAACCCAAATATTTTTAAACTTGGACAAATTTATTAAAGAATTTAAATTTGATTTGACAACCGATGAAATCATAGAACTAAAACAATTATTAAAAGAAAAAGGTTACTTTAAAAATAACGAGAACCTTGAAATGAAAAAATAATTTTTCAAAAAAATAAAATTAATTTAATTTGAAATTAAAATGTTTTGCCCAACAAGCATTTTTTAAAATATAAAAATTTACGAATAAACAAAAACATCACCACACTTTTTGCGTAATTCATACTAAAAATAATGTGCCAAAATTTTTTTACAACTGATATATTAAAATAAAAGTAATAATTAAGGCAACAAGTATACTTGCTAAAACAATTAAAGCAATTGAAAACCGCTTGGCGTTTTTCTTTTTGTTTATTTCATTTGGAGCATTCACAACATTCCCCTCCTTATCAAGCAAACTGTTAAGCACTTTTTCTTTATTTCCTTTTAATCTAGCAATTTCAGCATTGGCATCATCGGCTTTATGCATTAAATCAATAACCGAATAACCTTCTTTGACTTTAAGCTTACTGTAATTATAGCCACCAACATTTTCAACAACAAAAACATTTTTTTTGTCAAAAAAGTTTGTTCCTTTTATGCTGTTTTTATTTATACTTATTTCCCCGCCACAATTTTTGCATTTAAAATAAAAAACTTGATTAAAAGTAATATCGTTTTCCATATCCCAAGAAAGAAGTATACCACAAAACGGGCAATGATCTAAATCTCCTTGATATTTCCGTTTCATCATTCACCTCATTTCATTATTTTTATTATATCACATAAATTTAGTTTATAAAAACACAATTAATTAATTTTTGAAAAAAATTTTTGTAATAATATTTATTTTAAGTAATTTTCATAATTTTATCACTATAAAACTTTTCTTTTTTTCAAAAAAATTGATATAATATAAAAATAGTAAAATTTTTTTATGGAGGAAAAACAAAATGAAAAAAATTAAGGTTTTTTTAATGAGTTTATTACTTATTATTCCACTTTTGAGTTTGACAGCTTGTGGAAACGAAGCTGAATCTACAAGTTTCACGTTTGAATTAACACAGGACGGCGGAAGTGGTTATGTTGTCACATCGTTTATTGGAAGCGAAACAGAGGTCATAATTCCATCAACTTATCAAGGTAAACCTGTTAAAGGTATAGATGCAAATGCTTTTTTAGATTGTGAAGAAATAACAAGTGTTGTAATTCCAAGTAGTATTCTCAAAATAGAGGATTATGCATTTAAAAATTGCACTTCTCTTTTGGAAATTATTATACCAAACAGCGTTACAACAATAGGTAATGAATCTTTTAGGAATTGTTTAAGTGCGGAGACTCTTACTCTTGGAAGTGGACTTATTGGAATTGGAGGTTCTGCATTTAGAGATTGCACAAGTTTAATTGAGATTATTATTCCAAATAATGTTAATGCGATTGGTGGTTACGCTTTTGGCGGTTGTACGAATTTGCATATTTGTTGTCAAGCAGATTCTAAACCTGCAGCTTGGGCATCATTTTGGAACGGTGAATGTGCAGTTTATTGGAATGGTGAATGGGCTTAATTGTGTTTTTTCAAGTTAGTTGTTTTTTTCTTTAAAGTAATTAATTATTAAATGAATGTTAAAACAATTCCCGAGCAATTAATGCTCGGGAATTGTTTGTCTTTTATATAATTTCCACATTAATACTTTCCCCATTTTCAGCATCTTGATAAGAAAGATAGTAACCAAATCCTTCTGGTTTAGAAGGGTCAATCGGTAGCCATTGGGTTGCTCCCTCAATTTCCGTTGGAGGTTTTTCATCCCACATGCCAGGCATTCCATAGCAAATATATTTTAGTACTCCCTCTTCATAAATTAATCCCACAACATAATAATGCCCATTGTTTTCATAATCCACTTTTGCCCATTTTGAATTTGGAATAATATTTTTTAAAAATTCTTCTTCAGGGTAGGAAGAAAAGAGTTCATTTAATTGATTTTTTACCTGGTCGTAAAAAATATTCTTTTTCTCCTCTTTTTCTCCTCCTTCTTTTTCTTCAGTATAAAATGCTTGACGATACTTGCATGTTGGACATCCTAAATCTTCTTTCATTTGCTCGTCAATTGCTTGTTCTATTACTGCATTTTCTTCTTGCTCGTAATCAATTCCTAATTCATCAAGAGTGTTTTTAGTTTTTTCTACAGTTAAGTTTTCTTCGAAAAGAGAAAGACTTGAAGCAAGTCTAATCTCTGTTGATGTTGGAAATTTCCCATCAGAAGAACCAAAAAGCAAAGGTTTAGGTTTTCCTTCTTTGAAATTTACAAGAGCAAAAGTTAATGATTTTGCATTTTCAAAATTTTTTGTTTCATCTTCTAAAACAAAACTATAAAAACCTTTTTCTTTTTTTGTAAGACCAGCTTTTAAAACGTTTTCACCATTTAAAATTCCTAGCGTCAAAATTCCACTCGGCTCTTGTTTAAAATTATAAAGTCGCAGTTGTCCCTCAAGTCTGTTTTTAAATTTTTCTACATTAACAACTGCTTTTTCACTGCTTCCTTCCAAAGAAGAAAGCACCAATGTTTTTTTGTATGGCATTGTTTTTACCTCTCATTTTTTAATAACTATTTTGCATAGACGCAATAAAAATTTTAAAATCCAAATATCTAATAAAATAAATTTTTGTTATATATTAAATTATATTTAAAACTTTTAAAAATGATGTCAAAAAAAATAAAGGCAAGTTGCTAAAATTGTCTTTTTATGTCGAGTTTTTCTTAAATAAATCTTAAATCGTAAAAATTTTTAATTTTTTTTAAAAAGAATATTTTTCAATGATAAAAAATTTGTAATAGTTAATTCTTCCGCCCTAATATTTTCATTTAAATTTAATTCCTCAAAAATTTTTTCTAAGGTTTCGCGTGAAAATTTAAAATGTTTTATTAAGTTATTGAGTAATGTTTTTCTTCTCATTGCAAAACTTATTCGAACTAATTTTGCAAACTCGAAATCAAAATCTAGTTTTTTTGTTAAATTCACAATTGCACTGTTCACTTTAGGAACTGGACGGAAAAGTTTTTTTGAAACTTTTCGCAGAATTTTGCATTCACAGTGATGTGCACAAATTAGTGATAAAATTCCGTAATTTGCACTACCTTTTTGAGAAATAATTCTTTCTGCCACTTCTTCTTGCACCATAAGGGTTAAATTTTCAAATTTTTTTCCTTCTTCAAGAAATTTAAAAATAATTGGAGTTGTGATGTTGTAAGGGATGTTTGCAACAACCTTGTATTTTCCTTTAAACATTTTTTCAATCTCTGTCATTTCTTCTTTTAAAAAATTTTTAAAAATGAACCTAACATTTTTTGTTTTTGAAAATTTTTCTTCCAAAAAAGGAATTAACTCTTTGTCAATTTCATAACTGACTACTTTTTTAGCATTTTTTGCAAGGACTTCGGTTAGTGTTCCTTCGCCTGCACCTATTTCTAAAATTTCATCATCCTTAGAAACTTTTGCATCACGCACAATTGCGTCAAGAAAATTTTTGTCAAACAAAAAATTTTGTCCGAATTTCTTTTTAAATTTAAAAGAGTTGTTAATATTGTTCATTTTTTTCCTTTTTTTAAGATTTGTGATAAAGAATACACATTCCGCCCCCTACGGGCACCCCTCAAGAGGGAATTATACTATTTAAAAGATATTTCACAAGAAAAATCCCTAACTCTCAACTCTCAACTTGTCAGCACTTTGCTCTATAGAGATGCAGTGTACTGACACTTTTTGCAGGATACGTCATGTAAGCAAAGGTAAAACCCGTTGCGCTGTTTCATTAGTTAAATTTTCAACTTCCGTGTAAGAAATCCCCAAAATTTCTGCCACCGCTTTGACAATTTCAACTAAATATTTGGGCTGATTAATTTTTCCCCTGTAAGGAACGGGAGCTAAATAAGGAGAATCCGTTTCCAAAACAAAACTGTTTTTGGGAATTTTTTTCAAAACATCTTTAGATATCCCAGAATTTTTAAAAGTTAAAATTCCTCCAAATGAAAAAATTAAGCCCAAATCCAAAACTTTTTTTGCTATTTCGTAGTCTTCACTAAAGCAATGCATGATTCCACCCTGATTTAGCAAATCACTGTGTGCTTGTAAGATTTCAAGCATTTCTTTGGTTGCATTACGCATGTGAATAATAAGAGGTAATTTTAAATCATTTGCCAGCTTTAATTGATTTAAAAATGCCTCTTTTTGCACGTTTTTTTCTGATAAATTATAATAAAAATCAAGTCCAATTTCACCATATGCAACAATTTTTTTATTGCTACATAATATTTTTAATTGCTGTTCTATTGAACTATCCGCGACAAAATTTTTTGCATCATGAGGGTGAATTCCCACAGTTGCAAAAACGTCTTCAAATTCGTTTGCAATTTGACAAGCTCTTTTTGATGTAGCAAGGTCATAGGAAGTGCAAATTACTTTTTCTATCCCTGCTTCTTGAGCAGATTTAAGAATTTCCGTTCGAAGCGGAAATAATTTTTCATCATTAATGTGTGCGTGAGTGTCAATCATATTTCATATATTAGCATAATTTATAAAAAAACACTACATAACAAAATTACACAAACAAGGTTGAGTTTAAAAAAAATTTTTAATTTGCAATAAAATTTTTGTGTTTTTTTAATTTTTTTCGCATGCAAAACATTATTTTATTTAAGAAACTTTAAGCATATACATATTAACATGAACAAAGTTTGGTTATTTATTTTTTTAATTTCTTCGATAACTCTTTTTTTTACCCGCCCAGAAATAACCATTAATGCAATGGTTAACTCGTCTTTGAATTGTGTGCATTTAGCACTTGAACTTGCTGCGATTTACACAGTTTGGATGGGAATTTTAGAAATTTTGGATGAGAGTGGGTTAAGCGGAAAATTTGCAAATCTTCTTTCACCTTTTGTGAAGAAATTTTTTAAAACAAACGACAGTGAAGCAATAAAGCAAATTTCAATTTGTATTTCTGCAAATATGTTAGGAGTTGGCAGTGCTGCGACCCCAAGTGCTATTAAAGCAATGCAAAGACTTGATGACAAAAGTGGGAAAATAAGCTATCCCATGGTCATGCTTTTTATTTTTTCAGCATGTTCAATTCAACTTCTGCCCACGACATTAATAGGATTACGAACAACGGCAGGTAGTCAAAATCCGAGTGATATTATTTTTCCCATTTTTCTTTCTTCAATTATTTCACTGTTAACTGCAATTGTTCTTGTGTTTTTTTGGGCTAAATTTAAAAGAAAAGTAAAAGAGGAGAGTAAAACAATCACAATACCTTCAATTTATAAAAAGTAAAAGGTGTTTTATGAGCATAAACGTTTATATAATTCCATTTTTAATAATTGCACTTTTGCTTTATTCTCTTTTTAAAAAAGTAAGAGTGTATGATAGTTTTGTTAAGGGAGCAAAAAGTGGACTTGAACTTGTTTTTGAAATTTTACCCTTTATTATTGCCATTATGCTTGCAGTTGAACTTTTAAGAGTAAGCGGTCTTACGGAAATTCTTGTCCATTTACTAGCTCCAGTTTTTAATTTTTTTGGAATACCGACAGAAGTTATTGAATTAGTTCTCCTACGTCCTTTTACAGGAAGCGGAAGTTATGCTCTTTTGGATGATATTTTTACTAAATATGGTGCCGACAGTTATATTTCACGATGCGCCGCAACAATAATTGGAAGTTGTGAAACAGTTTTTTACGTTGCCGCAATTTATTTTTCAAAAACTTCTGTTAAAAAATTAGGTCCATCAATTCCAATTTCTATTATAGCTGCAGTTGTTGCGTCAATTTTTTCATGTTTGTTTTGTAGAATAATGTAATAAGAAAGACAACCAAAAATTTTCCCTCACGATGTTCGGGCACGCACAAGCGGGCAAATTAATGCCAAAACACATTGTTGGTAATTAAGGGTGGTAAAATTTTAACTCCCTCATTTGCATCCTTAACTGCTTCAACAAAAACACAACTCGGTTCATGTTCAAGTGTGGGATAAGCAAAATATATTTTTTTTGGTTCAAGTTTAAATTGCTTTAATTTAAAAATTAATTCAGTCAGACGACCTGGAATCATTGAAATAAAAAACCTTCCTTTCGTCCTCAATAAATCACCTGCACAAATTATTATTTCTTCAAGTGTTACTTCTGCTTCAGTTTTTGAAATTGCAAGTTCACTATGCAAAGGTTTGTGTCCCGCATGCATTTTAATATAGGGCGGGTTACAAACAATGACATCTGCACTTTGTTTTTTTAAATATTTTTTGTAATTTTGAAGTTTGTCATTAATTACTTCAATTTTATCTTTATACCCATTATATTGCACACTTCTTTTTGCCATATCGGCAACCTTTTCTTGTACTTCAAAGGCAAAAATTTTTTTTGGTGAATATTTATGATTAATTAGTATTGAAATGATTCCGCTACCTGCACAAAATTCAATAACAGTGTCATTATGCTTAATATTACAAAATTTTGAAAGTATTACGGCATCAGAAGTAAAATGATAACCTTTAATTGATTGTATAACAAACAAACCGTCGTCTAAAGGTTCAAGTGTTTCATTGAGTTTTATAATTTCATTATTATGTTTCACAGGTTTCCTTTTAATAAAGAAATTAATTATTAATTTTTTGTTTTTCAAATTTTAATTTTTCTACATCATAAGTTTTTATTTCATCTACATTTTCATTTTTAAGTTTAACATCAACTTTTCGGTCTAACAAACTATTGTAAACAGCGGTACCTTTGCCGTCCGGCGTTTCAACCTCGGTGTTTAATTTAGGCATTAACGAAGCGGTTTCACTATAATATTCGTTTTCGTAAGATAAACAACACATGAGACGTCCGCACATTCCGCTAATGTTGGCAGGATTAAGCGACAATCCTTGAACTTTTGCCATTTTTATTGACACATGACAAAAATCATTAAAATAACCACTACAACAACATACTCTTCCGCAAGGAGCAAGTGCACCTACAATTTTTACCTCGTCTCGTGCTCCAATTTGCCGAAGTTCAATTCGGGTTTTGAAACTGTTTGCCAAATCTTTAACTAATTCACGAAAATCAACTCGTTCTTCTGCAATAAAAGAAATGATAATTTTACTTTCATCAAGTGAAAGTTGAACGCTGACGACTTTCATTTCTAGTTTATGTTTTTTTATTAATTCTTTAGTGGTTTTTTTTATTTCTTTTTCACGTTCTAAATTTTCCTTAACTTTTAAAACATCTGCTTCGTTTGAAAACCTAACAACTGATAAAAGCTGTTGTTGTGGTTTAAATTCGCTTTTTGTTGGCATTGAAACAACACTGCCTAATTCTAATCCTTTTTGCGACTCAACAACAACCTTGTCGCCTTTTTTTAAAACTAAATCATGTGCATCACATTCAAACCATTTATTTGCTCTGTCTAAAAAGACTTTTACTATATTTATTTCCATAAATATTTTACCTCCAAAATACCAAGTAGTAAATTATCACATATTAAATTCAAATTGACATTATTTTGAAAAAGTTTATTTGCATTTCTAATTTTTTCCAAAATTTTGATTGAAGCAATTTCTGAAAACTCATTTGCATAAACATTTAATTTGTCATTTTCTTCATCTAAAATATTTTCTTTTCTATATTTAATCAATAATATATTTCTAAAAATCCGTTCCAAAATTTCCAGTTTCAAAGCAAAAGTATTCTTATCTGCAAATTCACCTGTAAAATGAATAATATCTTTACTTGTTTTCATTTTCTCTAAAATTAAAAAAGCAAATTTTTCAGCGTCTAAAAAACTTTTATTGCCACCGTAATAAAGTGCTTTTCCAAGCCACCCTTCTGAAAAATTTAAAATTTCATCATTACAAGGAATATTATTCTTTTTTAAAATTGCCTGTAAAGCATCTTTTTTGAAAGGTTTTAAAACATGTAATTGAGTTCGTGATTTTATTGTGGGTAGAATTTTACTTGTGTCTTTTGCAGTCAAAAGAAAATAAACATTTTTGGGTGGTTCCTCCAAAATTTTTAAAATTTTGTTTTGAGCGGGCGATTCTGCTTTGTCAATATTATAAATCAAATAAATTTTACTTTCATTAATCATAGGTTTGACAAAAGAATCTTGAACAATTTTAGTGGATTCACTAACTATTAACTGTTTTTTTTCTTTTGGGTAGCATAGAAAATCAGGATGAGTTTCTTTAAGAATTTTAATGCAATCACCACATAAAAAGCATGCATTATGATTTTCACAAAGAATTAAAAGTGCAGTAAGTTTAGATATTATTGATAAGGATAGTTCATCTTCGCTTAAAAATAAATGAGCATGTGAAAATTTTCCTTTTTTGACCTGCTCTTTCATATCTTTAAAAACGTCAAGCGTTTTATAATCTTCCAAAAATCTTTCCACATTAAAAGTTTAACACACTAGTAATATAAACTGCAAGAAAAATTTTTTTAACTTGTTGAAAACATGATATAATTAAAATTTAAAAGGAGATTTAATGGCTAAGCCTCGTGGAATAATTGTTTTTGGAGCATCAGGTTGTGGAACAACAACAATAGCAGAAAAGCTTTCAAAATTTTTAAATTTTTCACATTTTGATGTTGATGATTATTATTGGAAAAAAAGCGAAATACCTTTTACAATTAGCATTCCTCCAAAAGAGCGGGTAATAAAATTGCATAAAGCAATTGAAAATAGTGAGGGTTTTGTTTTGTCAGGTTCTATTTGTGGTTGGGGAGATGAACTAATTTCATTTTTAAATTTAGCAGTGTTTGTTACGACTCCGGCAGAGCTACGATTAAAACGTATTAAAAAAAGAGAAATTGCAAGATTTGGAAGTCGTGTTCTTGAGGGTGGTGATATGTATAAAAATCATCAGGATTTTTTAGAATGGGCAAAAAGTTATGATACATCTGATGAAAATTCAAGAAGTCTTGCTTTACATGAAAAATGGCTGAAGATTTTAACTTGTCCCACATTGCGAGTTAGTGGTAAAAATTCCTCTCTTGCAACAAAAATTATTTTGAAAGAAATAATGAAAATGAATTGATTTTCAAAAAATTATAGAAGACTTTTTGTTATTTTTTATTTGAAAAATTAAATTTTTTGAGATTGTTATAAAAAAAATCGGGAGATTCCCGATTTTTTAATAACGCACTTTTTTAGGATTTATTATTTAAGTTCGACTGTTGCACCAATTTCTTTAAATTTAGCTTCAATTTCTTTTGCTTCTTTTGTTGGAACGTTTTCCTTTACGGTTGATGGTGCTTTGTCAACAAGTGCTTTTGCTTCTGAAAGTCCAAGTCCTGTCACTTCTCTAACAATTTTAATAACTCCAATTTTGTTGTCTCCAACTGTTTTTAAATTAATTGTGAATTCAGTCTTTTCTTCGGCTGCTGCCACCGCTGGTGTTCCTGCTACAGGAGCAGCAACTGCAACTGCTGCTGCTGCACTAACTCCAAACTCTGTTTCTAAAAGTTTTACAAGTTCGCTTACTTCAACCAAAGTTAATTTTTTAATTTCATCGACAATCTTTTTTAAATCTGCCATTTTTTTAATTCTCCTTTATTTAAAATTAATTATTTTAATTTTTCTGTTTTATTTTTTTTAATCTCAATTAAACAGAAAATTGAGCGTTGAGAAAATTTATTTTGCTTTTGCAACCTGATTAAGAACAGACACTAATCCTCTTGTAGTAGCATTTAGCACACTTGCTAGAGAAGTAATTGGTCCATTTAAAACAGATAACAATTTTACAATCAAAATTTCTTTTGAAGGTAATTTTGAAAGTTCAATAATTTCTGTTGATTGAATAAGTTTTTTTGCCAAAATTCCAAATTTGATGCTTAATACTTTGTTTTCTTCAATAGATTTAACAAGTACTTTTGGTGCCGTAACTTCGTCATTGTAAGAAAATACTACAGCATTTGTTCCTTCAAGGAATTTTTCGCAACCTGTTATACCCAACTCGTTAAGTGCGATGAGCATTAAACGGTTTTTATAAACCTTGTATTCTCCGCCATTCTTTTTAAATTCACGGCGAAGTGCTGTGTCTTTTTCAACATTTAAACCACGAAAGTCAACAAAAGCAATTGATTTTGATTTTTTGATTTTTTCCTTGATTTCGTCAACAATTTTCTTCTTCGCCTCTAAATTAGCACTCATACTTATCCTCCTTTTTTTTAATTGTGCGTTATTGTTTGAATAAAAAACCCTTTGAGCCGAAATAAAGCACAAAGGGATAATTTTTTATCATTTTGCTTTACCTCGGCAAGATGTCCAATTGATTTAATCAAATTGACAATTATGCTTTTAAAAAGCTCTTGCTGTCTTTGGAAGGATTTTAATCTAAACAAATTAATTATACTTTTAAAATTTTGCTTTGTCAACAAATAATTTTTTAATCGTGCTATTAAATTGATGTTTGCATACTCACACTAGTCATTTTTATTTTTTGCACATTTAAGAGTATTTTTAAGTAGCATTGCAATTGTCATAGGTCCAACTCCACCTGGAACTGGAGTTATGTGAGATGAAATTTCTTTAACCTCTTCAAAATCGACGTCACCTTCAAGTTTTCCTTCTTGATTTCTTGAAATCCCGACATCAATAACAATTGCTCCTTTTTTAACAAATTCCTTTTTGATTATTTTAGGTTGTCCTGTTGCTGCAATTAATATGTCTGCTTTTTTTGTGTGTGTTTTAAGATTTTTAGTTTTACTATGACACATTGTCACAGTGCAATTTTCTTTTAAAAAAAGTTGTGCTAAAGGTTTGCCGACCAAAAGACTTCTACCCACAATAATAACATTCTTACCACTTAAATTTTGAATCACTCTTTTAACAAGTTCGATGCAACCTAATGGAGTGCATGGAAAAAGTCCCTCTTCACCACTTAAAAGTTTTCCAATGTTTTCATTTGTTAATCCATCAACATCTTTTTTTACATTTATATGTGAAATTGCCTCACGTGCATTTAGATGATTTGGAAGGGGAAGTTGAAGTAGAATTCCATCTATTTCATGATTTTTTGAAAGATTTTCTAATTCTTTGTTTAATTCTTTTTGAGTAATTGTAGAATTTAAACTAACAACAAGACTTTTGATTTTTACATCTTCACATGCTTTGGTTTTATTTTTAACATAAACCATTGAAGCCGGGTTTTCACCCACAATAACAACCGCTAAACAAACTTTAAGATTTTCATCTTCAATTTGTTTTTTTACTTCTTGCCGAATTTCTTCGGCAATTTTTTTTCCATCGATTATCATATTAAATTTATAACATATATACTATTTTAAAGTCAAACATAAATCTCTTTTCCATTTTTTGATTGTTTAAAAAAATAAATTATTTCATAAAAGCTAAAGTTGTAATAATTTAATAAATTTTTTTCATTATTAGTTTGCCACAAAATAACACTTATAAAAATTGCTACGGTTTTAGTAAAAATTAAATATTTTTTATTTTTTAAAAATAATCTGAAAAATAGGGTATTTCATTTGGTATTATGTCTTCTAGAATTCTAATTGCTTTTTTTGTTGTGAAAATTTTTTCTATTTTACTTAAATAGGTTGGGGATTTATAACCCAAAAACATTGCGCAAAGGGTTTGAATGTCTGTCTTGATTATTTCTGCGTCTTCAATGGGTGTTCTTGAAACTAAAGTGTTTCCTTTTCTATTCCAATGCAGGTAAAAATCTCCATTGTTATTTTCAATCAATGGATCGGTAATTTGAAAATGAAGTTTGTTGTGAATTGAAATTGAATCAAAAGGAAAAATTTTTAAAAAATTTTCAAAGTCAACAATACGTGCCATAACATTTGGGGTTATAATTTCAACAATGTCATCCATTCCCAATTGAAAGGATATTGTTTCATTAGTGTAATTATATCCAACAACTTCATTAATCATTGAAAAATGATTTATTACATAATTCCAAAGTCCAAAATATGCTTCTTGATTGAGATAAATCATTTCTTTTAATTTAAATACTTCATTTTCTAAATAATAAACAATATATCCAGTTGGTTCATCCTTTTGGTTATAATATACTGCACAAAGCACGTCTTGACTTTCCCACTTCCAATATTCATCCCATTCAAGAGTGTTTCGTTTTAAAGCTCCATGACGTTCTTCAGTAAATTTGTCATGTACCTTTTTTAAATCTGAATCTTCTGAAAGAACTCTTTTTACACTGCCACTAACATTATGTTTTTTTGGAAGTTGAGTATCTTTGAAAGAGTATTTAATTTTATCAGAGATTACTTCCCAGCCTTTTTTTCTGTAAAAAGGAATAGAATAAGGACATAAAAAAGAAATATATTGTCCTTGTTGTTTCATGTGTTCAAGACTTACTTTCATTAGTTCATGCATTAAACCCATGCCGGAATATTCTGGATAGGTTGCAACTCCCGTAACACCACCCATTTTAAACATTTTTCCATAGATGTTAACTTTCATAGGGTAAACGCAAATTTGCGAAATTAATTTATTATTATCAAACCAACCATATGCTTCGGCTTTATCTAAAAGTGGTTTTTTCGTTTTTCTAATTTCCTTGTTATCCCATCCAAGTGAAAATAATTCTGAACTTGTAACTTGAAATGCATACCTAAACAAGGCATCGTATTGTGCCGAATATTTTTTTGAGATTTTTTTTAAAGTAAATCTATTTTCTAAATGAGATGAGTCCATTTCTATATATTAAATTTAAACTTCCTTCTATTTTCTTATCAAATCAAAAATAATTATAGCACAATTTTTTGAAAAAGTAAACTAACCATAATAACAATTATTGACTACTGCTTTTAAAAGACACGAATATTTATTTGACTTATTAATATAATAATATTACAATTAAGTTATTCCAAAAAAAGAGAGGTAAAAAAAATGGCTGAAACAGTCAAAAGCGATAAAATCGCAAAAATAGTTTTAATTCTTGCTTATGCAACAATTGCAACTTTGCTTATTACTCTTATTTCATTTATTATTCCTTTTCTCGCAACGGTGGCAGGACAAACTTGGTTTATTATGAGTTTGGTTTTTGCTTGTTTAACAGTTGCTGCAAGCATTGCACTAATTGTTTTATATTCAGTTTACTTTAAAGATTTGAAATACAATATTCATGGTATTGTTTTCAGTTCACTTGTTTTTGTAACAAGTTTACTTTACTTAATTGCAGTTGCTATGATTATTGCTTAATTAATAAGCAAATTACAAATCTTAAAACAACAGTTTAAATACTGTTGTTTTTTCATTAACTATACTAGAAAATTAATTACATCATTAATATGAAACATATATGTGGAACATTAATATAGTTGTGGAACATTAATTTTTAAAGAGATTATTTGTGAAACGTTGATTTATTTTCACTTTTTATAATTTAATTTTAAAACTCCTTCTTCACATGTGATAAGAGGGCGAGGAGATAGTTTCACAACATCAAATTTTTCAACTTTTCCGTTAAAATCTTTTTTAAATTCGAAAATCTTTTTGTAATTAAGTGTTGAAAAGAGGAAAACTGATTGCTTGTTTTTTGAATTAATAATAGAGTAAATGTCGTAATCTGCGTAAATTTTTTTAATTTCATTTAATAAAGTCGTTGCAACACCTCTTCGCTGATAATTTTTTTTAACAACTATATTTCGAATAAAAACACTGTTATCAGTTATATTTTTAAGTTTTGGAAAATCTTGCTTTTGCATGTAATTATCATGTGGATATAGCGCTAAATATCCAACAGGCTTATTTTCATACAGACAAACAAATTTAATATAATCAGGATTATTAATAACACTAGTTTCATAAACCAAATTTTGATGATATTCTTTAAAAATTTTTTTCAGTTGATTTAAATTTACATTAATACGAATTGTGTAAATTGCCTTTCTTTCTTTAATTATGTCTAATCTTATAATTGCAATTATTGTTGATATAATTAAAATCCCATCAGTAATCACAACAATATATGTTCCTACTAAGAAAGCGTAAATAAATGACAACATTAAGACAACAACACCAAATCTTCTAATAGTTTTAGTATTATTCTGCCAAATCGACAAACAAAAAATAATTGCCGCTACTGTTGGAATTATGCTAATTGGTCCCACCCAGGTAAAAATGCAATTTAAAAGGTAAAGTAAAATAAGGATTGTTGGAAGCCATAATGAAGAAAAAAATTTGTTTTTTCCTTTATAAATAAAAAGCCATGAACGAATCATTCCAATTATATTAACAACTGCACCTGTATAGGCATTAATTAAAAAATAATGGATAGCATAAAAAACACACTCAATTACTTCCAAAATTAAAACAACTTTTCTGTTTTTGTGCCAAAATGATGCTGCAAAAAAAATAAAAGCAATACCGCCTATTATTTGCGAAAATATATATTGAGTCAAAGAAATTCCTGTGGGCAAATTTTCCTCCGAATAACGAAATAATAAAAAATTATTAATTTTTTTCTTTTACTATTTCTTTCTACAGTTTATATAAATTTTTATTTTTTTTTATTTTCTTGAAAATTGTAGCATTACTAAAAAATTTTGACAAATTAAATTTCGATGAGAGACAATAAAATTTTTTAACGCGGACACGAATGCTTTGCATTCTAAA
>CAZKOT010000016.1:15457-25969 GCA_964554475.1 uncultured Christensenella sp.
TTATAAATGAATATTCAAAAATTAATATATATTTTAAATTAATTTAATATAAACAACTTTTTAATTATTATTTGACTTTAAATTTAAATTTCTATAAGATTAACATTAATATACAAAGGAGAAAAAAATATGGAATTAAAAGGATCAAAAACAGAGAAAAACTTGCTTGAAGCTTTTGCTGGTGAATCACAGGCAAGAATTAAATATGATTACTTCTCATCACAAGCAAAAAAAGATGGTTATGTGCAAATTTCAAATATATTTGCTGAAACATCAGGAAACGAAAAAGAGCATGCAAAATTATGGTTTAAAGCTCTCCATGGTGGTGCAGTTCCTAAAACTTATGAAAATTTAATTGCAGCAGCAGAAGGTGAGCATTACGAGTGGTCTGAAATGTATGAACGAATGGCAAAAGAGGCAAAAGAAGAAGGTTTTACACATCTTGCTTTTCAATTTGCTGGAGTTGCAAAAATTGAAAAATTACACGAAGAACGTTATCGCATTCTTGCACAAAATATAAAAGAAAACAAAGTTTTCAAAAAAGAAACCGAAGCAGTTTGGATTTGTGGAAATTGCGGGCATATTCACACAGGAAAAAATGCACCAGAAAAATGTCCAGTTTGTGACCATCCACGAGATTATTTTGAACTTAGAAAAATTAATTATTAAAAATGTTTAGAATTTAGGAGGAATAATGCAATTTAAAAAAATAGCATGGGAACAATTAAAAAATGGACGTTACGGAAAAGTTCTTTTAGTTTTTTTTCTTGTAAATTTAATATTAGGCGCTATTGGCGGAACGGTTGTTGCAAGTGTTGTTACTTTTGTCCTTGCTGGACCGGTTGCTATTGGAACAACAATCTATCTTCAACAAATCGTTGAAAATGGTGCGGACGGAAATAATTATCCTGTTATTTGGGAGCAAGGTTTTAAGCGTTTTGGGGATAATATTGTTCTCTATCTTTTAAAAATGCTTTATATTTTTCTTTGGTCTCTTTTGTTAATTGTTCCTGGAATTATTAAAGCGTTTTCTTATTCAATGGCAGAATGGATATTAGCAAAGCACCCCGAAATGACCCCTTCACAAGCAATTCAACGTTCACAAGAATTAATGCAAGGGCATAAATCTGAATTGTTTGTTTTAGGTCTGTCATTTATAGGTTGGTTCTTGCTTTGTATTTTAACATTAGGCATTGGTTTTGTTTTTCTCATTCCTTATGTTGAACTTACTTTTGCAAATTTTAAAAAGAAAATTTATGATGAAGCATACAGTTTTGAAATAATTGATGATGAAAAAGAAACATTGACCAAATAATAACATCTTAATTTTTTATCATTTGTTGTTAATATTTCATATAAATTTAATATGGAATTTAAAAAAGAAATTTTGCGGACAATTAGAAAAAATTCTGCTATTTTTTATATGGATGAAGATATGAGTTTTCATTGTTCTTTAAGGTGTGGTGGCACTGCAAATTATTATTGTGAACCAAAAAATAAAAAATCTTTTGGCAAAATTGTGGAGCTATGCCTACGTGAAAAAATAACTCATGTCATTTTGGGATATGGAACAAACGTTCTTTTTAAAAATTTTTCGGGAATTGTTATTTGTACAAAAAACTTAAGAAATATAGAATTCGAAAATGATTATGTTATAGCAGAAGCAGGAGTAAATCTTTTCAAATTAAATATGTTTGTTTGCAATTGCAATTTAAGCGGACTTGAATGGAGTTACGGTATTCCAGGAAGTGTGGGCGGGGCTTGTATTATGAACGCTGGCGCTTATGAGCACGAAATCGGCGAAATTATTGAAAAAGTTGAAATTTTTGAAAATGGAAGATTTAAAACACTACATAAAAACAAGTTTTGGTTTTCTTATCGAAATAGTTCTTTTAAAGAAAAAAATTTTATAGTAACAAAAGTTTATTTTTCTTTAAAAAAAGAAAATAACAATGAAATAATTAAAAACTCAATGCTTGAATTTTTTAAAAAGCGAAAAAACAGTCAACCTTTGGAACTTCCAAATGCTGGAAGTATTTTCAAAAGAAAGGGGGAAATGTTTCCAGCAAAACTAATTGACAAAATAGGCTTAAAAGGTGTTAATATTAATGGGGCAGAAGTAAGCACCAAACATGCAGGCTTTATTGTTAATAAGGGTGGTGCTAAACCCGAAGATATTTTACAATTAATAGATTTAATAAAACAAAAAGTTTTTGAAACGGAAAACGTAAAGTTAGATGAGGAAATTGTTATAATAAAAAACCAAAAACAAAAAAATAATAAATGATTTACTTTTTAATTACATTAATTATTTTTGCTACTTATTTTTTTAAACATTTAATATATAAACAATGTTTTTAGTTTATATAAAAGGAAAATAAATGATTTTATTTGGTGATTATCACACACACACAAGAATCGGAAAGGGAAAAAAAAGTATTTTAGATTATGCTTTGGTGGCAAAAGCAAAAGGACTTAAAGAATTTGCCACCACTGACCATGGTTTTGCTTTTTTTGCTGGTAATTTAAAATCAAAAGAATTAATAAAAATTAAAAAAGAAATTGAATATGCAAAGGAACAAACTGGAATTAATATTCTTTTGGGTGTGGAAGCAAATATTATTTCTCAAAAAGGTGAACTTGATATTGAAAAAAACAAAAAAGATTTTGATATAATTTTGGCTGGTTTTCATTTAACTTCTAAGCCTAAATCATTAAATGATTTTTTTAATTTTTACATTCCAACTTGTTCACCATTTGCTCCCAGCAAACAACGTCTTCAAAAAAATACCGATGCAATCTTATGGGCATTGGATAAAAATGAAATTGATGTTTTAGTTCACTTGGGATATTCTTTAAATGTTTATCCTCTTATGATTGCACGTGAAGCAAAAAATTGTGGAACGCTAATTGAATTAAACGGTAGGCGAATAAATTTTACCGATGAACAAATTTTAGAAATGGAAGCGGATAAAGTAAAGTTTATTTTAAATTCGGATGCTCATTGTGCGAGAAACATTGGCGAGTGTAATAGAGCAGTTAATTTGGCACTAAAATTGAATATTGATAAAAGTTTACTTACTAATATTGACAAATTACCGCAATTTAAAAAGCTGAAGCGAGTAAATTAAAAGTTGCTAATTTTTGTTTTTTAAAATATAGAATGCAAAAACTTTACTTATATGTTAAACTTATCATAGGAAACAATGGTAAAAAAAATTATAAGTAAGTAAAGACGCAAAGCGAAAAATTATAAACAATTTTTTAAAACGAAAATGGCTAATTGGTTTGTGGAACTCTGTTTAGCTAAAAAAATTCGTTTATGCGGTGAGATTAACCGTCAATGAGCGGGAGGAATGATGGGTTTTGCAAAAGATGTAAAAGATGAATTGTTGGAAAGAGAAATTTCAGATGACTGTTGTTGTCTTGCTTTTTTGTGCGGTCTTATTAAATCAATTGGGAAAATAGAAATTGATAACAACGAATCTGTTGTTTTTTTAACTACAGATGTATTTGGTCTTTTTGATTATATAAACAAAATTTTAAAACAACTTTATGGACAAACTGCAATTATAGAAATTGTTGAAAAATCTATTATAAATAAAACAACTTATTATAAAATTATGTTTCCAAAAGAACAAACAAAACAAATTTTAATTGATATAGGAATTGCCAAATTAACTTCTGCCGGTCTTGAAATTCTTGAAGAAACTGATGAGCATATTTTTAAAAGCGAGTGTTGCCCTAAAGCATACATTAAGGCGGTTTTTCTTTCGTGTGCAACAACTTCAATAAGAATCAGCGAAAGAGCGGATTTAAAATCAACAACGGGTTATCATTTAGAATTTACATCACATAATAAAAAGTTTTTAAGTGAATTTAGTGAGTTTTTGGCAAAAGAAAATATTTTATCAAAATTAGCAAAGCGTAAAAATACATATGTTTTATATTTAAAAAATGCACAAGCAATTTGCGACCTTTTTGCTCTAATGGGAGCAACAGAAGCAGTTTTAAGTCTTCAAAATGAAATTGCTTCAAGAGAAATTAGAAATACTGTTAATCGTCAAACAAATTGTGTTAGTGCAAACATTTCTAAAACTGTTGATGCAAACTTGAAACAACTTGAGGCTATTGATATAATAAGTGAGACAATTGGACTTGACGCATTACCTGAAGAACTTGCCGAAGTTGCACTTTTAAGACTTGCCAACACTGAAGAAAGTTTGTCCGAACTTGAAAGACTTACTGATTTAAAATTAACACGAAGTGGACTTAACCACCGACTACAAAAATTAATTAAAATTGCAAACGAATTGAAATAATGGCTACTCTTAATAATAATAAAAAAGTTGACTTTAATCCCTTATTTGTTTAAAGTTATTTATAATATAATATTCATTATCTCATCAAGATTGAATAAAGAAATAATAAGTTTTCTATTTACAAAGGACTAGCGATATGGAAAATTTCGCGCACTTACATGTGCATACCGAATTTAGTTTACTTGATGGTGCGACAAGAATTAAAAAACTTGTTGAGATTGTCAAAGAACGTGGTTGGAGTAGTGTTGCAATTACCGACCACGGAAATATGTATGGAGTTTTGCAATTTTATGGTGAATGTTTAAAAAATGGAATAAAACCCATTATTGGTTGCGAATTTTATGTCTGTTATGATTTACATAAAAAAGATGAAAAAATTGATTTGGGTCATTTAATTTTAATTGCAAAAAATAATACCGGTTATCAAAATTTAATGAAATTAAATTCTATTGCCTTTGTGGAAGGATTTTATTACAAACCTAGAATAGATTACAAAACACTTGCAAAATATAGTGAAGGATTGATTTGTTTAACTGCTTGTTTGGCAGGACATATTCCCACTTTAATTTTACAACGTCGTTATGATGAAGCAAAAAAATTGGCACTTGAACTTAAGAGCATGTTTTCTGAGGGTGATTTTTATATAGAAATTCAAAACCATGGTTTGCAAGAACAAGTTGAAATTTTGTCCCATCTTGAAAAACTTTCAAAAGAAATTAATGTCAAGTTAGTTGCAACAAATGATGTGCATTATATTTTTAAGGAAGATGCCGAAATGCAAGATGTTTTAATGTGCGTTCAAATGGGAAAAACTGTTGACGATCCAGATAGATTGAAATTTGATACAAATGAATTTTATCTCAAAACGCTTGATGAAATGCGTGTTTTTTTGGGAGGTTATGAAGAAGCTTTACAAAACACCCTTGAAATTGCAGCAAAGTGTGATGTTGTCATTGCAAGTAAATCACATGGAGAAATTAAAGATAGAGAGATTGACAAAAAATACATTCTTCCTGCTGGCAAAAATTTTATTCCTTCTTATAAAATTGAAACAAACGAAACATCTTATGAAATGCTTCGCAGACTTACTTATGAAGGAATGGAAAGACTGTATAACGAAATTACTCCAGCTTTAAAAGAACGTGCCGAAATGGAACTTGAAACAATAAATAGTTGTGGATTTGTTGATTATTTTTTGGTTGTTTGGGATTACGTAAATTATTCAAAAAAAGTGAATATTCCCGTTGGACCGGGAAGAGGTTCAGGAGCGGGAAGTATTGTTGCCTATGCAATGGGAATCACAATGGTTGACCCAATTAAATATGAACTTATTTTTGAACGCTTTATTAACAAAGAAAGAGTTTCAATGCCCGACTTTGACATTGATTTTTGTTACGATCGTCGTCTTGAAGTTGTGGATTATGTTCGCGAGCGTTACAGTCCGGATAATGTTGCCATGATTGTTACTTTTGGAACTATGGCGGCAAAAAATGCTTTAAGAGATGTTGCAAGAGTTCTTCGTATGCCCATTTCTCAAATTGACAAAATTGCAAAACAAATTCCAAACAAATTGCCTGAAGGAATAAGAAAACCTCCTGTTTTGAAATACTATTTTGGTACAACAGGAAAACCTGAAAATGAAAAATTTGTTATTCCTGATTTAAAAATTGCCTATGAGGAAGATGAATTTGTTAAAAAAGTTGTTGACCTTGCCATCAAACTTGAAGGCACACCTCGCAACACTTCAATACATGCCGCTGGTGTTTTAATTGCGCCAAGCCGTGTTGATGAATTTGTTCCCCTTTCAAAAAGTGGAAACGATGTTACCACACAATATAACATGGTCGAACTTGAGGCGCTGGGTCTTTTGAAAATGGACTTTTTAGGTCTACGAACACTGACTGACATTGACAAAGCAATAAAAATGATAAAAGAAAATAAGGGCGTGGAAATTGACTTTTATGATATGAGTTATGATGACCCAAAAGTTTATGAACTTATTAGTAGTGGCAACACTGAGGCAATTTTTCAACTTGAAGGTGCAGGCATGAAAAAATTTATGAAGGATTTGAAGCCAACATGTCTTGAAGATATAATTGCTGGTGTTGCACTTTACCGCCCTGGTCCCATGGATTCTATTCCTAGATATATTGAGGGTAAACATAACCCTTCAAGCATAAAATATGCTCATCCTTGTTTGGAAAACATCCTTGATGTTACTTACGGTTGTATTGTTTATCAAGAGCAAGTAATGAAGATTTTTCAAGTCATGGGAGGATATAGTTTTGCACAAGCTGACAATGTGCGAAGAATAATGGGCAAAAAGAAAAAAGAATTAATGCCTGCTGAAAAGAAAAAATTTATTTATGGAGAAGAAAGCAAAAACGGTAAAGCAGGAATTTCTGGATGTTTAAAACTAGGTATTCCACAAGAAGTTGGAGAAAAGGTTTTTTCTGAAATGGAAAGTTTTGCTTCCTATGCATTTAACAAATCACATGCAGCTGCTTATGCTTATATTTCTTACCAAACAGCATTTTTGAAATGTTATCACGAAGTCGAGTTTTTGGCGGCGGTTATTAACAACAGAATCTCAAATCTTGACGAGGTTAAAAAATATGTTCTTTATGCAAAACGTGAAAATATTAATGTTTTACCTCCTGATATAAACTATAGCAAGACATTTTTTAGTGTTGACAATAATGAATTACGTTTTGGACTAGTAGGATTAAAAAATGTTGGTAACACGGTTATTGAACATATTGTTGCCGAGCGTGAACAAAACGGACTTTTTAAAGATTTTATGGATTTTTGTTCGCGTGTTGATAATATGGCACTGAATAAAAGATGTTTGGAAAGTTTAATTTTAAGTGGCGCGTTTGACAGTTTTGGAAAATTTCGAAGTCAATTAATGTTTGTTTATGAACAGGCGGTTGAAAAGGTAAATAGAGAGCGTAAAAGCAAAGCAATGGGGCAGTATTCAATTTTTGACAACGCTACCGAAGAAGTTAAAAGTTTTGATACAATAACTTATCCTAATGTTAAAGATTATAATAAAGAAACAAAATTAAAACTTGAAAAAGAGGTTGCAGGAATTTACATCTCCGGACATCCTCTTGATGATTATTTGGAAAAATTTGACGAATTTAATTTGACTTCAGACATGTTTTTTGCAGACAATAATGGAGAAAAAGAAGAAGAGGGAGAGGAAGAAAAAAACCAAATACTTTTTGATGGTATGCAATTTACCGCAGGTGGAATAATAAATCAGGTTACAAAAAAAATTACAAAAAGTAATCGTGAAATGGCTTTTCTTGAAATTGAAGATATCTATGGTCAATTAGAATTTATGGTTTTTCCTAATGTTTTTACTAGATATAAAAATTTTCTTATAGCTGATAGTTTGGTTACTGTTAAAGGAAAAGTTTCACTTCTTAATGAAAAGCCCACACTTATTGTTGAATCCATTCACTTTTGGGCAAAAAAAGAAGAAAAAGTTATATTGTCAAATAAAAAATTATGCTTAAAATTTGACACAACTGACACAAAATTATATGATGATATTATAAAAATTCTTGAAAGTTATCCAGGAGATGATTGTGTTGTTGTGAGATGTGCAAGTTCACTTAGATCTTTAAAATTAAATAATTTAACAGTAAACAATTCAAATAATCTTATCAATGACCTTATTGGATTGGTAGGAGAGGAAAATGTCAAAGTAATGGAGAATGGCAAATGAAAATAATGATTTTGGCAAGTGGTGGGGATGCTCCGGGAATGAATAGTTGTATTCATTATTTAACGAAATTTTTAAAAAGACATGAGGTTTATGCTTGTCGCTATGGTTATCAAGGCATTTTGGAAAAAAAATTTGAAAAAATAACAACAAAAGATACTTTTTTACATAGAAATATTGCCGGGGTTTTTATTAAATCAGCACGTAGCGAAAAATTTAAAACCGCAGAGGGAATAAAAGAGGCAATTAAAATTTTAACAAATTTTGGAGTTGACTATTTGATTGTCCTCGGTGGAGACGGTTCTTTTAGAGGAGCACAAGAACTTGTTAAAAGAGGAATTAAGGTTGTTTTTATTCCCTCAACAATTGACCGAGACATGCCCTATGAAACTTACACAATGGGTTTTTATACAGCAGTTAGTGCTTGCGTAAATTACATTAATAATGTCAAACCTACCATGGATGCATTTGACCGAACATGCATTTATGAAGTTATGGGGAGACACGACCCTGATCTTGCTGGCTTGGTTGGGCAAATTGTTAAAGCTGACATGGTTATTGATCAAAATAATATGAACAATATTGACTACAAAAAATTTAAAAAAATGCACAATGAAAATCCCGTTCGCACAATAATTTTACAAGAAAATACAGTTCCTATTGAAGAACTTGTTCAATCATTTTCACTTTTTTCGGGGGGAGAGGTGAGACAGTGTGTTATTGGGTATGTTCAAAGAGGAACAGCACCAACACAACTTGAAAAATTTCATTGTAAGCAATTTGCAAAATATGCCCAAAAAGCAATTAATAATAAAATGATTGCTTTTGCCATTGCTATTGATGATGACAGTAGAGTTAAAACAATCCCATTTAATGAAATTTCAGACTGTTGATAAAGAGAAATGGACGCAAAAAATTAACGAATTTTTTGCTGCTGCGTTTACTGCCAAACGCCGAAAGACAGTCATTTACGTGGAAGTAAACTCCTGCCTTTCGGCATTTGTCGAGCCACCCAAGTGTCAATTTGCGAAAGCAAATTGCAGAAATTACGAAGTAATTTCGTTATGGAGCGAGGGCACCATTGCTCTTTCTCGATAGTTTGGGTATCTAGGGGCTGCAATTTCATTAATAGAAATATAATTTATTCTAAGGAGAAAAAATGTTTATTATAATTTCCGGCTGTTCGGGTGTGGGGAAAAACACAGTTATTAACCAGCTTTTAAACAGGAATAAAAATTTAAAACTTCTTAAAACTTGTACTAGCAGAAATCCTCGCATTGGTGAAGATCCTGTTAATGGAAATTATATTTTTTTAAGTCGAGCTGAATTTGAAAAAAAAATTAAAAAAGGTGAATTGTTTGAATATGAAGAAATTCATAAAAACTTTTATGGAATGTTAAAAAAATCACTTGAAGAAGTGAGTGATGGAAAAAATGATTACATTAAAGACATCGGTGTTCTGGGGCAAATAAATTTAAAAAGAGAACTCGAAGGAAAAACAAAAGTTTTGTCGATTTTTTTAACCGCCCCACGTGATCTTTTAATTGAAAGATTGAAAAAAAGAGGGGAGGCTGACATTGACCTTCGCCTCTCACGAATGGAATTTGAAATGTCCTATAAAAATAATTACAATGCTATAATTGAAAATGTTAATCTTGAAAAGGTAATTAAAAAAATTGAATATTTGATTTATAAAATGAAAAATGAGAAATAAAAATGAGAAAAAATTAATTTCTCATTTTTATTTTTTATAAATCATTTTTTTTGCTATTTGATAAATTCAAGATTGTTTTTTAGACATGCAATTTCAAATTTTTCACATGCTTCAAAATTCCAATAAACATTTTCTAATTGTTTTAATCGAGGTGCTAAACTTTCTCTAGATTTAATTTTTTGATTAAGTTCTTCAATTTCTAAATTAATAAATCTTGAAAGTGAACCAAAAATATTTTTTAATTTTTTTATTTGTTGGTTTAAATCTTCACTTTTAATAGGTTTACTTTTAAGATTTTCAACTTCTGAACTTACAAACCTTTTAAATGAATTAAAAATGTTTTCTAATTTTTTAATTCTATGTTCAAAGTCTTCAACAAATGGTTTAGGATTATTCATCATTATCATTTCCTCTGAAGTAAAATTTGAGTATTAATATTCTAGTAAAATAAGCAAAAATAATTTTGGGTTTTTGCTTTTAAAAATATGTTGCAAGTAATTCTTAAAAGGACAAAGAAGGTTCAATTCTTTTCATTTCATGCTTAATCGTATCATTTTCGCGTCTAAGTTTCTCGACCTCTTCTTGTAAAGGAGCAATTTTTTGTTCTAAAGAGCGAGTTATGTTTTCTAATTTTTCAATTCTTTTTTCCATATTATTCATTATATCCTCCTTAAACAAATTCTATTATATTTTATCACTGCCAGGCAAATTTTGTCAATTTATTTATTTAATGTTATGTAAAA
>CAZKOT010000017.1:0-15767 GCA_964554475.1 uncultured Christensenella sp.
GAATTAATAATGCTCAAAAAGACTATTGAAAACTCAACACCTGCGACAAAGGGCGAGGGGCAAAATGATTGATAATAAAATATTGACAAGCAATTTAATAAATGTTACATTATAAATGTAATAATAATTTTTTACCAAAAATGTGTTTCCTTTGAAGGAAATTACTAGATTTCAAATGACAAAAATTCCCTTTATCGTATCTTATAAAATTTTGATAGGAGGAAGTAATGTTTAAAAATCTATTTTCGTTTAAGGTTAATTCAAAAATTTTACTTTTATTTTTTCTTATTCCTGTGCTTTTGATTTTTACCGCTTGTTCCTCTGCAGAAGAAAAAAAATATTTTGAGGAAAACGGAAAAGCAGATGCATTTCTTGTTGATGGAAACGGCAAAGTTCTTTCTCTTAAAAATGGAACTGCATCATTTTATATTGATATAACAGATACTGCATTTTTGCAAATAGCTAAAGAATCAATAAAAGAAGCAAATAAATTTACGAAATTAAAAATTTCAATAAATTATGATAAAAAATCTGAATTTAGAATCGAGTCATACTACAGTGCTGATATGTGGGAGCCAAATGCAAAAGTTGATATTACATGGGAATATGATTGGAAAATTTTATGTTGGTCTTCAGACCCTAAAATTAATTCAGCTACAATCAAATATAATACCCATGATATGAGATATTCTCATGATGGAAAATTGCATGTTGCCATACACGAAATGGGACATGTTTTAGGATTAAAAGATTATGTTGATAAGAATCTTGTAGGTGAGACGATTATGTATGGTATTTATTCAAAAGACTATCCGACTCTCATAGCATTTACAAAATGGGACAAAGAAAACATTAAATGGAAATACGGTGGTGATTATAGCGGTTAAGCAAGAGGGTTTATGATTAATTTAATCGATATAAAGAAAACATATGTTTTACCAAAAGGCAAACAACAAGTTCACGCTCTTAGAGGCGTGAATTTGTCTTTGCCAGATAAAGGACTAATTGGTATAGTTGGCGTTTCAGGTTGCGGAAAAACAACTTTTCTTAATCTAATCGGCGGAATTGACAAGCCGACTAGCGGAAAAATTGAATTTGACAACAATGATTTGGGAACTTTTTCTAATAAAGAACTTGACGAATTTAGAAGTAAAAACATTGGATTTATTTTTCAAGATTATAATCTTATTAAAGAGTTGAATGTCTTTGAAAATGTTTTGCTTGGACTTCAAATTAAAGGCGTCCCAAAAATCCAAGCAAAAGAAAAAGTGAATGATGCATTAAGCAAAGTGGATATATCAGATTTAGCAAATAGGAGAATTGATACTCTTTCTGGAGGACAACAGCAACGTGTTGCCATTGCAAGAGCAATTGCAAAAGAACCAAACATTCTTTTATGTGATGAGCCGACAGGTAATTTAGACAGTGAAACCACTAAAGAAATTGTGAAAATATTAAAAAAAATTTCTGAAACAACTCTTGTTTTAATGGTCACACATAACGAAAAAATTGCAAACGAATTTGCCGACCAAGTTTTGATTATGTCTGATGGCAAAATTGCAAAACAATTATCATTAGTCAAAGATGAAGAAAAAAAAGTTGAAAAAAAGATTTTTAAAAAAAGACGAGGAAAATTAAGTTTTTCTTACATGTCAAAACTTATGTTGCTTAATTTATGGAATACAAAACTTTCTTCAATTATTTCAATAATTTTACTAACCGTTTTATTTTCTCTTGCAGGCTCCATTTATTCTTTGACATTTTATAATAAAAATGATGCATATATGCAAACTTTCAAAACAAACGAACAATATGTTATTGGAATAACAAAATATTTAGAAAATAAAACAACAACATATGACCCGTATTCGCCGACAGGGTTTTCTTATGTTGGACCGCAGATTTTTTATGAAGATGTCGTTGAGGAAGATATTGATGAATTAAACGCGTTAGTAGATAATAAATTAAATTTCTACAAATCACATTTCTTTAAAAAAAACTTTCAAGATTTTTTTGATGATAACAATAGATTTATCGAAGGAACTACCCGTAGTTTTCTTAATCATCCATCTTCTTTTACCGAAGCAATTGCTGTCCCGAATTTTTTAACATTTTTACAACCTTTAAAAGAAGGTAAACTACCTGAGAATGTGAATGAAGTATTAGTTTATGATTATGTTGCTGACGCTTTGCTTTATTGGGACGTTTTGCAAGGAAATAGTGTTGTCGGACAAATGCTTACAGATAATATAAGCGGATTTTCAATGAAAATTGTCGGTGTTCTAAAAAGTAATTATAAAAGCTATGAAAATATTGTTAACGATGATGAATGGTATAATGATTATTATAAAATAATATATTTATCCTCGCTTCAAGCAATATTTTGCATGCCCGAATTTATTAATGTTATTAAAGAAAGTGCAATTTATAGTTCTTTTGTTTCAATGAAGTTTTTTAATGAAGAAGAAAATCCTGCAGAGCTTCAAAATTTTTCAAAAATTGCAAAAAAAGGCGAATATGATTTATTAAATGAATTAAATTGGGCATTTCATTTTGATGAGATAGAAAGTAATAGTGAAGGTTGGATTATTTCAAAAGAACAAGCAATGCAAATAACCGGTCTTGACGAAACGGAATTTGATTCTGAAAGTTTTGGAACTGAATTTGTTGGTTGTGAGGCTTTTATCAATGCATATATTGTTGATGGAGAAGAATGGTGGTATACAAAATCAATTGATCCTCCTTTGATTTCAAGTACTTTATCATACTACATCCTTGGCATAGTAAACGAATTTCCTGATGGGGATACTGATAATTTACCCTACTATGTCAATGACAGTTTTTATGATTTATATAACGGTTGCTTTAAACAATTTTATCTTGGTTTAAGTAATAACTGGAATTTAAATGCCGAACAATTTGCAAAATTTTCATTACCGGATGAACGAACTTTTGAATTTTATAATACTAAACCAGATGGTTGGGAAGAAACTGGTTGGACAGATTATACTTATTCCACCGACTTAATAAAAACAGCAGACGAAAATTATTTACCGAATATTAAAAATTTTGCATTTGATATACTTATTTATATTATCATTGCGGTTGTTATCGGAGTATTTTATTTTGCAATTGCAACAATAAGAAATAATTATTACAAAATCGGCGTTTTGAAAAGTTTAGGAGCTTCGAATTTCAGTATTACTCTTATATTCAGTTTTAGTATATTATTTGTTACAATTTTATCATTCATTTTATCAATTCCAATTTCATTTGTTATCATGAATGCTATTAATTTTGATTTCGTTAGCAGTATTGACCCTACATTAATTTTCTTTTCAATTAAAAGTTTGGCATTATTAATTTCATTTGGAATCGGAATTGGAGTAATGTTAGTTGCTGTTGCTATTCCGTTAATAAAATTATTTATGCTTTCTCCTGCTGAAGCAATTAAAAGAAATAGTTAGTTAAATTTAAATGATGACTTAAAACAACAAAAATAAAATTATGAAAAAGTTTGAAGAAAACAAAAAAATTTAATTATTTAAAAAAAGGTGCCAAAGTTATGGTGCCTTTTTTATTGGGCATGTAAACAATTAGAAAACTTAGGAAACTTTATTTTGATATAACAAAGCATATGGGATTAAATTAGTGGAGTGAAAAAATATAAAGTGTATTCGAAACTTGTTCTTTTATTTAAATATACAATTTCTTTATCTATTTCAAGGGCAATTTTTGGATACATTTCATAAAGTTTACTGAAAATGTTTTCACAATATTTAATAAAACTAGGATCTTTATGATATTTTCCTTTTGCAATTTCAGTTAAATTAACAAAGCATTTTTTATTACGCATAAAATCAGTTAATTTTCTTAATGTTAAAGGAGCTTTTTCAATTTTTGATTTAGCAAAATTTGTTTGCATCTTGATATCTTGGTCATATTTGTCGGTATCTTCATTAGGGTTTAAAATAAAAAGTAGTTTTTTGAATTCGTTTTCCATAGTCATACCTCCATATTTTTCTTTAATATTTTATATGTAAAAGACATCTTTTGTCAATACTAATTATTTTAATACTAAAATGAGCATACCAAAAAAAATCTTAACTCTCAATTCTCAACTTTTAATTTGAGAGTAATAACAAAAATTTTATTTTTGCATTTATTTCAAAAAATCGACCCTTCAAAACTGCTTGACAAGAGGTTTTTTTTGTGATAATATGACCTCAGTTTAATTTTTTTTAAACCGCCCGGCTTTGATTATTTCAAAGTTGAGACAAGCTGAATAAAAGCTTAAATGCATTCGTAACGGCAGGTGAAAGTTTCTTGTGTTTTGCAACTACTTGTTTGTGTCAAAGTAAAATTTAATGAGATTAAATTTCACCGAAATGTATCGTGAATGCTAAAAGTAAATTTTCATTAAGAAAATTATTTCGGCTTAAACCAAAACCAAAAGTTTAGGTTTATTTTTTTTAAATTTGAATTAAAAAAATATAGGAGGAAAAAATGCCCACAATCAATCAATTAGTAAAAAAAGGAAGGCATCCGTTAAAAAGAAAAAGTAAATCACCTCTTCTTCAAGAATCACCTCAAAAAAGAGGAGTTTGCTTACTTGTTAAAACAACAACGCCTAAAAAACCTAATTCGGCTCTTCGAAAAATTGCAAGAGTCCGTCTTTCAAACGGTTCAGAGGCAACATGCTATATTCCTGGAATTGGACACAATCTTCAGGAGCACAGTGTTGTTTTAGTTCGTGGCGGAAGGGTTAAAGACCTTCCCGGTGTGCGTTACCATATTATACGAGGCACTCTTGATGCTTCAGGTGTTGCAAAACGTATGCAATCAAGGTCAAGATATGGTGCAAAAAAGCCAAAAGCAACTAAATAACTGCGAAAATTATTTACGACTGACGATTTTAAGATTTATGACTTATTAGAGAAATTTAATCAAATAAAATCAAATATGCACAATAGTCGCAGTGAAAGACCTAAGGAATTATTTTTTTAGAAAAAATAACATTAAATTATAAAACAAAATTAAGCAAAGTATGGCGGATAAACAAAAAAATTTTTGAACAAATTTTCTCAAGAGATACTGCATTGTTGAGTTTTTGACGCGATATGCCAAAAATAATTTGTTTAGCTGTGCCGATAAAAAGGAGAAAGATATGCCACGAAGAAACGCGGCCGTAAAAAAAGATGTTTTGCCTGACCCAATTTACAAAAGTAAACTTGTAACAAAACTTGTTAATCAAGTTATGGTTGAAGGAAAAAAGGCAATAGCACAAAAAATTGTTTACGGTGCATTTAAAACAATACAAGAAAAAACAGGTGCTCAACCACTTGATTATTTTACTAAAGCACTTGAAAATGTAAAACCTATTTTGGAAACAAAAGGAAGAAGAGTTGGAGGTGCAACCTATCAGGTTCCTATGGAAATTAGACCTGAAAGACGCCAAACTCTTGGAATCCGTTGGATTGTTACTTTTGCAAGAAAAAGAAATTCGGAGCGAACAATGGAAGACAAACTTGCAGGTGAATTAATTGATGCTTACAATAACAATGGTGGAGCAATCAAAAAGAAAGAGGAAATGCATAGAATGGCGGAAGCAAATAAGGCATTTGCACATTATAGATGGTAAAAATTTTTCGATTGTGAGTTTGTTTTAGTGGCGTTGGAATTTTATTTAATTATCTTAATTGGAACGTTTATGACTAATGCGGATATTTAAAACAAATTACTACTACACTATTATTTATTACTAAAACTATAAAAAATTTTCTATATTTGGCGATTAACGCCACTCATAGAGCAAAAAGGAAAGAACATGGGAAAAGAAAATTTGGAATTTGTTCGTAATGTTGGAATTATGGCACATATTGATGCCGGCAAAACAACGACTACTGAAAGAATTCTTTTTTACACAGGAAAAAATTATAAAATTGGTGAAGTTCACGAAGGAACAGCAATAATGGACTGGATGGCACAAGAACAAGAACGAGGAATCACAATTACTTCGGCTTGTACAACTTGCCATTGGAAAGAACATAAAATCAATATTATTGACACTCCCGGGCACGTGGACTTCACTGTTGAAGTTGAACGAAGTCTTAAGGTGCTTGACGGTGCTGTTACCCTTCTTTGTGCGCGCGGAAAAGTTCAACCTCAAACTGAAAAAGTTTGGAGACAGGCAGATAAATACAAAGTTCCGCGAGTAATTTATATCAACAAAATGGACCGTGATGCTGCAGATTTTTATGGTTGTTTAGAGTCAATTAAAGAACGCTTAAAAGCAAATCCTGTTGCTCTTCAACTGCCAATTGGGCAAGAGGCTTCTTTTAGAGGCTTAATAGATCTTGTTACAATGAAAGCAGTTTTGTATCACGATGATTTAAATCAAAATGTTCAAGATGTCGAAATTCCATCTGAATTTTTGGAAGAATCAAAAAAATATCGTCAAATTTTAATCGAAAAAATTGCAGAAACTGATGACAAACTTTTGGAAATGTTTTTTGAAGGAAAAGAATTTGACGAGAAAACTTTGAAAAAAGGAATTCGAAACGCAACAATCAAAATGCAAATTACTCCTGTTATTTGCGGTTCATCATATAAAAACAAGGGTGTTCAAAAATTAATTGACGCAATGATAGATTATCTTCCCTCACCTATTGACATACCTAACATGGAAGGGGTTAATCCAAAAAATGATAAATTAGAAAATAGAGCACCGAGTGAAGAATCACCCTTTTCAGGTCTTGCTTTTAAAATTATGACTGATCCTTTTGTTGGTAAACTTGCATTCTTTAGAGTTTATAGCGGAAAACTTACTGCAGGTTCTTATGTTTACAATTCAACTAAAGACAGAAAAGAACGAGTAGGTCGATTAATTAGAATGCATGCAAATCACCGTGAAGAAATATCTGAGGTTGGAGCGGGTGATATTGCCGCAATTGTTGGACTTAAAGACACAACAACGGGCGATACTCTTTGCGATGAAAAGCATCCAATAATTTTGGAAAGTATGGATTTTCCAGATCCCGTTATTCACATTGCAATTGAACCAAAAACAAAACAAATGCAAGAAAAAATGATTTTGGCGCTTGTTAAACTTGCCGAAGAAGATCCAACTTTCAAAACATACACCGACAAAGAAACCGGGCAGACAATTATTGCGGGCATGGGCGAATTACATCTTGAAATTATTGTTGACAGACTTCTTCGTGAATTTAAAGTTGAAGCAAATGTTGGTAACCCTCAAGTTGCCTACAGAGAAACCATAAGAAAATCTGTTAAAGCAGAGGGAAAATATATTCGTCAAAGCGGTGGTAAGGGACAATACGGACATTGTTATATTGAAATTGAACCACTTGAACCGGGCAAAGGTTATGAATTTGTTGATAAAGTTGTTGGCGGGTCAATTCCTAAAGAATTTATTCAACCTATTAATAATGGAATCATGGAAGCAAAACAAACAGGTGTTTTAGCTGGATATGAAACAGTTGATTTTAGAGTTACTGTTTATGATGGAACCTACCATGATGTCGACTCTTCCGAAATGGCGTTTAAAATTGCTGGGTCAATGGCATTCAAAGATGGAGCATCAAGGGCTAATCCTGTTTTGTTAGAACCTATTATGCGAGTTCAAGTTGAATTACCTGATGAGTATTTAGGAACAGTTATGGGCAATTTGACATCAAGAAGAGGACTTTTAACAGGAACTGAGAGTAGACCAGGCGTGCAAATAATTAATGCCGAAGTTCCGCTTGGAGAAATGTTCGGTTACGCAACAGACCTTCGCTCACAAACACAAGGACGTGGCACTTTTACAATGGAATTCTTGAAATATAATGAAGTTCCAAAGTTCATTTCTGAAAAAATTATCGGTGAAAGAGTAAAAAAATAATCAATATTGAATAAACAAAACAAGAATAAATGAGAAAAAAAGAAAATCTTTAAATTATTGTTAATAACAATAATAAAAAAAATTAATTAAACGCTTGATAAAATTAAACGTTTATGATAAAATCTTGAATGTTCGAGATTAGGAAATAACCTCAGGATTTATTTCCACTAAAAAAAGTAAATTATAAGGAGATTTAAAATGGCTAAAGCAAAATTTGACAGAACTAAAACCCATGTCAATGTCGGAACAATTGGTCACGTTGACCATGGAAAAACAACCTTGACGGCAGCCATCACTTTTTATTCCTCTCTTAAAGGTTTAGGAGCGGGAATGAAATATGATGATATTGACAAGGCACCAGAAGAAAAAGCAAGAGGAATCACAATTAACACAGCGCACGTTGAGTATCAAACAGATAAAAGACATTACGCTCACGTTGACTGCCCGGGTCACGCTGACTATGTTAAAAATATGATTACTGGAGCAGCGCAAATGGATGGAGCAATTCTTGTTGTTTCAGCAGCTGATGGTCCTATGCCTCAAACACGTGAACACATCTTACTTGCAAGACAGGTTGGTGTTCCTTGTATTGTGGTTTTTATGAATAAGGTTGATCAAGTCGATGATCCAGAACTTCTTGAACTTGTTGAAATGGAAGTTAGAGATCTTTTGACAGCTTACAAATTCCCAGGAGATAAAACACCAGTAATTAAGGGTTCTGCTTTAAAAGCACTTGAAGCATGCCAAGCAGGAAAAATTGATGACTCTGCAAACAAACCAATTCAAGAACTTCTTAATGCACTAGATAGTTTTATTCCTGATCCTGTTCGAGATACAGAAAAACCATTTTTAATGCCAGTTGAAGATGTTTTCACAATTACAGGACGAGGAACGGTTGCAACAGGAAGAGTTGATAGAGGAACAATAAAAATTAACGATACCGTTGAAATTGTAGGTATGGGAAGTAGCAAATCAACAGTTGTAACAGGTGTTGAAATGTTTAGAAAACTTCTTGATGAAGCAGTTGCTGGAGATAATGTTGGACTTTTACTCCGTGGTATTCAAAGAAATGAAATTGAAAGAGGACAAGTTCTTTGTAAACCTGGTTCAATTAAACCTCATACAAAATTCACTGGCGAGGTTTACGTTTTAAAGAAAGAAGAAGGCGGACGTCACACACCATTCTTTAATGGATATAGACCCCAATTCTACTTTAGAACAACAGACGTTACAGGAACTATTGAACTTCCTGCAGGAGTTGAAATGGTTATGCCAGGTGATAACATCACAATGACTATTTCCTTAATCACTCCGATTGCTATTGAGCAAGGACTACGTTTTGCTATTCGTGAAGGTGGAAGAACAGTAGGTTCAGGAGTTGTTTCTTCGATTATTAGTTAATAAAATCAATAATATTAAAAATAGCGAATTTTTACATTCGCTATTTTTTTATTGAATATAAATTGTAATTGAAGAAAATTTTAAAAGTAATTTCATATCTCAAAAAACTTTAGTTTCAAACTGTGGATCTTTGTTATGCAACCATAATCGCACATGCAATTAAAATTTGAGCAGCATAATAAAAGGCAAGGTTAGGATAATATAACTTCCTGTTTGATTCTTTAGAAAAGTAAATAAAAGATAGAATTAAATCCGAAACGAAGAATAAAATTAGTCCTATGAAAAGTAAAGTCGAAAAAGCATTAAAAGTCATCAAAATTGCTGTAATTAATGATTGAATTAATGCTACTCCTAAAAAGAATGAGTAAATCCCCACCATAAATTTTAATTTTCCATAATTTAATTTTAGAAGTTTTTCCCCAAATACTATAACAAGCGAAATTATTAAGCCGGCAAGTACTGCCCAATATAAGTATTGAAAATTGATTGTCGCCGACACGGCTAAAGTATAAAATATTTGAGCTATTGAAAAAGCGACCATACCCGAAAAAATTATTTTAGTTTTGTGATCTGGTTGCTTGAATTCGAGTTGAGCAAGCAAAACATCTCCGAAAATGCTTGCAATTAAACCGATTAAAATAAAAATTGTTCCTAAATTAAAAAATCCGTGTAAATAAATATTAATTGCGCCAAATGCAGCAAAGCAAAAACTTGCCGCTGATTTCATGATTAAAGAGCAAAAAGGTTTTTTTTCTTGTTGCCAAATAATATAAAGCGACGAAATTAATAAAGTTAATCCGAGCACAATATAAAAAATAATTTGTTTTATAATCATATTTTTACCTCTTTTTTTTAAGTACTTATTATCCCGCAGCTTCTTCGTCAGTGTTTTCAAAATCAAGTTTTTGTGCAGGCTCTTCCTCAATAAGATTTTCTTCGCTTTCGGCAACCGCTTTTAATTTCTTTTGAATTGTTCTTGTTTTCTTTGCTGCATCTTCAATCGTATTTGATGCTTCAGTAAGTTTTTTCTGTGTTTTTGTCAATAAGTCGGCAAATAAAACAAACTCTCTTTTAAAAGTTCCCAAAAGTGTCCAAATTTCGCTTGAACGTTTTTCTATAATAAGCGTTCTAAAACCAAGTTGCAGTGAATTGAGAAAAGCGGAAATTGTTGTGGGGCCACAAACAACAACTTTGTATTTTCGTTGAAGTTCATCGGTTAATCCACTTTTTCTTGTAACTTCGGCATAAAGTCCTTCAATCGGTAAGTATAAAATCGCATAGTCAGTCGTATAAGGAATAAAAATGTATTTTTCTTTAATGTTTTTTGCTTCCTCTTTAATACGTTTTTCAAGATTTTTCGAATGAATTTCAACTTGTTCAAGTTCCCCTTTTTCTGAAGATTCAACCAATCTTTGATAGTCTTCAAGAGGAAATTTTGCATCAATTGGCAAATAAATTTGTTCGTTTTTAACTGGAATGATTACTGCATAATCAACTCTTTCGCGTGAGCCCTTTTTAATTGCAACATTTGAAGCATATTGATTAGGTGCTAACATTTGTTCAAGTAAACTTCCAAGTTGAACCTCCCCCCAAGTTCCGCGAGTTTTAACATTAGTTAAAACTTTTTTTAAATCTCCAACACCTGAAGCAAGGTTTCGCATTTCACCCAAACCCTCATAGACATCTTGTAATCTTTTATTTATTATTTCAAATGATTTAGAAAGTCGTTCCGAAAGACTGACATTTAATTTTTCATCAACTGTTTGACGCATTTGCTCTAATTTTGTTTCATTGTCTTTTTGTAATTTATCAAGTCCTTTTTCAAGCGTTTCGGTTGCTTTTTCAAGTTCTTTTGCACCATTTTCAAGTAATTTGTCTTGACGTTCAAAAATAAAGCGAAGTTCTTTTGAAATAAAATCATCGCTTTTTGGTTTTTTAATTAATAAAAAAGTAATTAAAAATAAAACTAATGCTGAAAGAACTAAACTTATGATTTGAATTTCTAACACGCTTTTCTCCTTTTTGATCTGATAGTGATAAACAAAGAGGAACAAGAAGATTTTACATTTTTATTGTTTCTATTCAGCATTTTGCATTTTGTTTATTTCTTTAAGCAATTCCTCTTTTTCATTTTTTAATTTTGCCTCAAACACTTTGTCTAATAAATCAAGAAGTATAATGGAATATTTTTTTTCTGGGAGTTTAGGAAAATTCGCTTTAATGTCGTTCCCATTAATTTTTAAATCTTTTACTTGAATAGGAATTTTAAATTTTATAATATAATTATAAAAAAAACCATATTTTAAATGTTTAAAAGCATTTGTTTTTTGTAAGATTGCATCAATTCTTTCAAAACAGTTGAAATAATTAAAAAAGAATTTTTTATTGCTAACACCATTTATTGCATCAAAATAACCGCTTACAACTTCGATAATACTATCCGCTTTAGATTTTGAAAGCATAAGTGATTCATTTCCCAAAACAAATTTTAGATAATATGAAACACAATCAGGTTTTACTGAATTTATTAAGTCAATTAATAAACCAACAAAACGTTCCTCGGGTTTCACTTTTTTAATAATGTTAATCTTAATTTTCGAAGCGTTTTGAAAAATAAATGACCAAACGCCTAAAAGGTTAATCATTTTTAAACCTTTTATATAAGCTTTTTTCTTTGAAATTTCAAACCTTTTGTCACTGTTTAAAATTAATTCAAGTTCGCTAAATTTACGAGACCCTGTTATATCGTTTAATCGATATGACATTTTTTTTGCTATAGCAAAGGTTTCACGAGCAATTCTAAGATTTAATTCGCATGCAAATCTAACCATACGAAGTATTCTTAAACCATCACTTTCAAAAACAAAAGATGGTGTTTCAACTGTCCTAATCATTCGTTTTTTCAAATCCGAAAGTCCGCCATAAACATCAATTATTTCGTCTTTCAAAATATCATAATAAATAGCATTAATCGTAAAATCTCTTCGTTTTGCATCTTGTTTTAAATCCTTTATAAATTCAACTTTTGAAGGTGTGTGTTCCCCGCTGTTTTCTAGGTAGGTGTCTTTTCTAAAAGTTGTGTGTTCATATTGTTCATCCCCACAAGTAATAATAACAGTACCCAATTTTTTTTGTTTGTTTCCTATTTTTATTTCAGTGTTTTCTGTCAATTTTTCAAGTTCTTCTGGTGTCAAACTTGAAGTAAGGTCAACGTCTGTTCCTCCAATACCTAAATAGGCATTACGAACAAAACCTCCTACAATATATAGACTTGCTTTTTTTGAAACAAGTTTTGCTAATTTTATTAAGTTTTCGGATATTTTTAATTTCATTTTTTTTTCCCTTACAAAATAGCTTATTCAGTATTAAATTGTTTGAAATCCAAAAAGATATTTTATGATTGAAATAATAAAGTATTTTTGCTCTTTAACAATAATGTCGACTCTTCCAATTACATCTGCTCTTTTACTAGGTCCGTAATCAATGCAATCACGACTCGAAACTCTATTGTCTCCCATATAAAAAATTTCATCATCTTCAAGAACTAAGTAGTCAATTCCACCAATATTTTCTTTGTTTTCGGTTGTGGTTAAAAGTGTTATAAAATCATTATAAACTTGTGGCATTCCTTGACCAGTTATATAAGGTTCTAAAACTGTGTATGCTGAAGAATGTCCTTTGGCAATTCTTTTTACTACGTAAGTTGTTGTTGCATTGTCAAATGTAATTGCAATTTTATCACCCCCGACTGCCATTAGTCTTTTTATAACCGTTTTGGTTCTTTCTTCGGGATTAATTGCAATTATAACATCACCGACTTCAACCTCGGCAAAATTGTTTAAATATACGCCGTCATTAGTAGAACTATCATTTAGAAGCGGACGCATGGAAGTGTTTTGCACCTCGTAATAAGTATACGTATTGACAAAAACTAGTGAAAAAATAACATAGATGAAAAAAGCAAGATAAAGACTCAATTTTGGAAGAATATCCAAAATTCGAAAGCCCAATCTATCTACATATTTTTGTTCTCCAAAAGTGTTGTAATCGTATTTTTGTTTCATTATAAGTAAGTATAGCATTTGTATTATTAATTATGCAAGTCCTTTCAATTAACGAATTACATTTGATAAGAAATAAAAATAAAAAATAAATATTATAGTTAAAATTTTTATTAGGAAAATAAAAAAGCATTATGCTATAATTCAAGTGGAGGAAAAAAATGGGTAAAAAAATGAAAGCATGGAAAGAATTTCCGACTTGGGCAAAGGTTTTGATCTGCATTGCTGGAGTGGTGGGAATTGCAGGTTTTTGTGCCCTTTTTGGTTTTGTTCTTATGTTACTTTGGAATTCAGTAATTCCAGCAATTATTCCGGGCGCACCAAATATTAATTTTTGGCAAACAGTAGGGTTATTTATTCTTGCAAAGTGTCTGTTTGGATGTTGGCATTTTGGTCACACAAATCAAAATGTAAAATGTGGATGCACAAGTGAGAATGAAAATAATGAAGAAATAATTGAGGTTGAACCGGAAAAAAAATCTGAAACAAAAAGTGAAAAAACTAATGTAAAATCAGTAGTAAAAACCGAAAAACCTATAACATTAAAAAAGAAAACATTAAAAGAATAATAAATATTTCAATAAAAACAGGAATAAATCCTGTTTTTCTTTTTTTTATTTTTTTAAACAAAAATTTGTTGACTTTTGTGTTTTAATGGTGTTATTATAAAAACAATAGTTTGAAGTTCAAACTATTTGGGAGTTTTAATGGCTAGAAGTGAAATCAAAAGAAAACTTAATACGTTTTTTGTCGATTGTTTTAATGCTATTTTAAGACAAGAAGAACGTGTACTTGAAAAAATTTCAAACAGTAAATTGTCATTAAAAGAAATTCATCTTTTAGAAGCAATTGATAAAATGGCACAAAAAAAAGAAAATACTGCTGGCGGTGTTGCAAAAAATTTAAAAATTACTTTAGGTTCGCTTACTGTTGCAGTAAATGTTCTTGAAAAAAAAGGCTATCTTGTCAAATTACGAGATGAAAAAGATAAACGTTTGATTTTTTTGAAGTTAACTGATTTAGGACGTTATGTAAATTCATGTCATGAACTTTATCATGAAAACATGATTAATGAAGTTTTGGAAATCATTGACGAAAAAGAGCAAGAAATTTTGGTTGCTTCATTAGAAAAATTACAAAATTATTTTCTTAATTCACATTAAAATTTCCAATTAAGAAATAAAGGAGAATAAAAAAATGATTTCAATCATCACTGATAGTGCTGCTGACCTTTTACAGGTTGTGCAGAAAGAACGTAAAATTAAAGTAATTCCTATGCCCATTAATTTTGGGGACAAGCAATATTTTTCGGGAGAAAACATTTCGAATCCGGAGTTTTATGCAAAGCTTAAAGCAGCAGACAAACTTCCAACAACAAGCATGATTAATTCATACACTTTTAAAGATGCAATTGAAAAAGAATTATCAAAAGGAAATGATGTCGTTTTAATTGTTATTTCTTCAAAATTAAGTTTAACTTACGAACAAGCAGTTATTGCTGCAAAAGAAACAAATTCAAAAAAAGTTTTTGTTGTTGATTCTCTAAATGCTGCAATGGGAGAGGGTGCTTTGGTTTTGGAAGCAACAAGACTTCGAGATGAGGGAAAAACTGCAAAGCAAATTTATGAAGAATTAAATAAACTCATACCCAAATTAAGAGTTTTGGCAGTAGTTGATACATTAAAATATTTAAAAGCTGGCGGGCGAATTTCGGGAACAAAAGCGATTGTTGGAACACTATTAAATATTAAACCTATTATTAGTGTTGAAAATGGAAAAGTAATTGACAAGGCAAAAGCAATTGGAAAAAATAATGCTTACAAGCAAGTTGCATCTATGGTGGGAAAATTAAATGTTGACACAGATAAAAACATCGTAATAGCACATGCTTGTGATGGAACACTTTTAAATGAATTTTCTAATGTAATAAAAAACGTTTGTAAAATTGCTCCGACTGTAATAACCGAAATTGGAAGCACAATTGGGGTTCACGTTGGTCCGGGTGCAGTTGGAATTGCTTTTTTTGAAGAATAAAGGTCGCTCATTGTGAACCTTCGCTTGGCTTCGACAACTGCCGTTGTCTGCAGAGTCGCTTCGGTTTTCACAATTTCGCTCCCGCGTTAAAGAGGATTTTGCGTTGGGAGTGGGGCGTTAAAGAATTTTTTAAGGTCGCTCGGGATTTGTAACACCGCTAGGCTTCGGTAGCACACTTGTGTGCTACCTGCAGAGACGCTCGTTACAAAACCCCTCGCTCCCGCGTTTAAAAAGGACGGGCGTTGAGGTGGGGTGTTGTAAAAAATTTTTATAGGTCGCTCATTGTGAACCTTCGCTTGGCTTCGACAACTGCCGTTGTCTGCAGAGTCGCTTCGGTTTTCACAATTTCGCTCCCGCGTTAAAGAGGA
>CAZKOT010000017.1:15867-19607 GCA_964554475.1 uncultured Christensenella sp.
TAAAAAATTTTTATAGGTCGCTCATTGTGAACCTTCGCTTGGCTTCGACAACTGCGTTGTCTGCAGAGTCGCTTCGGTTTTCACAATTTCGCTCCCGCGTTTAAAAAGGATTTGCGTTGGAGTTGAGTGTTGCAAAAATTAATTTTTTAAATTTGTGAATTTATAATTATATTTTTTAATTTAATTATTTGTAAAAATTTTCATAGGTCGCTCATTGTGAGCCTTCGCTTGGCTTCGACAACTGCGTTGTCTGCAGAGTCGCTTCGGTTTTCACAATTTCGCTCCCGCGTTAAAGAGGATTTTGCGTTGGGAGTGGGGCGTTAAAGAATTTTTTAAGGTCGCTCGGGGTTTGTAACACCGCTAGGCTTCGGTAGCACACTTGTGTGCTACCGCGTTTAAAAAGGATTTTGCGTTGGAGTTGAGTGTTGCAAGAATTAATAAAATTTTTTAAATTTGTGAATTTATAATTATATTTTTTAATTTAATTCGTAATTATTTGAGAAAAAATTATATAAGGTCGCTCGGGGTTTGTAACATGCTAGGCTCTAGTAGCACTCGTGTGTTGCAAAGATGCTCGTTACAAAACTTCTCCCGCGTTTAAAAAGGATTTGCATGAGATTAAATTTGCAAAAATTTATTATTAAATGGATTTAAATTTTTTAAATAACGAAGACTATAAATAAGTCTTCGTTTTTAATTTTTTTTCATATACACATGTCTTTAATTTTATTATTTATTAATTTGTGTTAAACTAAATCAACTTAAAAGGATAAATTAAATGAAGATCAATTATGATAAAAAAATAAAATATTACCCTATTGGAAAAATGCCCAAAAAACAAGCACTTTGGACATTAATAATTGAATATATTGGTTCAAAAATTTCATTGATGGGAACAAAATATAAAATTGAAAAGTTTGGAAAATTTAAACCGCCCTTTTTACTACTTATCAATCATTCCCAATTTGTTGATTTTTATATAGATGCAATTGCAACTTGGCCACATCGCACAAATCCCGTAACCGCAATTGATGGCTATTTGGGTCGTGCATGGGTTATGGATGCTTTGGGTTGTATTCCAAAACATAAATTTGTCAATGATTTTTCTGTTGTAAAACAAATTTCTTATGTGGTAAATAAACTAAAAAATATTCCCGTTCTTTATCCTGAAGCAAGATATTCCCCCATTGGCACAACTGCAATATTGCCCGATTCACTTGGGAAAATTGCTAAATTTTTAAAAGTTCCTGTTGTGGTTCTTTTAAATCATGGAAATCATTTACATATGCCCTTTTGGGATTATAGACGCAAAAGAAAAGTACCTCTTTATGCTTCAATGAAAACAATAATAACTGCTGAAGAAACACAATCTCTTTCTACAGAGGAATTAAATACAAAAATAAGAGAGGGAATGCAATATGATGATTACAAGTATCAACTAGAAAATAATATTCAAATAACGGAATCTTTCCGTGCTGAAGGACTACATAAAGTTCTTTACAAGTGCATCGAATGTGGAGATGAGACAAGTATGACGAGTTCGGGAATTAATTTGAAATGTCAAAAATGTGGTAGTGTTTGGGAATTAAAAACAAATGGACAATTAAATAACCAAAAAGGAAAAACAAAAATTTCGCATGTGCCGGATTGGTTTGAATGGGAAAGAGAAGAAGTTCGAAAAGAAATTGAAAACGGAACATATAAATTTTTTGATAAAGCGCAAGCATATTCAATTCCAAATCCAAAAAAACTTATATCCCTTGGAGAAGTAACAGTGAAGCATACTTTAACGGGCTTTAAAGTTAATGGAAATTATAATGGAAAAGATTTTGAATTAATTAAAGCGCCTCTTGAAAATTATGGACTTCATGTTGAATATGATTGGGAAAAACTTAAAGAAAGGGAAAAAGATGCTTTTAGTTTTTCAACAATTGAAGATTCATTTTACTTTGTTCCCTCAAAGAAAAACATTGTAACAAAACTGTCTTTTGCAGTTGAAGAACTTTACAAATGGACAAAGGCGAAGTAGAAATATTTTATAATTATGCTGATAATTTTTTAATTGACAATTTGAGCAAATTTTTTGTTTATTTTATATCATTTTTTTTATCGTTGTTTTGATCTGACAGCGGGATTTTTTTATTTGGTGTTTTTGTTAATTGCTTAAAAATTTGGTTTGTTCCAGTTGCTGCAAGACCAGAACAAAGACCTATAACAATTGCACAAAGAACATTACTTGCCGACATCATTTCAGGAAAAGCATAAAAAATTATAATCCCAAAAATAATTCCCAATCCACCGGTTATTAAGGGAATGTATTTGAGAAATTTTTCATTATTATTTGTTAGTGATTTTATTAAATTAATTATCCAATAAATTATTATTGTAATTGCTGGGATACCTGTTATTTCTATTAAATCCATTAAAAACTCCTCTTTTTATTATATTAAGAGAAGAGTTTGTTAATTACTATAAACAGCAAACCTTATAAAGTTTTTTTGCAAAAACTGTAAAAAATTATAATTATTGGCACTACTTCTAAATTAAAGCTTAATGTTTGGAAATTAATTCTTGTCAGTTTACAAACGATTAAATTTTACAAGAAGAGTGAAAAAAATTAATTTTTCATGAATTTAATATTGATCATTTAGTTTTATAATAGCTGTAGAAAAAATGCATATACTAATTTTTGATATTGCTCTAGAGTAATAGAAATTTTTTTAAAAAAACGTGATTTACAAAAGATAGAATAGGTTAGAATAAAGGAGAGAAGATAATGAATAATTATTTGATTGTTTATGAAGATTTGCAATCAAATCGAATGGGTAAAAAAATTGTCAAATCAAAGGATGAAAATTCAGCAATTAAAGCAGCAAAACTGAATGATGAAAAGCGTTATGAAATTTATACAATAGATCAAATTACAGATTATGATTACAACATCTATCATAACATTGAAGAAAAAGAAATGTAGAACTAATACGAATTGGTGAAATATTTCTTCTTCGTAAAGATGCATAAGTGAACAATAACAAGCAAGATTATTCCTGTCTGAAAAATCTTTTACGTCTTTAAAAGTTATTAAATTTTCGAAAAGAATAATCGGTGGTAATATATTCTATGGGTTATAATATATAGATAAAAAGCCGTTATACGAAGAAAAAACGATTTAAACACCTTGATTACACTGTGATAAAAACAGACAAGCCCTCATTGACACTTTTTGAATAAGATTTGGTTACTTGATGATGGACAAATAAAAATCCGCTACAATGTAACGGACTTTAACGGTGGTCATAGGTTTGTTTTATGACCGATTGGTGCGGTTAAGAGGATTTGAACCTCCACGGGGCTATGCCCCACTAGGACCTGAACCTAGCGCGTCTGCCATTCCGCCATAACCGCTTAAAATAGAAAATTGAAAAAAAATTTAACCATTATTTTATCACAAAGAAGAGTTTATTAATTAGTTTAGTTTTTAAAATATTCTTTTTTTAAAAATAAAACTGCTTCTTATTCCAGTTTAAAATATTATAAAGGCAAATTTGTTGTTTTGCAAGTTATTATTTATAAGTGTTTTATTTAAATAAAATAAGTAGCCATATTAGCATTTTATAACAAAATTTTTAAATTTTAATAACGCACTTAAATTTTCGTAATGAAATTTAAAACATTGTCTATAACCTAGTTTTGAAAATGCATTACAAAAATTTTTTTTATTTCAAAAAATCTAAATTTAA
>CAZKOT010000017.1:19707-25198 GCA_964554475.1 uncultured Christensenella sp.
TCCGCAAAAAATTTATAATTATTTGTCATAGCTTACCCTAAAGATTAAATGTTTTGAAAATGCATTAAAAAATAGTATAATTCTTTTTGTCATGAAAAATAGCACTCTTAATTATAAGTCAAATGATAAGTTAGGAAAAATCAAGGTTGTTTTTGCAAGCAACAATAAGCAAAAAATAGAGCAAGTTAAAGCAATTTTAAATGATTTTGAAGTGCTTTCGCTCAATGATGTGGGCATCACAATTGACCCTGAAGAAAATGGTAAAACATTTTTAGAAAATGCAAAAATTAAAGCAAAAGCGATTAAAGAATTAATTAATGAAATTGTGATTGCCGATGACAGTGGACTTTGTATTGATGCTTTTAACGGTTGGCCAGGTGTTTTAACTCATCGATTTTTGGGAAAAAAAGTAGGCGATGACAAGCGTAATGATTATATTTTGGAAAAAATGAAAAATTTACCTATAGAAAAACGAGGAGCTTTTGCAAAATGTATTATTTATGTTTGCGGAAAAAATGGAGAAGAGTTTTTTGAAGAGGGTATGCTGAAAGGTAAAATTGCAACAGAGGCAAGGGGTAATTTTAAATTTGGTTTTGACGAAATTCTTGAAGTTGAAGAGGGCAAAACATTAGCGGAATTTTCTAAAGAAGAAAAAATAAGATTTAATGCCAGATGTTTGGCTTTGGAAAAAATCAAAATAAGATTGAAAATAATGAAAAATTAAGAATTTCAATTTAAATAAGTGAAAAGTAATAAGGTTTGAATTACAAAAAAAATCAATCAATGAAGAGGTAATTATAATAAATCAAATAATTTCAATAAATTTCGACAAAGGAGAAAATTAATATGTCAATTAAATTTGGGACTTCGGGCTTTCGAGCAATAATAGGGGATGAGTTTACAAAAGAAAATGTTCTCAAAGTTGCACAAAGTGTTTGTAATATCATTTTAGAAGATAACTTAAAAAAAGAGACTTTTATCGGTTATGATAATCGTTTTATGTCAGAAAATTTTGCAGAATGGGCGGCAGAAGTTTTTGCGGGCAATGGCATTAAAGTAAGATTAATTTCACAATCATGTATAACACCCGTTGTTATGTTTGCTGCTTTAAAATATGATTTGGATTATACTATGATGATTACAGCAAGTCATAATCCATATATATATAATGGAATAAAAATTTTTGTTAGTGAAGGAAAAGATGCTGGAGTTCAAGATGTTTTTAGAATTGAAAAAATTTGTCAAGTTTTGACCGAAGTGAAAAGAATACCTTTTCATGAAGGTTTAAAAAATGAAAAAATTGTTAAACTGAGTGAAGAAGATAACTATTTGAACAGTCTTTTAAAATTAGTAGAAATAAAAAAATCTCCTAAAGTTGCATTTGACGCAATGTATGGCTCATCTATTACCTTATTAAAAAAATTAATTGAACGCTTAAAAATAAATGATTCTATACTTTTAAATGGCGAACGTAATGCATTTTTTAATTTTTCAATGCCTTCTCCAAATCTCGAAACAACAAAAGTTTTGCATGATTTGGTAATTAGTAAGAAGTATGATTTGGGACTTGCACTTGACGGAGATGGAGATAGAATTGGTGTTATTGATAGAAATGGGAATTATATTGATAATAATGATGTTATGGCTTGTCTTTACTACTATAGAATTAAATTTAAAGGTGAAAAAGGTGATATTGTTAAAACAAAAAGCACTTCAAATTTGTTAGATGCCTTAGCAAAAAAATTTGGATATGCTTGCCACGCAGTTCCGGTTGGGTTTAAATATATTTCTCCCAAACTTGTTGAAACAAAGGCTGTTTTAGGTGGAGAAAGTAGCGGAGGATTGGCAATTCAAAATCATATTTTAGGAAAAGATAGTCTTTTAACAACTGTTTTACTACTTGAAATGATTTCAAACATGAAAAAACCTCTTGATGAAATTGTTAAAGAAGTTCGTTTGTTTGCAAATTTCAAGGGAATTTTTGTTGAAAAACAATTTGAGTTTTCACCCGAAATAAAAGATGAAATTATTGATAAAACTATTAATAAAAAACTAATGCCGAAATTTTTTAAAAAAATTGTAAATGTTGATTATGAAGACGGAGTAAAAGTTGATTTTATAGACGGTTCATGGTCATATGTTCGTTTTTCGGGAACAGAACCCCTCATTAGAGTTTATGGTGAATTTGAAACAATCGAAGAAAATGAAAAGGCATGCTTACTATGGCTAAAATTTTTGGGGATAAAATAAAAGAAACATTTAGAAGTTTAAATGAGAAAGACAAAATAAATGTTGTTTCGCTAACTTCGGTAATGAGATTGCCACCCACTTTAAAGACGGTTTTTTTGTAAACTTGTTACTATATATGTTAGTATAATGTTTAAACCTCGCAAACATGTAAAAAATTACGAAAGAAAAATACTACATGATTTTGCGAAAAATTTTAATTTTATTCTTTGTGCTTAATTTAAAAACGGAGAGTTTTATGAAAGAAATTCAAATAAAGAAAAATAGTATTTCTTTGCCGTCTTACACGAAAAGTGAAGAAACTTTTAATTGGGTTGTTCATTGCATAGGTGCCACTCTTGCGGTTGCGGCTTTGGTTTTATGCGTGGTTTTTTCAGCAATTTCGGGTGAATTGGTTGGCTATAAAGTTGTTAGTTGTGCAATTTACGGAGCAACTTTGATTATTCTTTACACGTCTTCAACACTGTATCATGCTTTGCCTATGAATAAAAGTAAAGCAGTTTTTAGAATATTTGACCATTGTTCAATAAGTCTTTTAATTGCGGGAACATACACTCCTTTTACTTTAGTTACTTTACGTGAATATAGTGGTGTTTGGGGTTGGACAATTTTTGGAATTGTTTGGGGTGCTGCAATTTTGTCAATTATTTTAACATCAATTGATTTAAAAAAATTTGAAAAAATTAATCTTATTTGTTATTTGTTAATGGGTTGGTGTGTTGTAATTGCAATTGTCCCGCTTTTTCAAAGCAATCTTGCAACAATGGGCTTTATTTTAGTGCTGTTGGGGGGAATATTTTATACTATTGGAGCTCTTATTTATGTTATTGGTAAAAAACGTAAAATAAAATATATGCATGCAATTTGGCATTTGTTTGTTTTGGCGGGAAGTATACTTCAATTTTTTTCAATTTTCTTTTATGTGATTTGATAATCATGTGTGAAAATTATTTTTAAAATATTAATAAATTATAATTTTTATAATATAATAATCAAGGGGACGCAATTTAATTTGCGTCCCCTTATCCATTGCTAAATAATTACCTAAAAATTTTAAAATAAATTTACTTATAATTTTTTTTGATTTTGTTTTTAAATGTTTTCGGTTTGTAAATTTATTCTCTTGTTTCCTTTTACTAAAATTGCTTTTTTTGCCTTTTTAAACATGGGCATGTCAGAAAGTGAGTCGGAATAAAATTCATCTAAAATATAATCTTTTCCAAACTCTTTTTCAAAGCGTATTGCTTTTTCTTTTCCAAAACAATTATGTCCTTCCATTTTTAAGGTATCAATTTTTAACCTCGAAGCAATAATGTTTTTTAGGTTTATTTTTTCGCAAGCATATCTAACTAAAAATTCCGGTGATGCCGAAATTATAACATCGTTCTCTTTTTTTTGTTCTAAATACCACTGTTTAATTCTCTTTATGTTTTTTGCCCAAAAACGTTCTACAAGTTTGTTTCTGTCACGAAAAAACCTTAAATTAAACATCATTATTTCTTTTGTTCGTTTTTTTGACACAACATTAATACTTCGTAAAAAATAAACAAAAAGATGAAAAGGAAAAATTAAAAACAAAAATGGACGTAAAAAAAGAGTGTAAAAATAAAATCTTATTAAGCAATCACCGTCAAAAATTGTTTTATCAAAATCATAACCGTTCATAAATACCACCACTTTTAACTATTTTATGATAACATAAAAATCATTTAATTTAAAAATAAAAAATAGTAAAAACAGTTTTATACTTTCAATAAATAAAGATAATATTCGACTGCATCTTGAAGTGCAAGCCATGATGCTTCAATTATATCTGTTGAAACGCCCACAGTTGACCAAACACGTTTTCCGTCACTACTTTCAATTAATACTCTTACTTTTGCTCCTGTTGCTGCTTCACCCGACAGCACTCGAACTTTGTAATCTGTCAAATGCATTTGTGAAATTTGGGGATAAAAAGTTGTAAGAACACGTCTTAAAGCAAGGTCCAAAGCATTAACCGGACCATTTCCAACGCTTGCAGCGACTTCTGTTTGATCACCAACTTTGACTTTGGCAAAAGCGTGAGCGGAATTTTCACCATCCGGAGAGGGAAATTCACCTTCAGTTTTATACATTTGAAGTTTGAAATGTGGTTTAAAACGCCCTAAAACATTTAATGCCATGAGTTCAAAACTTGCATCGGCACTTTCAAATTGATAACCCTGATGTTCAAGTTCTTTTAATTTTTCTAAAATATTTTTAACTTCAGTTGAGTTTTTGTTTAGTTCGGGAAAAATACTTGATAAGCGAGCAACAACTGTGGACCTACCAGAAATTTCGCTCATAATAAATCGTCTTTTATTGCCAACTACTTCGGGAGGAACATGTTCAAATGAAGAAGAGTTTTTTAGAGCACCATCAATATGCATACCTGCTTTATGTGCGTATGCACTTGTTCCAGTGTAGGGTTTGTTTGAAGGTTGAATTAAATTTGCAATTTCGTAGACTTCACGGACGGTTTGTGTTAGTTTTGAAAGTCCTCCAGGAATGCAAAGATAGTTTGATTTTAATTGTAAATTTGGAATCACAACTGATAAATCGGCATTTCCGCATCGCTCACCAATTCCAATAATTGTTCCTTGAACTTGACAGGCACCAGCAAAAACCGCCATAAGAGAATTTGCAACCGCTAAATCCCCATCATTATGACAATGAATGCCAATTCTAGTGTTTGGAAATTTTTCTTTTACAATTTTTGTAATGTCAAAAATTTCCGTAGGAAGAAAACCCCCTTTGGTGTCGCAAAGACAAATGACATCAGCTCCTGCCAAAACAGCTTCTTCTAAAACTTTTAATGCCACCTCATTACTTTCTTTGAATCCGTCAAAAAAATGCTCGGCATCAAAAATTACTTCTTTTTTATTCAATTTCAAAAAGGCTATTGTATCTCTAATCATTTCTAGATTTTCTTCTTCGCTAACTCCAAGAATTTCCTTAAATTGAAAACGCGAAGCTTTTCCAAAAATGGCAATTGCTTTAGTTTCTGTTGCAAGCAAAGACTTAATATTACTGTCTTCGGATGCTTTAACTCCTTTTTTTCTTGTAGCACCAAAAGCGGTTAATATTGAGTTTTTTAAATTTAATTCTTTTACTTTTTCAAAAAATTCAATGTCTTTTGGGTTACTCCCCGGATTTCCTGCTTCAATGTATTTAACACCAAAGTCATCTAAAATTCGAACAATGTTTAATTTGTCTTGCACGG
>CAZKOT010000018.1:0-9010 GCA_964554475.1 uncultured Christensenella sp.
TCTCAATATTAAAATAAATATTTGGAGTGGCAAGTTTTTTTTTGGAGACATAGACAATTGCGTTTGATGGTTTGCTTTTTGTTCTTTCGTCTTCACCTTGAACACCAGCTTTAATGGTGAAAGTTGTTCCTCTGTCCATAAAATATGACATATCAATTACATTGGTTTCACTGGTAACAAGTGCTGTGGGTTCGTTTTCGGGAGTAATTTCAAAAAAATAATATTTTGCTCCCTCAACCAGTGGAGTCTGAACAAAAATTTTATTGTCAAAATTAATTACTTCAACAATGAAATTTTGAGGTAAATCTAGTGGTAATACAGGTTTAAGCATTATAGAGAAAAAAACTGCAAGACCAATTAATAAAATAACTCCAATAGAAGAAGAGATTATTGCAATTTTTGATTTTTTTGAAAGATTTCTCTTTAATTTTTCGGACTTTAAATGCTTGTCAGTAATTATTGTATTAGTTTCATTTGTAACGTGGTGATAATTTAAATTTGTAGAAGAATGATTTTGTTTTTGTGTGTTAGTTTCCAAAAAAGGTTTTACACGACGATAGTTTATTCCTCCAGATGTCTGTTGTGAATTTGACGAAAGAGGTCTTTCTAAAGACCCCTTTTCTTTCGGCGACGAAATAGAATTATCTTTTTTGAAGTTATCTTCTGCCATTTTTTCCTCTAAAATCTAAATATCTATTATTTGCATTTTTTGTTAACAAGATTAGAAATCTACAATCCAATAATGTAAATTTTACCCCAAATTATATATTTTAAATATGGAATAAGACTTTCAATTTGCGGTTTGCATTCGTCGCTATTTCCAACAATTTTTCCTATTTATTTTTTTTGACTTTGTTTTTTGTCATTAAATCATTTACATAGTTATAAGTGTCAACAGTTCCAATGTCATAGTATTCGTAACCTTCAAAAATATAAGCTAAAACTTCACGTCTTTTGTAAAGCCAACTGACAAAGTATCCCGGGGCGTCCATATTGTTACCCTCTGTTTTGTAATCCTTGAATAATTTTAATGTTTCTTTTTTATAAATATAAACTGCCCAAACCGCAATGTCAGATTTTGGCTCCTGTGGTTTTTCTTCCATACTAATTATTCTATTATTACTATCTAAAATTGCAACTCCAAGTTGTTTTATTTTTTCTTTATCAGTAATTTTTTGCGTTAAAACAACATCTTTGTTTTTTTCGTGGAAATATTTAATGTAATCATTTAATTCAAAATGAAAAAAATTATCAGTTGCGGCAATCATTAAGTCATCATCAATTTTAAATTTTTCAATTGAAAAAAGTATGTCTCCAATTGCTCCCAAACGTTCTTCATTATTATGTGTTCCGTCATTGAGTAATTGAAATTTTAAGCGACCTTTGTAATTTTTGATCCATTCTTTAAAGTTTGAGTAATATTTTGCATTGGAAACCAAGTAAACGTCTTTGATTTCATTAATCTTTTCAAGTTTTTCAATAAAATAATTTAAAATGGGTTTACCCGCAAGCGGAAGTAGTGCCTTGGGTGTTTTTTCGGTTAATTCCCCCATTCTTTTTGAAAATCCTGCGCCAAGTAATAATACTTTCATTGTTCTCTCCTGTATTAAAAATTATAATTTATTATGTCTTTAATTGTCAAATTTATTTTTTTATGATATTTTCTTTTTTGTTATTTTTTTAAAGATTATTTTTATTTTGAAAAATAAGTTATTAAAAATTTGTTGATTTTTCTTTTGTGTTTTATTTTATGGTGTTAATTAAAAAATTAACAAAATCACTTGTTGCATTAGGTTTAGAAAATTCCATAGATTTTTGACTCATTGCTTTTAAAAGTTGAGGATTGTAATAAAGTATTTCAACAATTGATTTTGCTTCTTTAATATTGTTCATTGCAATACCCATCTCAAGTTTTTCAAATAATTTTTTGTTGATTTTTTCATTAATTATTAATTTTTCTCGTAAAACAAAAGGAATGTGTTTGTTTATTTGTTCTGTTAATCCCATCCCTCCGCCACGCGTAAACACAACATCGGCAGCAGAATAATACTTGTCAAGACACGTACAAAAACCAATATTTTGAATGTTGGTTATTTGATTTTTTTCAATATATTCGTCAATTAAATCTTTTTGTTTTTTATTTTTCCCACAAATTGAAACAATTTGAAGAGGAACTTTTGCTTTTAACAATTCCTTAATCAAAGGTAAATTTGGACTTGCACAATTACCACCACTGTAAAGGACAACAATAAACCTTTCTTTTTCAAGGTTTAATTCTTCTCTTGTTTTGTTCCTATCTAATTTGATGGTAAATCTTTTGTCAACAGGTAAGCCCAGTGTTATAAGTTGCTCTTTTTTAAATCCTCTATAAATCATTTCGTCAATTAGATTTTCATGTGGAAGAATTACATAATCTAAATCCGTGTTTGTTTCCCAATAAGGGCAAAGACAATAGTCAAAAACAAAGCCAAATAATTTTATTGAAGGACTAATTTTCTCTTTTTGTCTTAAATAACCAACAACTGCCCCGCAATTATTATGAGTACAAACAATTGCATTTGGTCCGTAATCAAAAATTTCTTTAAGAATGTAATCTTTGCATTTATTTATTAAAATTTTTGTTATGCCTTTTTCTTTTAATTCCGGATTACGTTTGTTAATTATTTTCCAAACGGAATCATATAAATAGGGAATATATTTGCAAACATTTAAAAAACTTTTATTTACTTTCATGATTGCTTTTTCACTATAACCATGAAGTTGAATAATTTTTACATCAATGTTTTTTTCAACAAGTGCATTATTGATTGCTTTGGCAATTTGATTATGTCCTTCTCCGCAAGTCATTGTGATAATTAAAACTTTTTTGTTTTCCATAATTCATCCTAAAAATTTTTTATTTTTTTTGTAACAAATTTTTTTGTTTTACTTTAATTGGTTTTTCTTTTAATATTTCTTTAATTTCTTTGTAAATACTTTTGAAATCTTTCGGGGTAATTTCTTTTGGATTATTGTAATTTGCTTTTTCAAAACTATTTGCAAATTTTATTAAGTCGGCAGTAGCATTCGGCTTACGAATTTTTTCAATATTTGAAATAATTTTTTTAATCTTAACTTTATCCGTTGCAAGCTCTTCAATAATTGTGGATAATTTATGCTTTTTATCTAATATAATGCCCGCACCATATTTAACTAAAAAATTTAAATTATCACTTTCTTGAAGAGGAAGTTTTTTATAAGAACATATAGGAAGTTTTTTATTTAGTGCTTCATTAACGCTAATTCCTCCACATTTGCCAACATAAACATCAGCAGTACTCATTGCTTCGGCAATAAAATTTATAAATCCATAATTTTTAACAATATGATGATTTTTATTCTTTTGTTTTAAGATTAATTCAATATTTTTTTTGCTACTTGTGTCTTTTCCATTAACAACAAGAATTTGAAGTGGAATTTTTACTTTTAGTAATTCATTTAACAATTTGGGATTTTTACCGAAGCCTCCGCCACCACTCATTAAAAAAACCGTAAATAAATTTTCATCTAATCCAAGTTTCTTACGTGCTTCTTTCTTGTTTATAACCTCGGAAAATTCTGATTTTGTTGGAATCCCATAATCTAAAAGTTGTTTGGATTTGTAGCCCTTATAAATATATCCTTCCTTCAATTCTGCATTGGGTAAAATTAAATAGTCTGTTCCAATTGCACTTTCCCAAAAAGGACCGACCGAAAAATCGGTTAAAATAGTTATTATTTTTGCAGGAATATTAAATCGTTTACGAAGATTTGTTAGCATTATTGCAGGATCAAAACGAGTGCAAATAATCACATCGGGCTCATATAAATAAATATCTTGTAAAAGTTTTGGCGTTTCATAAAAAACCTTGGATTGAATAGAACTTTTATTACGTTTATTCGGATCTATTTTATTTAACATTTTGGTGTTTATATTGTAAAGAGATAATGCGTATTTACAACTTGCTAAATAAGAATTGTTTACATGTGAAAATTTATGAGACTTTCCGTATTTTTTAAAAATATCAATAACTTTTACTTGATTTTCCGTATTTTTTAAAAATTCATTTGCAAGTGCTTTTGCAACTGAATTATGACCTTCACCGACAGTAACCGTTAAAATTAGAATTTTTTTCATTCGTTCTCCAAAGAAAGTTATAATTCTTTTATCCTATTAAAACTTTTGATTTTTTTTGTTTTTTAAGTGCAACAACTTTTTTTCTTTGTTTTACTTTATTCGGTTTTTCTTTTAAAATTTCCTTAATTTCTTTGTAAATTCTTTTGTAATCTTTCGGCGTGATTTCTTTTGGATTATTGTAATCCACTTTTTCAAAACTTTGAACTAAATTTGCTACGTCTAATGCAGCATTTGGTTTACGAAGCTTTTCAATTTTCGAAATCATTTTTGTAATTTTTTCTTTGTTTTGTATGAGATCTTCAATTGTAGGTACAAGTTTATGTTCTTTGTCAAGTGTTATTGCTGCTCCTCTCTCTGTTAAGAATACAAGATTATCTCGTTCTTGAAAGGCCATTTTTAATTTTCCCACAATAGGAAGTTTTTTGTTTAGTGCTTCACTTACGCTATTTCCACCAAATTTTCCAACAAAAATATCTGCGGCACTCATTACTGTTCCAACAAAATCAATAAAACCATAATTTTTGACCGTATGAATATTTTTCTTTTTTTGTTTTAATATTACTTCAATTGCTTTTTTGCTTTTTTTGTCTTTTCCATTAACAACAATAATTTGCATTGGTTTTTTAACTTTCAATAGGTCTTTCACCCATTTGGGATTTTTTCCAAATCCACCTCCTCCAGACATAACAAGCACGGTAAACATTTTTTCATCCAAATCTAGTTGTCTGCGTGCTTCTTTTTTACTTACAACTTCTGAAAATTCTGGTCTCGTTGGAATTCCATAGTCAAGAAGTTGTTCGGCTTTAAATCCCTTTTCAATAAGCGCGGGATGTAGCGAAGAGTTGGGACTGATTAAATAGTCAACGCCAATTGTTGACTCAAGAAAAGGGCATAAAGTAAAATCAAATACATAATTAATTATTTTTGCAGGAATAAAATATTTTTTGCGAAGATTGGTCAGCATGATTGCAGGATAAAAATGAACACAAAAAATAACATCAGGTTCAAAAAAATAGATGTCTTGTAATAGTTTTGCTGTTTCATAAAAGCAAGTGCCTTGAGCTGGACTTTGGTTACGTTTTTCAGGATTTGCTTTTAAAAGCTGTTTACAAACAAAGTTATAACCGCTAACTGCGTGCTTACAAGCAAATATGTACATATCATTAATAAAAAAGTTTTTATAAAATTTTCCGTATCTTTTGAAAAGGTCAATTACTTTCACATCATTTTCAGGATTTTTAGCTAATTCGGTTTTTAATGATTTTGCCATTGAATTATGACCTTCACCGGCAGTTACAGTTAGTATTAAGATTTTTTTCATAAAATTCCTCCGTTATATAAAATATAGGCATTTTTAAAAATATTGAATTTTATATTTAATAATTAAAATATATAATTAAAGTTTATTGATTATTAAAAAAATTATAAGAACATTAATTATTATTTGTATTTTCTAATATTTTTAACAATTAAATTTTGTTAATTATTTTTTACCTCCTTTACATATTAAAAAGATTATAACATTTTTTAAATGCCTTTTTCAAGTTCACAGAGTAGTAAAAACTTAAATCTAATTTTTATTTCAATTTTTTTCAAATTGAAAATTAATGATTTTAATGATATAATTAAAAAGAATAAAAAAGAAACATATGAAAAAAATTTTGAATTTTCGCATTTTATTTTTTTGCTTTATATCTTTTTCACTTGCAATTACTTTTGCATGGGAATTTTGGAATTTGAGTATAATTCATATTGTTTTTTTTGCTTTTGCATTGTTATTTTTAATTTTTTTTGCAATTAAAAGAGGTAAGATTTTAAATTTATTAGCAGTGCTCACATCTTTTTTAATTGGGATTTTTGCTTTTGCAATAGATTATAAATTGCTTGAAAGCGATATTTTTTTGGGAGAAAAAACAATTGTTGGTCGGGTAAGTGTTTTTAAAAATTATGAGAAGTATCAAAAAATTATTTTAACAGATGTTAAAGTTGAGGGAATGGAAAAAGCAAATATCACTTTAACTGTAATTGGTGGGACATTACTTCAGGGTGAAATTATTGAATTTAAAAGCGAGATTGAAACCATTTCGTTTTTTAATCTCGGTAATTTTGCTTCACAAAATTATAAAAACAATTCCCCTTACGCGTCCACAATTACTTTTGAAGACATTATTTCTTCCCATCAAAGTGAACTCTCGTTTGCAGAAACTATACGTTTTAAAATTCGAAATTTACTTCACAATTTTATGCCAAGCGAAACTGCCGAACTAGCTTATAGCGCGCTTTTTGGTGATAGAAGCAATCTTGACAGTGAAATAACACAATCTTTTACCCAAAGTGGAATTGCTCACATTATTGCCGTTTCGGGTCTTAATACTGCAATTTTGGTTGCTTTATTATACTTCTTATTAAAAAAACTTAAATTAAAACCATATCTTATTCTTTTAATCATAGGAGCATTTTTAATTTTTTATGCATATCTTTGCGGATTTGATGCCCCAGTAATGCGGTCATCTATTATGAGTGTTATTCTTCTTTCTGCCAGTTTATTTGGTAGGCAATATGACATTGTAAACTCGCTTTCACTTGCTGGCTTTATTATGCTTTTGTTTAATCCATTGCAAGTTTTTGATGTTGGATTTCAACTTTCATTTATGTGTGTTTTTCTTATTGCACTTTTTAGTACGGATTTTCAACGTCTACTTCGTAAAGTTAAAATTCCAAACTTCATTGCTTCTCCGCTTGCAATGACTATTTGTGTTCAACTCGGTTTACTTCCTCTAACTGCACAATATTTTGGAGAGATTTCACTTCTTTCAGTTTTTACAAACTTAATTTGTGTTCCGCTTTTTGAAATTGGATTTATTCTTACTTTTGCATTAATTCCTTTTATTTTTCTCATGCCATTTCTAGGATATTTGTTGATTGTTCCCTCATATATCAACGATGCAATAATTTTAATTTCAAATTTTGTTTCGTCTCAAAAATGGGCAATCCTTGAACTTTTTTCTCTTGACTTTTTCGCAGTTTTAATATTTTTTACTTCTTTATTTGTTATTAGTCGTTTTATTATGCTAAAATCAAAAAAGAAAATTGTAATTGTAACATGCTTGATTATAATTTTCTTTGGTTTTACCGTTTACGCATCAATTCCAAGCAATTTTAATAATTTTACAATAATGCAGGTTGGCGGTAATTCAAACTATAGTGTGATTATTTCCCCCTCGGGTGAAAAAACAATTATTGGAGATTTTAAAAAAATTGAAAATTTACAATTGTTTTTAAAAAGAGCAAAAATCAATAAGATTGATTATGTAATTGACAGTGCGGAAAGTAATTCGGTTATAGAAGTAATGAATATAAGATTTTTTGAAAATGAGTTTAATGCAAAAAGAATTTTTTTTGGTGAAAATTTTAAAAATAATAGCATGACAATAAATTATTTAACTCCACTTGCAGAAACAAATGCGATACTAGTAAAAAATTATGGATATTCATGTTTGTTTTTAACTAATGAACTCACTACAGCTGAGGAAGAAAATTTACATTACATACTCACAAATGAAAGTTTAAATTTTGTTTTTAATGCGGAATTTATTTCTGAAAATATCGGTGATTACAAAATTGAAAATAATAGTCTAATCTATTTAGAAAAATCATTTAAAAATTTAAACAATTGGGCAATTAAAATCAAGAACGGAGAATTGAAGGAAATGTGGAGTTTAAATTAATATCGGGTTGTCCACTAGCAAAAACAAAAAATTGTTTCTTTGTTTACAGCCAAATTCCAACGACATTAAAATGTGAACTTCTTCCGTGGGTAAAATCTCACACAATTTATTTGGAGGCATAATTGAAATTTAATGAATTTGTAACAAAAATTGAAAAATTGAACGAGCCACTTATTTTAATTGAGGGTGAAGATTCTTTTTTAATTGATAAAACAATACAAATTTTAAAGCAAAAAATTGTTACAAATTTTGAGGATTTAAATTTTGCTCAAGTCGACAGTGAGAATTTTGATGTGCAAGCAATAGTCGAATCTTGTCAACAACTTCCATTTGCAAGTGAGCAAAAAATGCTCCTTGTTAAAAATATTACAAAAATCACTGAAGATGAACTTTTGTTTTTAAAAAACTATTCGCTTTCACCAAATCCTTCAACATGTTTGGTTATTGTTGACAAAAATAAAATTTTTAATTTAGAAAATTTTTTTAAAATTGATTGCTCTCAAATTAGCGTTTTTCAGCAAAAAAAATTAATTGAAGATGAACTAAAAATTTATAACAAGACAATAACTTCGGAAGGAAGTGAAGAATTGATTTTTCGTTGTGATAATAACAGTGGAAAAATTATGAATGAACTTACTAAATTAATTTTTTATTGCGAACAAAATGTAATTACAAAAGAAGATGTTGAAAATGTTGTTATTAAAGATTTACAATACGAGGTTTTTAAATTGACCGACTTTTTGGCGAAAAAAAATTCAAAAAAAACAATAGAAATTACTGATAATCTTTTGGAAAACAAAGAAGTTGTTGCACTTTTGGGCTTGATTTATGCATCTTTTAGAAGAATTTTTTTTGCAAGCATAAGCGATTTATCTGATGAAAATTTAGCAAAAATTTTAAAAGTTAAACCCTATGCAATTACAAAAAGTCGTGAAAGTGCAAAAAGTTTTTCACAAAGAGCACTAAAAAAAATAGTTGGATTATGCGAGGAAGTTGACTTTATGTTAAAAAATGGGCAAATGAGTGCAGAAAATTGTTTGTATTATTTAGTTTTTAATATTTTGGAAATGTGACAGGAAAGCACGAGGCAAGTCAAAAAGGCTAACAAAACATCAAAAAAATTAAT
>CAZKOT010000018.1:9110-16085 GCA_964554475.1 uncultured Christensenella sp.
TTTTTTTATGATTTTTATTAGACAAAAATGTAATATTTTGCTACTATATAAAAACATAAGGAAGGGCAAACTTTATGTGTAAATATATTTTTATTACCGGTGGCGTAGTTTCAGGAATTGGAAAAGGAATTACGGCAGCTTCACTTGGAAGACTTTTAAAACAAAGGGGGCTAAGGGTAATAAACCAAAAATTTGACCCTTACATAAACGTTGACCCCGGAACAATGAATCCCTATCAACATGGCGAAGTTTTTGTCACTGAGGACGGAGCAGAAACAGATTTAGACCTTGGACATTATGAACGTTTTGTTGACGAACCGCTTGATGAAGACAGTAATACAACAACGGGAAAAATATATTTAAATGTAATCAAAAAAGAGCGAAACGGCGAATTTTTGGGGCAAACAGTTCAAGTTATTCCTCACATAACAAATGAAATTAAGGAAAAAATTTATGTGATGGAAGCAAAAAAAGACATCAATAAAATTGATGTTGTAATTACTGAAATTGGCGGAACTGTTGGCGATATTGAAAGTACACCATTTTTGGAAGCAATAAGACAAGTGCCTCTTGATGTGGGAGCGGAAAATGTTCTTTACATCCATGTTACACTTTTGCCATATCTTGCAACGACGGGTGAAATTAAAACTAAGCCTACACAGCACAGTGTTAAAGAACTGTTGAATATGGGAATACAACCTAATATTTTGGTTTGTCGAAGTGAGCATGCTTTAAGTGAAGAAAATAAACGTAAAATAGCCCTGTTTTGTAATGTAAAACCTGAAGAAGTTATTGTTAATAAAAATGTTAATACACTTTATGAAGTTCCTCTTATGCTCGAAAAAGAAGGACTTGCAAAAGTTGTTTGCAAAAAATTAAATTTAAAAACTGAACAACCTAATTTACTTGACTGGACATCAATGGTTGAAAATATTTATAAACTTGAAAAAAGTGAACAAAGCGTTAAAATTGCTATTGTAGGAAAATATGTTGAACTTCATGATGCCTATTTAAGTGTTATGGAATCACTTAAACACGGCGGATTTGCAAATGAGGTTAGGGTCGAAATTGATTGGGTTTCGGCAGAAGAACTCACACAAGAAAATATTGCAAGTCATTTGAGTGAAGCAAATGGAATTTTGGTGCCGGGTGGATTTGGAGACAGGGGAATTGAAGGAAAAATTCTTGCCGCTAATTATGCAAGAAAAAACGATATTCCTTATTTTGGTATTTGTCTTGGAATGCAGGTTGCAACAATTGAATTTGCTCGCAATGTTCTTGGTTTTACTGATGCTCACAGCACTGAATTTGACCCTCAAACAACTCATCCGCTTATTTACATTATTCCAGACAAAAAAAATCTCGCTATAGGAGGCACACTTCGTTTGGGTTCATATCCTTGCATGCTTTTGGAGAATACTTTAGCACGTGAGATTTATAAGGAAGAAATGATTTCTGAACGTCATCGTCATCGCTTTGAATTCAATAAAAAATATAAAGAAAAAATGGAAGCACATGGCTTTAAAATTAGCGGAACTTCTCCAAACGGAGAACTTACAGAAATAATTGAAATTCCTTCAAACAGATGGTTTTTGGGTGTTCAATTTCATCCTGAATTTAAATCTCGACCAAACAATCCTCATCCGCTTTTTAAATCCTTTATTAAAGCAGCAATTGGAAAAAAATCAGCAAAACCGATTAATAAAAATAAATTTAGTACTTTTAATTTAAAGAATGTTTTAAATTAAAAATCTTTTTCTTTTTCATTTTCTTTTTTATGCTTGTAAATCTTTTTTGCAAGCATATTAATTTCATGTCGCAAAGATTCATTTGTAATTAATCTTTCAAATTTCTTAAAACGATTTTGGAATTGAACTTTATTTATTCGTCCATTTTTGTATGCATCTGCAAGCCATGAAAACAACATTAACTGACTATTGTAAATACTTGCATCACACATTGCATTGACAACACAATCTTGAAAATCAAACTTTTCAACTATTGCAATATAATCAATTAGAGTTTCAAATCTATTAAATGCATTTCTTCTTCCTGCCAACCTGTCAAAATGTTTGGTTAATTTTTCTCGACCATATTGATTTTGTTCAATTAATTTACATAATTTTTCTTCATTAATTCCTAAAAAAGCTGATATCTGTGAAAAATAATTGCATGCAAGTTTACACATACTAAATTTACTTGGAAAAGTGTGATTTGGAAATTTAAACTCTTTTTGATTTTCTAGTATCATCCAATCATCTTTCTTGAGTGCGTGAAAAATTGTTTCCGCTCTATATTCATTTGCTGCTTGTGAAAGCATTTCACCTTGATAAACCAGTACATTACCAATGTGTTTTGTTTGTCCTGTCCAAAAACTTGTAATATTAATCAATCTGTCATTATTTTTTGAGCTAACTAAACTATAATGAGCTGTTCGTGCAAACTCTAGGCTTTTAAAAAAATCAATAATCGTTTCTGTTTTTGGGTCAATCATATTTAAAAAAAGAGTGTTTGAATCAGACTCGTAAATGTAATCATCTTTTAATTCAATTTCTTTAAAGACAATTTTAGTTTCCTTAATCTTTTGAAAATCAATGTTATGCCTAGAAACAATTGCATCTTTTATACCTTCAATTTTAGAATTATATTGCTCCATGTAGTGTTGATTAATAATTATCCTATGAGGTATATAATAATTTGTTGAATCTGTTCCTAAATTTTGAAAATCAGTTTCAAGATAAAATAAATTATCTTTTTGTTGTTCTGTTAATACAAAAGAATTTTTAATATAGTTTAAATAAAAATTTTTCAATTCATCAAAATCTTTTTGTTGCATTTTTATTTTGTAACCGGTCCTTTTTATTGTTTATTTTTATTTTACATCAATAAAAATTTTTGTCAATAAAAATTATTTCTTTAGCTATTAAAAAACACTCCTTCTTTTGTTATTAGTTCAAAAGGAATAATCAAATTATTTGAAGCATATCATTATTATTTTATTATTTTAAACTTGTTTTTTTTAATTAAAAAATGGTTTGTTAAAAAAATTATTCCAATTGTTAAAAAAGTTGTTCCAAGTGCTAAAGAATACCATATTTCGGCTCTAGCATGAATTGTATAAAATTCAATGAAAGTTTCGTTTTCTGTGTTCCATTGATGGTAATAATATCCTTGAAAAATTCCAAGATTATCTGCATTTGAATGGCGGCGGTGATAGGGGGTTATATAACAATAAGAACTGCCAACTTCTAATTCTTCAATTTCAATTGTGGGATAATCACTTACGATTTTGTTAAAAGTTTCTGTTTTTAAAAAATCACCAAAAAAATTTAAAGTTCCACCCAGTTGTGTTAGTGTTCCAACTTTTTCCTTTCTGTCAATGTTGATGTAATCCCAAAATCTGTAAATTCGTTCACTTTCGTTTGTATTGTTTTGAGCGGTAAAATATTTCCAAACATTGTTATTTTGAAAAGTATTTTTAATAAAAATATTGTCTTCCTCTCTTTTAACAAGAGATGACCATTGTTGAGCAAAAATTTTGATTGCAGGATTAGTTTCTTCTTCGAATTTTAAATCATATTCATTTTGAAGTTCATTTTGCTTGCTTTGGAAAAACGCAAGCATATCAACTGCTAAATCTTCTTTTACAGAGGGTTCAATTCCTGGAATAAATTTTAAATTTACCATAAAAGTTTCTGTCACCGTTTGATTTCCGCTTGTTTGTAAAACTGAATGAGTGTAAAAAGATTTACTAATTATTGAAAGATTATTTTCGGTTAAAAATGTGCAACCGCAAAAAGATAACACTACCAAAATTAAAAAAGACAAAAAACACAAAACTTTTTTTAACATATTTATATTATACTTTACATTTAGCATTAAACATAACCTTTTATTAATTTTTTTTAATTTTTTAAATTAACATCTAAAAATGTTTAAATTTAGTAGTTAATATTTTAATTATTGTGATATACTAACAACGTAAAAAAAACAAACGAAAAAAGTATATACAGGAGAACAAATTTTTATGTCAAGACTCAGTGTCATTGTTGAGGCTATTACGGGTTTTTTTCAACAATTAGTCGAAGGTGGATATCTTTCACTTGACTATATTTTTTATTTTGGACTCGCATTTGAAATAATTTTAATTGTTTTCTTTATTATTAAATCTTCTTTTTCTTACGAACTTAGATTAGACCGTTCTTTAGATAATTTAAATAAATGGCTTTATTACAATCAATATATTGATGAATCTAATTTGATTGAATTTAATCAAAGAATGAAAAGAGTTCCCAAATTATTACGTTATCATTGGCAACAATATATGCTTTATCGTGACCATGAACCAAGTCATTTTATGTCAGTCAATAACTGTATCGAAAAACCTCTTCACACAAGTTCATTTAAAACAAACATCAAAAATTTAATGTCAATTTGTAATGCATTGATGATTTTTACATTTTTGTTAAACCTAGCGACTTTTGCTTCTGGCACTGGAAGGATTGATGCTGCTTATATTTTAATAAATTCTTTATTATCCCCGATTTTTATTATTATTTTAAATACTTTCTTTTCAATAATGCTACGAAGTTGGCAAAATTCAAATCTTGCTGGTCTTTATCAAAATTTCCATTTGTTTACTCGTTATGTTGACAAAGCTTGTACAACTTTGCCGGCATTTATTGACTTTGAAGTTTTATTCACAAAAGAAGAAATTAAAAAAGGCATTCCTGTTCTCAATGAGTATCTTGAAAAAAGAGCAAGACAAGAACAAAAAGAACTTGAAACTGCAATGTTAAATAGCGTTGAGCATGAAGATTTCGTGTTTGAAGATTTAGGAATAGACGGTTCACAAATTTTAGACAGGGCAATGAAAGAAACTGAAATATATTTAAATCAACGTCAACGTGCTTTAGCAGAAATTCAACAACTTGAAAGTGAAATTGAAAGTGCAAAACGAAATTATGAAAATAATCAAAAAGATTATCAGCGTAAAATGCAGGCAAGTAAAGAAAACATTGACAGACTAAGAAAACAACAAGAAGAGTCTACAAACAGAATTGAAAGCAATTATATAAGAAAACAACAAACAGATGAAATTAAAAAGCAAGAACAACTTGAAAAAGATTATGAAAGTACAACTCTTCGTTTTAATCAAGAAGTAGGTTCAATCAATGCCGAAATAAAAACCCGTCAAGCAGAACTTGAAGAGCGAAAAAAATCAGTCGAAGAGGCAATGAAATCGGAATATAATACATTTTCAGCAAAAGTATATTCTCAAATTAATAATATTATTGAAGAAAAAGAACGTCAAACTAAACTAGACTTAACAGAAGAACGGGATTCCTATCTTAAGCTTTTAGAAAAAGCAAATTTTGTTATTTCAACAAAAGAGCAAGAAATAAAACAACTTAATGAAATACTTGCAAAAGAAGGGATTGAAGTTGGGGAACATGGTGGTTTTTATGATGAAAGTTTGAGAGAGGAAGCAGAAAAAGTCAAAAATGTAGCTTTTGAAGAAGAAAAAATTGGAATCACAAAACAATTTGAAGAAGAATATCAACAAATGATAAATAAACCCGAAACAAAAGCAGAAGAAGAAACAGTTCAACCAGAAGAGAAAACAGAGCAAAAATCAGAAACAACAGAGCAAAAATCAGAACCAACTTATGATGAATTTGGTGGCTACTATGATGAAAAAGGTTACTATCGTTATCAAAATGGTTCGTATTATGACCCGGAAGGAAACTTCTTTGATGAATTTGGTGGTTTTTATGACACCGAAGGCACTTATCATCCTCCAGAAGAACAAAATAAATCTAAAAAAAAAACAAAAAAATAGAATCTAAAGTTAGTTTTGATAAAAGAATTAAAGAAAATCTTGATGAGACACTTAAAAAGGCCTCAAGTTTTTCTTTTCAAAAAGAAGAAAAAAATATTGATGAAGTTGAAAACAATTCAATAAATTCTTCAAATGAACAAATGGAAAAAGAGAACTTAGAAATTAAAAATTCTAATACGAATGAAATACAGAAAAATATTAAAGATATTTCTGCTCAATCAGAACAACAGAAAATTTTCCTCGAAAAAAACATTTCTGAAAAAGGAAAAGATAAGGTTGTAAATGAGCAAGTAATTTCCGAAAATATAACAACAGGGAAAGAACAAAAAGAAGTTGAAAAAGAAGAACCTATTTATGATCAGTATGGTGGTTATTATGATAATAATGGATATTACCGTTATAAAAATGGGACATATTACGACAATGAAGGAAATTATTTTGACGAATACGGTGGAATGTATGATGCTGAATTGAATTATATAAGTGCTGAAGAAAAAGAAAAAAAGCAAGCTGTTAATGTAAAAGAAAAAACGGAGTTTAATGATGGAAATGAAAAATCAAACCAAACTTCTAAAAATCAAACAGCAGAAAATATTGAAAGCAATGATGAAAAAAGTGACAGCATTCAAGCTTCAAATGCGGAGACACAGATTAAAGATGAAATTGTCAGTGAACAAACAAAAGAATCTCAAACAAAACCAATAAAGATTTTTGATTATGAATTTGATGAAAAACCGCCTGAAGATTTATTTGTACATCCATCAGTTGAAAATTCTTCACAAACTGAAGTAAAAAGAACAATACCTAAATCACCAGGTCGTCCACGAAAAAAAGTTGACCCTAATGCTCCACCAAAGCAAAAACGTCCTAGAGGAAGACCTAAAAAAGTGGTTGACCCAAATGCTCCCTCAGAACCTAAAACAACAAAAAGTAAAAAAACCTCTTCCAGAGTAAAGCAAAAAGCAAAATCGCCCAAAAAAAGCGAAACAAAAAATAGTGCTTCAGTTTTAAATGAACTTGAGGAATTAAATAAAAAAATTCTTGAAGAAAATGAAAAATTAAAACTTCAACACGAAGAATTATCTGCAAAAATTGACCAAACACTTTCTCAATTTGATAATGGCGGAAAGAAA
>CAZKOT010000018.1:16185-17824 GCA_964554475.1 uncultured Christensenella sp.
AATTAGATTGTTGTTATAAACATAAAATATATTAATTACATAAGGTAGGGTGAATTTATGATTTACAATGATTTTTTATTACCTCAAAATTTTGAAAAAGTAGCAAAAGCTTATCACAGTGCATTGCAAAATAAAGGATTTGTTTTTGTTCGTCTTGATGATGTTGGGATGCAAAAAACAAATATTTTAAAAGAACTTGATGGATTATTTTTTGGGGCATTTAAACAATTTGAAAAATCAAAAAAATTTGCAAAAGGCAAAAGTTTAATTGATTTATTAGAAAAATTAATTAAAATAACACCTCAACAACATAATGAAATATTGCAAATATATAATATTTTACCAACACAAAAGAACACAAAAACACAAGAACCAACATTCATTAATTTAATTTCTTCAGAAGGAAAACTTTTAAAAATGCTTTTTGCACTTTTACAAAATGAAGATGATGAAAACAAAAACTTGTTTTTGAAAAGTATAATTGAAAAAAGACTTGAAATTCTTTCAGGAAATTAAAAATAAATTGCAGTAGTAAATTAACATAAAAGATTTTAATAGAAAGAAAATCAATTAGAGGATTGAAGAAAAGTATGTTTTTTTAAATCGAGTTTAAACATTTATAATGAAACACACCTCGCCAACTTTTTTGTCATTCCTCTCAAGAGGGGAATATTTAAGGAATGGGAACTAATGCAAATAGTAGTAATAACTGTTAAAGAGGAAATTTCACCTAGGAAAAAATTATTACTCTCAGTTCTCAATTCTCAACTCTCCAGCTGCTTTCGCTCGATGATGAAATTTACTTCGTTATTTTACAATAGAAAAATCAAGTTGACATAGATTAGGATTAAAAATTATAATAAAACTATGCAAATGAAAACTGAAGAAAATTATTCACTGAAAAAGAAGAAAGAAATACCTTTGTTGTTTTTCTTTTTCCTTTTAAATTTTCTTTTCTTTTTTCAATTTTCTTTTTTTATTGCAATGCCAACTTATGCCGAAACACCTATAGAAGTTCGGGTAATTTATGACAGTACAAAAATATATTCAAGCACTTTTGATTTTTCCCAAGAAGAATTTGAAGAAAGTTCTGAAATTAAAATTGCAGAACTTCATGAAGTTTTTGAAATTGATACCAGCTTAAATCCTGATAATGAAAATTTTTATTATGTTAAAATTACTAATGAAAATGGAATATATATTGAAAGTGGTTATATTTTGAAAACTGCTTGTATAGATAATTCATTATCTTCTCCGCAAAAGCAACTTTCAACAAACGCAAAAATAATTGCGAGTGCTAATATTTACACTTTTGACGGTGAAAATTATGTGCAAATTCCCGAATTAAAATTAGATGAAGGAATTAGAGTAAAAATTATAAGTGGCTGGGATAAAAATAAGGAATACACTCAAATTACATATCAAATTGAAGATGGTCCACTTATTACCAATTATGTTAAAACTTCAACTTTAAATCCAGATGGAATTGATTATTCAATTGTTTTAGCAATAACATTTATTGTAATTGGAGTTTCAATTACTTTGATTTTGATAAAGATAATAAAGCCGAGAATTACGAAAAAGAAAATTTAATAGACTGTCGATAAAGGGCAATGGACGCAAAAAAATTAACGTTGCT
>CAZKOT010000018.1:17924-23154 GCA_964554475.1 uncultured Christensenella sp.
ATTATTATAATTCAAAACTCTTGCTTATTAGAAATTGTGAAAATTAAAAAACAAACAAAAACTGATAAAATGCTTTAAATTTTGTCAGTTTTTTTTTATAGTTTAAAAAATTTAGAGATTATAATTTGATTAGTTTATTTTTCTTAAGATATTAATATTTTAATTTTTTCTACAAAAAAATTATTTAAGATAAAAAATACAAAACTTTAAGGATTATAAGAATAGTTTGACTTAACTTTCATTAAAAAAAATTAATTAAAGACCACTACAATTTTATTTTTTGGAGTAGAAATGTCTGAAAAAACAAAAAAAATATTATTGGAAATAATAAAAGACCTTTCTTTTTTTGTTTTGTTTTTTGTTTTAAATTTTGCTGGAATTAAAAATATTATTTTTCCTTTTGCTTTTGGCATGTTTTATGCACTAATTTGGTGCAATCAAAAAATTTACATCTTATCACCGCTTTATATTTTAGCTTCATTTTTAGCACACCTTGATTACAATAGTGTTATTATTTCTTCGGTTACGGTATTAGTCATTTTAATTGCTTATCTTATTCATTACAAATTAAAAAAACCTATGAGACCTTATCTCATTTCTATCTATGCTTTAATTTCACAAAGCGTTTATGTTTGGATTTCGGTTGTTTCTGGCGTTAGTATCATTGCAATTATTTTAACTTTAATAATAGGACTTTTTTTCCTTTTTGCTTGCATTTCTTTTTTAAGTGCCGTTTTTACACGTGGGATTACAATGCGTCTTAAAGTGATAGAAATTATTTGCGGTTGCTCAATTTTAATGGCTACCGCATGTGGATTAAACAGTTTTTCTTTTTTTCAATTTGAAGTCGTTAAACTTGTTTCTTGTTTAATTATATTGTTTTCAGCATATTGTTTCAATATTTCTTTTGCCCTTGTTATCTCAACAGTTTTAGGGTTAGGAACACTTTTAAATGCGTCAAATCCACTTTATATTGCTCCTTTTGTTTCATGGGCACTTGTGATTTGTGGTTTTAAATTTGGAAAACGCTATATTCCAGCATTAGGAGTTTTGGCAATTGAGGCAATGATAGGTTGGTATTTTGAACTTTATTATTCATACACAATTATTTCTTTTTTGCCCTGTTTAATTGCTTGTTTGATTTTTGTTTGTGCTCCTCAAAATTTAATTAAAATAATTAATTCAATTTTTACATCATCGTCAGAAAACATTGCAATGCGAAATATTGTCAATCGAAATCGTGAAAGTTTGGCTCGAAGGTTTAATGACCTATCCGATGTTTTTGGAGAAATGGACAGAGTTTTTCGAATGATGATTAAGGGAGGATTAAGCATTGAACAGGCAAAATCACTTTTATTCAATGAAATCAAAGAAAAACTTTGTGTTCAGTGTCCTGAGCGAAATAAGTGTCACCGAATTTATGAGCGGGAGACTGAAAGTGTTTTTTCTGAATTAATTTCACTTGCACTCGAACGAAATAGAATAACTCTACTAGATATTCCTCCATTTATAACAGGAAAGTGTGGAAAAATTAATTCTTTAGTGGGAATTATTAACGATATAACCGACCAATACAAGCAATACGCAAGTGTAATGAATAATCTTGATGCAAGCAGAGTTTTGATTGCTGAACAACTAACAGGCGTTTGTAAAATTATGCGTAATCTTGCCGATGAGGTGGGTAAAAATGTTATTTTCGATAACAGTCGTGAGAATAGAATTATGGATGAATTAATATATAATAATATTATTTGTAGTGAAGCATTAATTTACGAACAAAATCCAAATATATTAAATGTTTCACTTGTTGTAAAAAGTGAAGATTGCAATAGAATAAGTCTTCCAAAAATTGTTTCAAAAGTTTTAGGATATCAAATGTCTGTATCAAATGTGAACTCAGCAGCAATTGGGGGTTGGAGTGTTTTAGAGTTAAAAAACTCACCCAAATTTGATGTTGTTTTTGGAACTGCTGGATGTGCAAAAACAACTAATAGCATAAGCGGAGATTGTTATAGCTTAACAAGAATTGAAAATGACAAATTTATGATGGCTCTTTGTGATGGAATGGGTAATGGGAAAAAAGCTGAAAATGCAAGCGCCCTTGCTGTAGGACTTTTAGAAAATTTTTATAAGGCTGGCTTTGATAACGAAATTATACTTTCAAGTGTTAATAATCTTTTGAGTTTGGGAAATGGTGAAGATATGTTTTCAGCACTTGACATTGCCGTTTTGGATTTAAAAAATGGAATTGCTGATTTTATTAAACTTGGAGCAACAATAGGTTTTGTTAAACACATTTCACATATTTCTAAAATAAAGTGTGAGAGTTTACCTATTGGAATTGTTCGAGAAATGAAACCTTCAGTTCAAAAAATTGTTCTTTCTGCAGGTGATATTGTTATTTTGTGCACTGACGGAGTAAGTGATAGTTTCGCAAATGAGAATGATATGTTTGATTTTATTGGAAGCATTACAACAGTTAATCCTCAAGTTATTGCCGAAGAAATTTTAAGTAAGGCATTACAAAATAATGGTGGAACTGCAAGAGATGATATGACAGTGCTTATTGCACGAATTTATGAAAAAGTTTAGTATAATTTTATTAAAAGTTAAATTAAAAATAAACTAATAAAAGAAAGTACTATAATTTAAATGTTTTAAAAATTTCTATTATTAAACATAATTTGTTTATTTAATTTTTATTATAATGTTCCCCAAATAAAAGTGGAAATTGTTACTAATGTGGCGAGAATTATACTGCCAATTAAAAATAATTTTTCTTTTAAACTCGGAAAATATATTTGCTTCATGGGATAACCAATGCTTTCAACTGGGACATATATTTTAAAAACTCTATTACCTCGTTCTACTTGAACGGGAATTTCATCATGCTTTATTTCATTTTGAATTAGGTCTTCGTCTTCCATAAGTTCAGCACGAAGTTGTTTTTTTGTTATGTCGTCAGCAACTTTGTTTAGATTTGCAATTGCCGTTTCTTTAAAAAGCGCATAAAGCAAATAGCCTAAAATTAAAACCAAAATTGTAATGAGAACAAACATTGTTGTGATTACTGCAAAAAAATTTCCACTCAAAAGAGAATTGAAAACTGCATTATATCCTTCGGCAAATGCTTTATTATTGACAATTAAAAATGAAATTGTGACATTAATTGCGTTATTAACAAAATGAATAATTATTGCAGGAATAATGTTTCCACAAATCATTGTAATTAATGCAAGAAAAAGACCAACTATGGTTGCATAAAAAAATTGTTCGATGTTTAAATGTGTTAAGCCAAATAAAAGTGATGAAATTAAAATTGCTTTTTTAAATCCTAATGTATTATAACCGTTTATCAACATACCACGGTGTGTAATTTCTTCACAAATCGAAGGCAAAACTGCTGTAAAAAAGAGATTGACAAAAAGCATGTAGACCGGATAAGATTCAGTTACTGTGGGTGTTTTTTCGTAGCCAAAAAGATTTATTATAAAGTTAAAAAATGAAGATATTCCAATGTTTAAAAAAAATATTATAATTCCCATTAAAATTGCAATCAAAATTGCATTTAATTTAATTTTTTTAAAACCAAAAGATTTTAAAACATTTTTTGGTTTTTCCTTAATTAAACTGCTATAAAAAAAAGTTGGTAAAAGAAACATTAAACCTATTTGCAAAATTAAATTTAAAGTATAGGAGGTTGCTTCTCCCAAAAAACTTAACGCTCCAACAGCAGAAAGTATTCTAATTAAAACAAACCCAACAATAATAATAAAGTAGGTTAAGTTTGCACTGAAAAATTTTGTTCTTTGATGATTCATTTTTGCTCCGTTAATTAAGTTGATGTAAAAAATTTAAATAAAAGATAATTGTTATAGTAGTATATTCTACATTTTACGTTTTACATTAAAAAAGATTGTAAAACCCAAAGCACACAGCCAATTGCAACACCAATCCAAAGTGTTGTGTTAGGACGAGTGTGAAAAGTGGAAAATTGAGGATTGTTGGATTGTTCTGAATTTTGATTTGTTTCAATTTTAACAGCTTCAATTTCATTTTGGTTATTTGTATTTTCAGTTTTTTGATTGTTAGTTGAATGAGTTTGTAATTCGCTTTTATTTTTTAAAGTTTTTGAAAGAAAATAAACAGCACATCCTGCTATAAAAGCATAAACAATAGATGTGATGACCTCTTGAACGGTTAAAACATATGGTTCGCTTTCTGTTACAATGTTCGAAACATTTACAATATAGTTTATTATAATTACGAAAGAATTATTAAAAAAATGCATTGCAATTGCAGGAATGATGCTGTTAGTTTTTAAAACAACAAGTGCCATTGATAGGCCAAAAATAAAAGGATAAAGTGCTTGATCAACGCTACCATGCATTAAGGCAAACAAGAGAGCAGAGCCAAAAATTGCCCAAACTTTTCCATAATGTTTTAAACCATGAAAAATTATTCCTCTAAAGACTAATTCTTCAAAAATAGCAGGCAATACTGCTAAACAAAAGAGATTTAAAAAAAGCCATCCAATATTGTCAAGCGGAAGAGGAAGTTCAGCCGCATTATGACCGGTTAATGAGATTAAATAATCAAAAATGTTTATTAAAGGTGCAAAACCAAAAAGCACAATGATGCCCATAAGAATTGGAATTAATATTGCTGGTAATCCAATTTTAAAATTAATTTCAGATGCTTTTTTATAATTTGTTTTTGTGACTTTATTATATATAAAAAAAGTTAGAAAAAAAATAAGCGGACCGATAAGAATTCCTAAAAAAGAAATTATCATACTAGATTCTATTAGTTCTTCATAATTTAAATTAAAAATAGAAGATATAACATTGATTACTAGCATTAGAAAAAAGCCCACTATTTGAGGTGCTAAAATTGCAATTAAAAAAGTGTTTCCAGCATCATGTTTTGTGTAAATAGTTTTTTGTAATTTCAAGTCTTGCATTTATTCTTTCCTGCAAAGAGTATAACATGATAAATAACAAAATACAAATAACAAAATACAAAATAGCAAATAAATATTAAGTTTATGCATTGCTTTTATAATTTGCTTTTCTTCATTCAATTTTTCTTATATCATAAATTTTCTTGCAAATGTTAATTACATTTGTTATACTTTTAACAAAATTATAGAAGTGGTTGACAGTTTAGTTTGATTTAAAAAATTGACTAACAAATTTGAATTGTAATAATTTGATTTCTAATCACTCAC
>CAZKOT010000019.1:0-5640 GCA_964554475.1 uncultured Christensenella sp.
TTAATGGCGAAATGGTATTTGAATACCCAAAACCTGTTAATTTATTAAAAAAAATAATTAGTTTATATTCGACTGAAAACTCAATTATTCTTGATTTCTTTGCTGGCAGTGGCACAACTGGGCAGGCAGTTATGGAATTAAATGAAGAAGATGGGGGCATGAGAAAATTTATTTTGGCAACAAATAATGAAAATAATATTGCAATTGATATCACAAGAGAAAGATTGTTTAGAGTTATTAATGGAGTTGGTAGTAAGGGGGAAAAGATACAGTGGGGATATAGTAAAACAAAAAAATCTTTAACGGGCAATTCTGTTCGCGTGTTTGATGTTAAAAATTACAAATTAACTTTGGAAAATGTTAATAAAGCAGAAGAACTAAGCAAAAAAACGCAACAAGAATTTAAAAAATTAAATGAAAATTACGAGCAAAAAGATTTCAATATTTATTATGATTTAGCATCTTTACATCCTTTTGAAGAGGAGAATTAAAAAGTGGAATTAACCAATTTACAAAAGCAAAAAGTTGATGAGGTTGTTAAGTTTTTTAATTTTTCAAAAAAGACAACAGTGGTTTTTTCTGCTCCAACCGCAAGCGGTAAAACATTTATGGCAATAAATATCATTTCATCTTTAATTAGTGAAAATATCAATGAAAAACTTTTGTTTATTGTTGCCACTCCCTCATCTGCAGATTTGCCAAAACAGTTAAAATCAAAGTTTGAAGATTATAAAAAATTTTTGCCATGGACAAAATTTGAGATTGAATATGTTCAATCTCCTTCAACAAAAAAAGCAAAAAAAGATGAACGAACGATTAAAATTGTGCCCGAGCGTAACAAGGTTTACATTTTTGGAAAATCATCTTTTGGGAAAGGAAGAATTTTGACTGAACAAGATTGTTTTAAAGATTTAATTCAAAGAGCAATTGACGAAAATTATAACATTGTTTATATTCGTGATGAAGCACATTCGGGCGGAAATGTGAATATTGACAAGGAAAACTTTGAAAGCATTATTGATAAAAATGCAAATTTTATTGTGAAAATGACCGCAACACCAAAACAAGATAGAAACACTCTTTCAAAATGGGTTATTTTAACAGAACAGGAACTAAAAAATGAGGGTGAAGCAACGGGAAAGTTTTTAATTAAAACAGAACTTGACAGCATGGAGCATTGTGATAATAGACTTGAAGACGAAAAACTATTAGATAATGCAATATTGAAATTCAAAGAGATTAAAAATGATTATGCAACTTTAAACCAAAAAATTAATCCTGCTATGTTACTGCAAATAAATAATTCTTCGGCTGATATAATAAAAGAAGCTGAGTTTAAAAAAGAATTGAAAATGATTAAAGAAAAACTTACAAATGCACGGCTATCGTGGGTGCAATATTTTGACAATGGTGACAAAGATTACAGCAATGTTGACAATAAAAATTTTACCTTGGATAGTTTGTCAAAGAATACCAACACTACTGATGTAATCATTTTTAAAATAGGACCTTCAATGGGGTGGGATATTCCAAGGGCTTGTATGCTTGTTCAACTTCGAAATGTTTCTTCTCAAACACTTGACCAACAAACCATCGGGAGAATTAAACGAAATCCTTTGTCAGGACTTATCCGTAATGCTATAACAGACAAATACTATATTTTTTCAAATGCAACCATCAATCCTATTGAAAACAATTTTAAAATTATTCAATATAAAGTTAAAGATAAGTTTATTAATGAAGAACTTGTTAAAATTGAAATTAGCAAAATTAATGAAAGTCAACAAGTTAAAAAAGAGGTTCAAAGTGTTATTCTTAATTTTTTAGAAAAGCAACATAAGGATGGACAAATTATTCAACAAATCAACACTCTTTTTAAGAAAAACGCAAAAGGATATTTTGAGTTTTGGTCAAATGAAAAAACAACTCCTATTGATGATGTTTTTATATTCTTAATAGAGTATAAAAAATGTATTGCTAACATGCCCGAAATTGAAACTATTAAGGAGTTTTATGATAAGCATATTAAACAGCATAATATTTTGGAAGAATTTTATTTAACAACAATTGCAAAAAAATTTCAAAGTGCAATAAATAATGAAATTAATAAGGTTCGTAATGCAAGTGTTGAATATAAATTTGAGAAAAAGCAGTATGAACCGAAAAATTACAATGAGTTTTATTGTAATGAAATTAAACATAAACCTGTGACGAACAGGGAGTATTTGTTTAATCCGCCACAAGAGCAACCTATCGGTTTTGACCCCGAAAACACAGTTTTTAATACTTTACGAAATTGGATTGAGAACTATGATGATGCGAAAGTAAAATTGTGGGCAAAAAATCTTGTTCATTCAAACATTTATGGAGAATATCTTGATGAATTTAAAAATATTCAAAAAAGCTATTTTGATTTTATTTTGAAATTTTCAAATGGTAATATTTTGTATATTGAAGTAAAGGGCGAAAATGATATAAACGAAGATAAAACAACATTATTAAAAAACGCCTATTGTTCTTATTTTGAAAATAAGACAACTCAATTGTCAATTTTTGACCCCAAACTTGTTGTTTGTGTATGGCATGCAAACAAAGAATCTATTAAAAAAATTTATACTTATTACGATAAAGCAAAAATTAAAGATAATTTGGAACAAAAGACTTACTCGCAGCTTTTAGAATATCTTTCAAAAAATTGATATTATTTTACATTTTTGATAATTTTAAAAATTTTTTCGATAAATTTTGACAAAATTGTAAAAATTGTTTTAAAAAATTTTATTATTTTGCTAAAATAATTTTATTATGAAAAAAATAGCGGTAATTGGATTTTGCATCTCATTTATTGCTTGCTTTGGTCTTTTTTTATTTTGTGGCTGCAGTCCGAATGATAATATTATAATTGAAGATTTTATTTCTCCAGAAGAAAATTCGGGCGAAGAAGAAAGTATTGTTTTTATTTCGGTTCCTGAAACAATTGAATTGGTTCAAGGACAACGTTATAAAAACTCTGAACTTGAAATATTTTTCCCAACTGAAGCAACTTTTGAAATTTTACCTCAAGATGAGAGTATTCTTGAGCAAACAATTATTAATTCGGAAAATTTTATTATTGCAAAAAGTGCGGGGACCACAAATGTTACTTTTACTGCAAGCTATAATGGAAAAATAGATTCGAAAAGTTCAATTGTTGAAGTTTTTGAAAAACAAATTGATATTTCTTTTTTAAACAGTGATGAACTACTTGTTGAAAATTTTAAAGCGGGCGAAAAGTTTGATCATACTTTTGAAAATTACACATTAAAAATTGAAACAAATTTTGACATTTTCAAAGCAATTGAAGACGGAACTTCACAACTGATTTTAGATGAAAAAATTTTTTGTTCTGATTATTTTTTAACAAACGAAAATCAAACACTTTTTTTGAATTTTTACCTTTTGCTAGAAGGGGATTTTAATGTTGAATTTGATGAAATACTTGTAAGTAATACTTCAGTTGCATTTATTTCAAAATTGGATTTATTTTTTGAAAATGTTGAATTATCTTTTGATGAGCAACAATCAAAAAGTGTTTTAACACTATATAATTTGGGAGATTTGGAAGAGGAAGTAAAAACAGAAGCATACCACAAATTTTATGATTATGCTCAAATTTCTTCTTCAATTGAAAATTTTAATATTACTGTTTTGAATGAAGATTTTGTTGCTTTTCAAGGTGGTAAATTCGTTGCTGTGGGTTTTGAAGAACAAAATGAAACAGTGGTAAAATTTACAGCAAAAGACGGTTCGGGATTTGAAGAAGAAATTATTGTCAGGGTTTCGTCTATTATTGCAAGTGGATGTGAAATTCAATTTTTAAAGGATGGACAAAGCTTGTCCAAAGAAGAAATAAATTTAATTGTTGGTGATAGTTTTGAAATTGTCACAACAATTATTCCTATTTATGCGACAGTTAAACAAATTGAAATTTCAATTGATAACTCGTCAATTGTTAGAATTGATGAAAAAAATACGGTTACAACTCTCGCTTCGGGAACTGTTACCATTAATGTTATTTTAAACGAAGTTATTATTGAGACATTTGAAGTTAATATTGAGGAAGAGATTATACCAACTCCACCAACTGTTTACTATATTGATTTTGTTGTGCCAGGTGGGGTTCAATATTATGATTATGAAAAAGATGGAGAAGATGTTTCCATAGCACTTTGGGACGGAAATGAGTTTGAAATAAGCATTAATTTTTTTGTTGACGCGATACCTGTGGCCATTGACGGGGAAGAAAGATTCGCAACATTTGGATATAGTTTGATTAGTGGGAACGGAAGTATTGTTAGACATTATACAAGTTTGACTGTTGTGATTGAAGGAGAACGGGCAGAATTTAGAATATTTTTTACTGATAAAGAAAACGAAGAACAAGTACTTGCAACTGTTAATTTAATTGTGGTGAAAAATATTGAATAATTCTAGATTTTTTTAATGTTAATTGTAATAAATTTAATTTTAATTTGGAAATGATTACAATAATAAGCTATAATGATTTTGAGGTTGTGAATTAATGAAAATAATTGGCAAAATGTTTAAAAATCTTGAAGAAGCTAAAAAATTTTGGGATGATTCCGCTTATGATGTTTTAGACATAATTTTTGCTTTGGCGGATAATGGATTACAAAAAGAAAGCTTAAAAATTTCACAAATTTTTAGTGAAGACAATTTAATGAAAAATTTAACAGTTTTTGATTTCAATTTTCCTAAAATCAAAGCATTTATGGGAATTCCAAAAGAATACGTAAGTAGAAACGTTAAATTAAAAGAGGGGATGAAAAACATTAATCTTCCTAGGGACAAAACACTTTTGCAATTTCCAAAAAAAGAAATGAAAATTAAAGTTGATGAAATTTTTTCAATCTTTAATGATGATTTGGAAGAATTGAAAGAAATTATTAAAAAATTTAAGAAATAAAAATTTTGCTCGAAATAAATTCGAGCAAAATGTTTTTTTTGGGGTGAAATATTATTAAGGACAACCCAAAATTTTACCTCACATAGTTCGGTCGCACAAGCGGGAGTTAAAACTCCCTTGTGCTAAAATTTTCGGTTTTCCTTGGAAATTTTTTTAAAAAAATTTCTCACCTTTCCGTTGCCCCGCATCGAAAAGTGTCCGTCCTCGCTACGCTACGGGCGACGTCGCAAAATTTTTCAAAATTTGTGCGACTGGCACTTTTCTTGCTAGAAATGAAATTTTGCTCGAAATAAATTCGAGCAAAATGTTTTTTTTGGGGTGAAATAAGGGAGTTGAACCCTTGGCCTCCAGAGCCACAATCTGGCGCTCTGCCAACTGAGCTAATTCCACCATAATGAATAGTGAATAATAAATAATTTCCTATTTTTTTATGGGTATAGTTAATATACACTTTTTAAGGTTTAGTGTCAATAATTAATTAGTCTATTATGCAAAGTGTCTAATTCAAATTTCAATTCGTAATTTATTATTACGCTTATGCTTTCTTTGCTCTAATTTTGCTAAGAGAGCTCCGCCGTCCCTCGCTCTATGACGGATTTATTACGTAAATCTTGCAATTTGCCTTTGACAATTTGATTTTCGGGAGGGGATAACACACCCGTCAACTTCGTTTG
>CAZKOT010000019.1:5740-22684 GCA_964554475.1 uncultured Christensenella sp.
TGCCTTTGACAATTTGATTTTCGGGAGGGGATAACACACCCGTCAACTTCGTTTGCCACCTCTCTTAAGAGGGGAATATTTAGTTAATAATAATTTTAATAGTTTATATTGAGTAAAAATAATAAATTATTAAATAATAATTAATATTTTACATTTAATTTAATAAAAATGAAAAATAAATATTAATAATATTTATAATTTATATTCAGTCTAAAGATAGCAATTAATAATTAATTATTAAATAATAATTTATATTTTACTTTCAGTTTAATAACAAAATTAAAAATAAATATTTATAATATTTATAATTTATATTCAGTCTAAAGATAGCAAAATTAATAATTTTTAGTTTATATTTAGTCTAAAGATAACAAAATGTCTAAAGATAACAAAAATGTCTAAAAATAACAAAATTAATAATTAATTATTTAATAATAATTTATAGTTTATATTCAGTTTTTAGTTAATTTTTTCAAAACTTCTTCTTTGCTTAATTTGAATTGTTCTCCTGTTGTCATGTTTTTTAATGTTAAATAATTTTGTTTTATTTCATCTTCACCGACAATTACGGCATAGGGGATTTGTAACTTGTTTGCATAACTTAATTTGTTTTTAAATTTTGCTTGTTCAAGAAATACTTCTGTGTTAATCTCGTTATTTCGAAAAAATGTTGCAAGAGATAAGCAATAAGCAATGTTTTCAGTCATAGGTAAAATTATGACTTTTGAAATTGAATTTGATTCTGTTTTTAAAATCTCGTTTTCATTAAGAATATAAAAAAGTCTTGTAAAACCAATTGAAATTCCTACTCCAGGCAGTTTTTTGTCGGTGTAAAATTCTGCTAAATTATCATATCTGCCACCCGAACAAACACTTCCAATTGAACGATAATCCTTTAAAAATGTTTCGTAAACTGTTCCTGTGTAATAATCAAGTCCACGGGTAATCGTTAAATTAATTTCAAAGTTATCATCTGGAACGTTAAAAGAACGAAGATATTTTACTGTTTCAAAAATTTCATTAACACCGTCTAAGTAGATTTGATTTTTAACGGGCATTTGTTTGATTTTTTCAAGTTTTTCATCAGTTGTTCCGCTAATTTTCACGAAATCTAAAATTGTTTTTACTTGTTTTTTTGAAAGTTTGAAATCTTCAATTAAAATTAAAAACACTTTTTCTTCGCCAATTTTTTCAAGTTTATCAATTGTTCTTAAAATATCAGCGGATTTTTCTTCTAATTCAAGACTTGAAAAAAGTCCTTTTAAAAGTTTTCTGTTGCTGAAATTTATAACAAAATCTCCAATGTTTAAACTTTTAAAAGTTTGATAAATAATGCTCGGCATTTCGGCATCATTTACAATGCTTAAGTTTTCATTGCCGATTACATCAATATCACATTGATAAAATTCACGAAAACGTCCTTTTTGAGGTCTCTCGCCTCTAAAAACTTTGCCGATTTGGTAACGCTTGAAAGGAAAAGTTAATTGATTAAAATTTGCCGCGACAAATTTTGCAAGAGGAACGGTTAGGTCAAATCGCAAGCATAGTTCATTTTCACCCTTATTAAAATTGTAAACCTGTTTTTCTGTTTCACCACCCGCTTTTGCTAAAAGAACATCGGCGCTTTCAATTATTGGCGTGTCAAGAGGAAGAAAGCCAAATTTTTCAAAACTTGCTTTAATTCTTTGTATAATGTCATTGAACTTAATTTGTTCCTGTGGCAATAACTCCATAAAACCGGGAAGGGTTTTGGGCTCAACTTTTTGCATGTTCTTTCTCCCAAAATTAGATTTTTTCTTATAATACTAGCATTTTTTCAGTTTTAGGTCAAATTTATTAAAGATAATAGAAAAAAGTAATGGCAAAGTTTCATTACAAAGAAATATTTAAAATTATAATTTGACAAAAAACAACGAAAAATATATACTAATTGTAGAAAAATGGCGGATAATAAATTGATATTAGAAAGCAAATAACAATTTAAAATATAACATTAAAAAATTTATTTTTTGTATTGTAATTCAAAAAATAATATAGGAGAAAAAAATAATGTTTAAAACAATACAGCATTTGTTTTTGAGAAGTTTGATTGTTTTTTCTTCTTTTTTTATGGCGGTTGGATTAGGTATTTGGGGAATTACTTTTCTTGTTAATGTCACGCCACTTACTCATGCTGACCAAACGGGTCCTTTTGGACTTGATTTCACTTATAATGATAACGCAACGCCACTTGAGACGACTGATGATTACTATATAGTTAGTAAAGGTTCTTTTAACGGAACATCCTTGATTGTTCCAAGTTTATTCACAGGTCTAGAGGGAACCTATCCCGTTCGCGAAATTGCCGAAAACGGGTTTAGTAATATCACTTATTTGTTAGGGGTAACAATTCCAAACAGTGTTACTGTTATTGGAAATTATGCTTTCCAAAATTGCAATTATATTGGAAGTTTAGTAATTCCAAATAGTGTAACAACCATTGGAGATTATGCCTTTGAAAATTGCACAGGTTTAGTTGAATTTTTAATTCCTGAAAGTGTAACAAGTATTGGAATTGGCGCTTTTAAAGATTGTCAATTTTATGAAATAACACTGCCAAACAGTGTTACAAGCATTAGTGATTATTTGTTTCATGGATGTAGCACTTTGTTTTCATTCACAATTCCAAACAGCATTACAAGTATTGGACAATATGCTTTTGCAGACACTCCTTTATCATCAATTGTTATTCCAAATAGTGTAACTTATATTGATAATTATGCTTTCTATACCCCACTTTTAAAATCGGTAAAAATTGAAAGAAATGATTTGACAGCAGGAGATTTAATTTTTGGAGGTGAGGGTGACTATCATGGCGAATTAAAAATTCTTGTTCCGCCAAGTGCTATTGAAAATTATAAAACTGTAATTGCTGGTTGGAGTTATTATGCTGACATAATTTACAGTTTGCCGACTCCGGAATTAGCTTACACTTATAACAGTGATTTTGATGGTTATTATGTTTATCCAGGTAGTATTGATGAATATGATACAAACATTACCATTGCAGAAGAATATGATGATGGAATAAATGGTCTTCGCCCGGTCATGGGAGTTGCGGGTTTTCAAGGCAATCAAACTATTCAATCTATATTAATTCCTGATAGTGTTATAATTGTTGATAATGTTGCATTTCAAAATTGTACGGGCTTGGAAGAAGTAATTCTTTCCAAAAATTTAATTGGCATATATAGTTATGCTTTTTCCGGATGTACGAGCTTAACAGACATAACTATTCCAAACGGAGTAACAACTATAGGAAATGAAACTTTTTTTGGATGCACAAGTTTAACAAGTGTTTCAATCCCCGAAAGTGTTCAAGTTATTGGTGATGGAGCTTTTCAAAATTGCTCATATTTAGCAACAGTAAAAGTTTTTTCCTTTTCTCCAGCTTCAATTTCAATAGGGTATTGGACTTTTGCAGATGCAGGTTCCACTAGCGGTTTTGAAATTTTGGTGCCGGCTGAAGCTGTTAGCGCATTCCAATCAACAGGAAATTGGGCAGTTTATTCTTCATCCATTTCCGGCCTTGAGATTTCTTCTAATCTTGCATTTATTTGGAATGGTTTGAATTATTATGTTTCTATGGGTTCATGCACCGATTCCGAAGTTGTTGTTCCCTCAAGCCATGATGACGGAGTTCATGGTCCTGCTTCAATTGTGTCAATTAATAATTTTTTTTCAATTAATCTTAAAACAGTTTTAATTCCTGATAGTGTAACAACAATAGGAGATAGTGCTTTTCAGTATTGCAGAAACCTGACAAATGTTGTTTTTAATAGCACAAGCAGTCTAACAGAAATTGCAAATGAAGCGTTTTCAGGTTGTACAAGTTTAGCAAGAATTTCACTGCCAAGTAGTGTTTCGTTTATGGGTGACCGTGCTTTTGAAGTTTCTGGTCTTACTAGCATCACGATTCCTAATAATGTTTCGACATTAGAAACAGCGTTATTTGATTATTGCCTATCTTTAACTTCTGTAACTCTTCCAAATGGTTTAACACAACTACGAAATGCTACATTTCGTCATTGTATTAATTTGGCAAGTATTGAAATTCCAAACACTGTTACGTTTATAGGTGGTAATGTTTTTGCACAATGTTATAGTCTTACTTCAATTGTTATACCTAATAGTGTTACTACAATGGAAAGTGAAAGTTTTTTCACTTGCATAAATTTGTCGAGTGTGTTGCTTTCAAGTAATCTTACAGCAATCAATAGTACAACCTTTATGCATTGCACAAATTTAACAAGTATAACAATTCCAGAAGGAATTACGAATATAGGTTTAGCTGCCTTTGCTTTTTCGGGTTTAAATACGATAACGCTCCCATCAAGTCTTGTGAGTTTGGAACCTGCTGTTTTTGCTTTTACAAATATAACTTCAATTGAAATTCCCGAGGGGGTGACAAGTATTGGCGATTTGGCAATTTCCGGTTGCCAAAATTTAAGTGAGGTGCTGCTGCCTTCAACCTTAACAAGCATTGGAGGCGGAGTATTTGAAGATTGTTCCAGTTTGACAAGTATTTTACTTCCTTCAACCTTAACCAGCATTGGAAATTTTGCTTTTGCAAACTCGGGTTTAACTTCGATTGAAATTCCACAAGATTTTACAACAATTGGGCAAGGTGTGTTTTATGGATGCACGGATTTAGTAACGGTTGAATTTTTGGAAGTCACTCCACCAATTGCGGGTGATTTTGTCTTTGGTGAAATTGATGCTTTGAATGAAAACTTTAAAATTCTAGTTCCGTCCAGTAGTGTTTTTCTTTATAAAAGTGCAAGTGGATTTTCTTTATATGAGGACTATATTGTCGGTTATGTGAATTTATCTTATATTTGGAATGGGACAGACGGCTACAGCGTTATGATGGGAGGCTGTGAAGATACCGAAATTGTTATTGCAAGTGAGTGGGATGATGGAACGCATGGGACTTACCCAGTTAAGTCTATTGAATACCAAGGTTTTACAAATGAAGATTTAATTACTTCGGTTTTTATTCCAAACACAATCATTTCAATCGAAGCTAGTGCATTTTCTTTTTGCGATGCGTTAACTAGCGTAATTTTTGAATCAGGTAGCACAATAACAGTAATAAGTCTTGATACATTCTATTATTGTTCATCTCTTTCTTCAATTACAATTCCTGATTCTGTTCAGACAATTGAAACAAGAGCGTTTTTTCATTGTTCTTCACTTACAACAATTAATATTCCAAGCAGTGTTACAATTATTGAAACAGATGCTTTTGCATCTTGTACGGCATTAACTTCGATTGTTTTTGAAGCAAGTAGTCAACTGACTGAAATTGGTTCATATGCTTTTTTCAATTGTTCGAGTTTGCAAAGTTTAACAATTCCGCAAGGTGTAACTTCAGTTGGTTCAGGTGCTTTTGGTGACACAACCGCGCTTACACAAATTAATTATTATGCGACATCAATTACAAGTTTTTCAAGTAATGTTTTTTCTAATGCAGGAAGTTTGGGTGCGGGAATTACTGTTACTTTTGGTTCAAATGTTCAAACAATTCCTTATCAATTGTTCCATTCACCTTTCGAACCTGTGAAAGTAACACAAGTTATTTTTGATGATGAAGCAAACAGTGCTCTTACAACAATTGCGAATGAAGCATTCAGTTATTGTACGAGTTTAACAGAAATGACAATTCCAAAAAATGTTACAACAATTGGTCAAAGTGCATTTTACAATACTATTGCTCTAACAACATTAAATTTTAATGCAACAAATTTAAATGATTTAAATATTACTGACAATATTTTTACTCAATCGGGCATTTCGGGAGAAGGAATCACGGTTAATGTTGATGCAAATGTTACAAAAATCCCTGCATACTTGTTTGAAAGTAATGTTAATCCAAAAGTTATTGATGTATTTTTTGAAATTGATAGTGTTTGTTCAAGTATTGGAGATTATGCATTTTTTAGTATTGATAGTTTGGAAGAAATATATTTGCCAAATTCTATAACAAGTATTGGCTCATATGCCTTTAATGATTGTTCAAATTTGGGAAGCGTTACTTTTGAACAAAACAGTGTTTTAAGTACAATTTCTAGTTTTGCATTTGCCGCTTGTACAAGTTTAATTTCTTTTGAAATGCCAAACAGCGTTACTGAAATAGCACAACAAGCATTTTCAAGTTGTACAAGTTTACCTTCAATCACAATTCCCGAAGGTCTTACAGTAATAACTTTAGGCGCTTTTGATTTTTTATATTCTTTAACAACAATAAATTTCAATGCTACAAATTTTGATTTAATTGAAGGATATCCCCCTTACGCTACTTTTGTCCAGGCGGGCATTTATGGAGAGGGAATTACTGTTAACGTTGGAAACAATGTTATAAGAATACCAGAATATTTTTTTGTGAATTGTAGTGAAATTATTTCAGTTGTGTTTGAAGAGGGAAGTGTTTGTGCAAGTATTGGGAAACAATCATTTTTGAATTGCACAAATTTAACTTCAATTGAAATTCCAAACAGTGTTATTAACATAGGTGATAGAGCATTTGAAGATTCAGGTTTGATTAATGTTACTTTCGAACAAGATAGTCAATTAACAACGATTGGATATGCTGCGTTTAAAGAATGTTATAGTATGACAAGTATAATAATTCCAAACAGTGTTACAAACATTATAGATGAGGCATTTCAGTGGAATTCAAACTTGTCTAGTGTTACTTTTGAATTAAATAGTCAACTTTTAACTATTGGAGGAACAACATTTACTGGTTGTTCAAGTTTAACCTCAATTGAAATTCCTAGCAGTGTAACAAGTATTGGATATGCTGCTTTTGCTTTTACAAGTTTGACCACGGTTTCAATTTCAGAAAATTTAACAAGCATTGGTTGGGCGGCTTTTGCATGTACAACATTAACAGGATTTTCTGTTGATGCTAATAATCTCCAGTTTTCAAGTCCAGATGGAATTTTGTTTGATAAAAACCAAACCACAATTGTTCAGTATCCGTGTGCAAGAACGGGGGTTTTTGAAATTCCTTCAAGCGTAACAAGTATTGGAGATGCTGCATTTGCTCTTTCAAGTTTATCAAGTGTTATAATCTCAAATTCGGTTACAAGTATTGGAATGATGGCGTTTTTATATACTTTAAATATGAGTGAAATAACAATACCTGATAGTGTGCAAAGTATTGGGAATTTAGCCTTTAATGCTTCAAACATAAGAACAATCAAACTTATTGGAGAAACTCCTGCAATGTTAGCAGAGAAGGGAATTTTGGGAATTGAACCAATGCAAGAGCAAGACGGTTTTTCTGTGCCTGAAGGTTTAATATTCTTCGTTCCTCTTAATGCTGTCACTGCTTATAGAACTGCAGATGTTTGGACCAGTTATTCTAATTATATTTTCGGAGGAGTTTTTGTTTCTGCAAATGGATTTGAAAAAACTTACGGTGAAGTTGACCCGAGTTTTGATTTTAATGTTTTTGATGTTGCTGGAACAGATATCTCTTCAAGTGTTACTTTTACAGGAGCATTGAGTAGAGAAAACGGGGAAGATGTTGGAGAATATGAGATTTTAATTGGAACTTTAGAAACAACAAACCCCGACATATATTTTATTGATTTTGAAAGTGCTGTTTTAATCATTGAACAAAAATTAATTACAATTTCAGGACTTGGTAGTATTACAAAAAATTATGATGGAACAACTGTTGTTTTACCAGGGACTGTAACTTCGGAAAATTATGAATTATCGGGTGCATTAGTGGGTGATGATGTTTCTTTAATTTGGGATTTAGACCCGGGTTTATCATATTTTGACAGTAAAAACATTACGGCAACATCTGTTACAATCGGGGGAGTATCATTAGCGGGGGCACAAAGTGGAAATTATATTTTGGATGTAGGAGTTACTTCATTTACAGTTAATGGAATAATTTTACAAAAAGAATTGCTTGTTGAGTGGGGTGTTTTAACATTTAACTGGACAGGAAGTCCGATTCTTCCAAACGCATCGGTTGACAGTGGAATACTAGACGAAAATTTGACTGTTGTTGTAACCATAATAGAGGTTTTAACGGACGGAGATGACCCTTTGAATCCTTTTGGTGCAACTGAAATAGGCACATATTTAATTGAAGCAATTTTACAAGATGACGGAATTATTGATGACAATTACTTGCTTACAGATTTTCAAACAACCTTAACAATAACCGGAATTGCAACTTTGAATGTTACTTGGATAGGAACTATATTTGTTTATAACGGAACTATTCAAAAACCTATTGCACGAGTTACAATTGAAGAAGAAGAAATTGATTTAGAAGATGTTACAGTAAGTGGAACAGGTAACGGAATTGAAGTTGGAACATATGTTGCGACTGCTTCCTATTCAGGTTATGTGCTTGGACCCGCTTCAATTGAGTTTGAGATTACACCAGCAACGTTAACAATTAACGGAGACGAAATTGTAACAAAAATTTATGATGGAACAAATACTGCAATAATTGAAAGAAACAATTATGTTTTAAGTGAAATATTTAATTCTGATATTGTTGATTTAGTTATAACCGAATCGGTTTTTGATGATGACCCAGTTGGAACAGGAAAGAATGTAGGAACAGGAAAAACGGTTATTATAAGTTATAGTGGTGTAAATAATTTAAATTATTTTATGGCACCTGGACAATTAATTTTAGTTAATGGTGAAATTACACCTGTTGAAATAACATCAGTAACAGGCAGTAGTTCGCTCATTTCTAAAATTTATGACGCAACAAACACAGCAAGCATATTAAGAGAAAATTATGTTTTAAATTCAGTTTTCGGCACTGATGACGTTAATTTAAACATAACCGATGCAACATATTCAAATTTTAATGCAGGAACAAATAGAACAGTTGTAATCAATTATAATGGACTGACGGGAGATGACAGCGGAAATTATTTACTAAACTCTGGCACGCTTACACTTACCGGAATTATTGAAAGGGCAACTTTGACCGTTATTGCTGGTGAGCAGAGTATTAATGAAGAATATGACGGTGATGATATTGTTATAACAAATTTAATTGCAGGAACACATTATATTTTTAGTCCTTCTCCTTTTGGTGAAGATGTTGTTAATTTAAATATCTCAAGCAAAATTTTTGAAGGTGGTTCAAACGTTGGAAGTGGAAAAACCGTTGTTGTAAACTTTATTGGAGTTAACAATACTAATTACTCCATAACTGCGGGAACAGTGAACATTTTTAATTGCTCAATAACCCCTAAAATTCTTGAAGTTACAGATGTTGGAATTGTTGAAAAAACTTATGATAATTCAATTAATGCAAACATTACAGATCACATTTCAATTTTAGGAGTGATTGAGGGTGAAGAGGATTTAATTGGCTTAAATTGGGCATCGGCAATTTTCGATAGTAAAAACTGTATTGATGCTTCGCAAGTCGCTGTTAGCGGATTATATATTGAAAACAATAACTACTCTTTGATGAATACTTCTTGTACAATTTCAGCAAAAATAAATCCAAAAGTTTTATTTGTAACAGGTAGAGGGGATAGTAGTGTTATAAAGGTTTTTGACGGCACAAATAATGCCTCTGCAAATATCACTTCTGATAATTATGACCTTGATGAAAGCGGAGTTTTCGAAGAAGACAGAGAAAATTTTGAGGTTTTAGGTTATATAGCTTATTTTAGCGACTTTAATGCCGGAATAGAACTTGATGTTACTGTTGAATCATTACAGTTTAGTAATACTAATTACACAACCGAAGGATTTATCTTGGAAAATGCTGGAACAATTGAGAAAAAACAAGTTACTGTTATTGCAAAATCAATAATAATAACATCTGACAAAAAACCCAAACTTGTTTACACAGTACAAGATGAAAATGGGGATATTATTCTAGTTAGTCTAGAAGGTGATTTGTATTGCCCGATTGGTGATGAGCCTGGAGTGGGAGAATATGAAATACAACAAGGAACGTTGACAAATGCTAATAACCCGAATTTCAATATAAACTATGTGGCGGCAAAATTGGTTGTTATTAAGTATGTTGACAGCGGAGCAATTCTTCTTTACGTTGCTTATGCTATGTTTGGTGCGGTTGTTGTTATGGAAATAACTTCTTTAGTTCTTAAAAGTAAGAGTAAAAAGAGAATTTAGTGGATTGGTAAGGTAATAGAGCGCTCTTAAATAAAAAAATAAAATACAAAAGAGAATTATATTTTTATATAAAAAACTACAGTTTATTTATTTGAATAGAATCTATATTTTTACTTTTAAAAATTATTTTAATTAAAATTATTAATTTTTATTTTAAAATGATAATTGACAAAAGAAGGGCTAAAGATATAGAATTAGTTTATTATTAAGATTTACAAAAGGATTATAACAATGAATGATAATGACATTAAACATTTGGAAGAATTAAGCAAGTTAAAATTCAGCGACCAGGAACGACAAAAATTTGCAGCGGAATTTGCAAATGTTTTAAATTTTGTTGAGCAAATTGCAAAGCTTGATTTGCCAGAAAAAAACGTTTTTGAAGAAGCAATTTCACTTTCTCAATTACGAGAAGACAAGGCGGGCGAAAGCATGTCACAAGAAGAAATTCTTATGAATGCTCCAAAACAAAAGGACGGGTGTTTTTTGACTCCGCTGGTGGTTGATTAATGGATTATTCAAAATTAACTCTAATTGAAATTAGAGACGGTATTTTAGAAAAAAAATTTACTAGTCAAAGTGTTCTTGAGCACTTTATCAAAAAATGTAAAGAAAAAAAACACCTAAATGCAATTTTGGAAGTTTTTGAAGATAGTGTTGAGCGGGCTAAAGAAATTGATTCAAAGCTTGCAAACGGAAAAAAAGTTGGAAAACTTGCCGGTGTACCGATTGCAATTAAAGATATTATTCTTAAAAAAGGGAAAAAAGCGACTTGTTGTAGTAAATTCCTTGAAAACTTTGTTTCACCCTATACTGCAAGTATTGTAAAACGACTTGAAGATGAAGGTGCAATTATTTTTGCAAGAACAAATATGGATGAGTTTGCAATGGGCGGAAGTTGTGAGCGAAGTGTTTACGGACCATGTAAAAATGCATTTGATGAAAGCAGGGTATCCGGAGGAAGTAGTGGAGGGAGTGCTGTTGCAGTGGCGGCAGGACTTTGTCCTTGTGCAATTGGGACAGACACGGGTGGATCAATTCGTCAACCCTCATCATTTAATGGAGTTGTGGGAATAAAACCCACTTATGGCACGGTTTCTCGATATGGGGTTATTGCTTTTGCAAGCAGTTTAGATCAGGCATCACCAATTACAAAAACAATTGAAGATAATCAACTGGTTTTGTCGGTTATGGCAGGCAAGGATGAAAATGAAATGACTTCAATTGACAATAAAATTTCGTCAAAACCTTTAAATATTGAAAGAAAACTAAAAATAGGAATTTGCAAGGAAGTAAGCGAAAGTTTAGTGAAATTGCCACAAAACAAAGATTTTCAAAAAGCGGTTGAAAAATTAAAAATTAACGGACATGAAATTGTTGAAATTTCACTTCCGCATATAAAGTACTCCCTTGCTTGTTACTATATTATTGCACCTGCTGAAGCAACATCAAATTTTGGCAGATTTGACGGAATTAAACACACCCGTCAAAGTGAAAACGCACGTAAACTTGACCAGGTTTACGAAATGAGCAGAACTGAAGGTTTTGGAAAAGAAGTTCAAAGAAGAATAATGCTTGGAAATTTTGTTCTTTCAAGCGGTTATTACGATGCTTATTATGGCAAAGCAAAAAGACTTCAAGCAGTGATTACTGACGAATTTGAACAAGCATTTAAAAAATGTGATTGTATAATGCTACCGACAACACCTGGAGTGGCATTTAAAATTGGTGAAAAAATTGACGATCCTGTTGTGATGTATTCAGAAGACCTTTTCACAGTTCCTTCAAATATTGCTGGTATTCCTGCATTAACTGTTCCTTATGCAAAAGGTGAAAATAATCTTCCTCTTGGAATGCAATTTTTTGGGGCGAAAAAAAGTGAGGAAAAACTTTACGCAATTGCAAGAGTTTTTCAGGATGTAATTAAAGGAGGAAATGCTTAATGGATTATGATGTTGTAATTGGACTTGAGATTCATGCTGAACTTGCCACAGAATCAAAAATATTTTGTAGTTGCAAAAATCAATTTGGTTCATTACCAAATGAAAATACATGTCCTAATTGTACAGGCATGCCTGGATCTTTGCCAGTTTTAAATAAAAAAGCAGTTGAAGGTTGTATTAAGGCGGGTCTTAGTTTTGGTTGTAATATTGCGGAGTATGCAGTGTTTGAACGAAAAAATTATTTTTATCCCGACCTTCCTAAAGCATATCAAATTAGTCAACTTGCTTTTCCGCTTTGTAAAAATGGTGAAGTTAAACTTGCAAGTGGAAAAATTGTCAGACTTAATAGAATTCATTTAGAGGAAGACGCTGGAAAACTTATTCATATTAACAGAGGCATTGGAACTCTTGTTGATTATAACAGGGGAGGAACACCTCTAATTGAAATTGTTACCGAGCCAGATATTTCAAATGCCGATGAAGCGGTTGAGTTTTTAAAACGAGTTAGGGAAACTCTAGTGTTTGCTGGTATTGCAAATTGTAAAATGGAAGAAGGTGGAATGCGTTGCGATGTCAATCTTTCTCTAAAACCTAGGGGCAGTGAAAAATTAGGAACAAGAACTGAAACAAAAAATTTGAACTCTTTTAAAAGTGTTTATAATTCAATCAATTTTGAAATTGAACGGCAGTCGCAACTTTTAAATGAAGGTGAAAAAATCATTCAACAGACACGCAAATGGGATGATTTAAAAGGAAATGGAACTGCTTTGAGAAGTAAAGAGCATGCTCAAGACTATCGTTATTTTCCCGATCCTGACCTTTTACCGATTAAAATTTCAACCAAGGAAATTGAAAAATTAAAAAATGAAATGCCCAAATCACCAAGTGATAGACGTCAAATTTATATTGAAGAGTTTAAATTACCCCCTTATGATGCTGATATTTTAACCTCAAGTAAATATATTTCTGATTATTTTGAAAAATGTGTTTCTATTTTAAACATGCCAAAAACAATATCAAATTGGATAATGGTAAATCTTTTAAAAATTGTCAAAGAACAAGAAGGGGAAAGTTTCCCCATTAGCGAAAAATATTTAGTTGAAATAATCAAACTTGTTGAAGAGAAAAAAATTACAAAATCAAATGGACTTCTTCTTTTGGAAAAAACAATTTTAAACGGAAAAGAACCTTTGAAACTTGCAAATGAAATGAATTTAATTGTAACAATTTCTGAAGAAGAAATTTTGAAATTATTAGAAAAATTAAAAAGTGACAATCCAAAAGTTGCACAGGATTACAAAACTGACAAAGAAAAAGTTTGTAAGTTTATTACTGGATATGTAATGAAAAACACCCAAGGTAAAGCAAACGGAAGCGTTGTTGAAAAATTAATTTCAAAAGTTTTTTAATTGAAAATGAGCAATTTATTTTTATAATTGACAATTTGAGGATAAATAACTTAAAGGTTTGGAAAAATTTTTATAAATTGCCAATATAATTATTGAAAAGTGCAAAAATGGTAAAAATTTATTTGTTCGAAAATAAAATTTTCCATTATCAAACAAAAACAAAATCACTTGATTTTTTTTTGCTAATTGTGTATAATACAAAAAGTTGATTTTCATGGTATGTTTTTCACGAAAGTGATTTTAAATAAAAAATGTTGAACTATATGATTTTTTTATTTTAATTTGCGATTATGTATTTATTTTTCTAACTAAATATTTTTTAAGGAGCCGTTAATTTATTATGATGTTTCGTAATTCCTACAGGTTGTTGTTTGCAAATTTCGGCATTTTTTGGAAAGATTATCTTTATAAAATTATTGTTATTGGCATAACCGCTTGTTTGGTATTGCCCGTTTTATCAAGTCTTCAAAATGTAAGTTCTTTACCACAATTTTTTTCTCAATTAAGAGTTTTACTTATAAACTTTCCTTTCAGTGATATTGAGGCATATTTAGGTGAAGTATGGAAAATTCTGCAAATTACATTTGATTGCTTTCGTGAGCTTTTTACAATTAATGCTTTTGCAGTTATTTACTTGTTAGTGATTTTTTTCTTTGTTTTTCCTTTTTTAATTTCACTTTCAGACATTGTTGTAGGTGAAATGATTTACGGAAGCATGTCTAGTTTAGCAAAGTTTAGTTATGCAGGCTCATTTATTAAAAAAATTGGAAAATCAAGTCTTTATTCACTTTTAAAAACATTAATTTTTCTTCCGTTTTTAGCACTTTTGGGCTTTATTCTTTTCGGTCTTTTACAACTTGGTGTTAACAGTGAAATTTGGATGCTTTTTACCCCCTTTTTAATGCTTGTAACATTTCAAATTATTTACGGAATGCGTCTTAATATTTTTACAGGCTGGATGCCCTCAATTGTTGTTTTTGGAACACCTGTTTTAAAAAGTTTAAACAAGGGTCTTATTGCAACCAACAGACGATTTTTTAAAAGCTTTTCTTCGGTTGTAATGCTTCTTTTGATTCATTTTCTTTTTGCAACCCTTTTCGGAGCGTTTTCACTATTATTGATTTTACCGCTCTTTCACATAACATTTTGTATTTATCAAATGGTTATGTTTTTTGGTAGTCAGGGAATGAGATACTATGTTGACCTCGACACAATTCTTTCTCCAAAAAAACTTGAAGAAACTGACAAAATTAAAAAAGCAAAGCATATTATATAATTACTAAAGATTGAACAATTAAGAAAATTAAGAAGCGGGCAGGATATTAAAGTACAAGAAAAGTTTAGATTAGGTGTTTTGCCACGCTAAATGTTAAATTTGGAAATATTTCGAACGTCATTTTACATTAGCAAATTGATATTCGGTGACAAATAAAAAAAATTAGCACGACAATACTGTGCATTTTTAAGAAGTGTATATTAATATAAAAATACTACTGTAACCAATCTAATATATTATTATCTTATATGAACATATATTCATATTAAATACATTTAAATTACTATTATTTATAATTTATTATTATTTAAATTATTTTTATAAAAATTAATTAATTTCAAAAGGAGAAATTTAATGTCCAATAATTCAAAAGTTAAAATCACCTTTTTGGGTGGTATCGGAGAAATCGGCAAAAATATGACAGCAATAGAGTATGAAAACGATATGATTATCGTTGATGCCGGTCTTACTTTTCCGAATGAAGATTTGCCGGGAATTGACCTTGTTGTTCCCGATATTTCCTATTTACTTGCAAACAAGGATAAAGTCAAAGGAATTATTTTAACTCATGGTCATGAAGACCATATTGGAAGTTTACCCTTTGTTCTTTCTGATATAAATGTTCCAATTTATGCGACTCAATTAACTCTTGCTTTAATTGAAAACAAGTTAAAAGAATTTCCAAAAATAAAGCATAAGGCAATAGCAGTCAAACCAAAGAATATTTTAAAACTTGGCGTTTTTACAATTGAATTTATCAAAGTCAATCATTCAATTGCGGGTGCACTTGCACTTTGTATTACAACTCCTTGCGGAAATATTATTCATTCAGGAGATTTTAAGATTGATTTCCAACCCATTGACGGAGTTATTACCGACCTTACAAGGTTTGGTGAACTCGGAAAAAAAGGTGTTGAATTACTGCTTTGCGAAAGTACTAATATTGGAAGGAAAGGTTATTCAATAAGTGAATCAAATGTGGGCAGAGTACTTGAAGGAGTTTTTGAAAAACATAAGGCCGATCGTCTTTTTGTTGCAACCTTTGCTTCAAATATTCACAGGATTCAGCAACTAATGGATTTAGCTGTTAAATTTAAACGCAAGGTTGCTTTTACTGGGCGAAGTATGATTAACATTTCTGAAGCTGCAATGAAAATTGGAGAGTTAGTTTTTGACAAACAAAATATAATCGACATAGAAAGAATTGACAAATATGCACCAAACGAACTTTTGATTTTAACAACTGGCAGTCAAGGGGAGGCAATGAGTGCTCTTACTCGAATGGCTGCAGGCGGATTTAGTAAAATTACTATTGGTGAGGGTGATACAATTATTCTTTCTTCTTCCCCCATTCCGGGCAATGAAAAAAGTGTTTACAGTATTATTAATGCTCTTTTCAAAAAGGGAGCAAATGTAATTTATGACGAACTTGCCGATGTTCATGCTTCAGGGCATGCTTGTCAGGAAGAAATAAAAATTATTCATTCTTTAGTAAAACCAAAATTTTTTATTCCCGTTCATGGTGAATATCGTCATTTAAAACTTCACAAAGAACTTGCAATTTCACTTGGTATGAATTCACGAGATATAATAATTCCTGATTTGGGAATGCAGGTTGAAATGACTAACAACAGCATTCGTCAAACAGGTTTTGTGACAGCAGGACAAAGACTTATTGATGGTTTGGGTATTGGTGATATGGACAGCACGGTTTTAAAAGACAGACGTCAACTTTCAGCAGACGGAATTTGTGTTGTTGTGTTAAACATTCTTTCAACAACAGGTGAACTTTCTTCCGATCCTTTCACAATAACAAGGGGAGTTATTTATAATGATGAGGCCGAACAATTCCATGCAGATGTTAAAGCAACACTAATTGATTTGGTTAAACAAACCGACCTTCGAGGGATGGACCCTAATTTAATCAAAAACAATGTTCGAAAACATATTTCAAATTTTATTTACAAAAGAACAATGAGACGACCTATGATTTTGGTTATTACAATGTTTGACTAAGCAGAGAAAGGGCAATGGGCTACGCTTTTCACAACTTATTTCGGGCTTCAAGTATTTGCCCTCAAAAAACACTAGCGTGTTTTTGTTGTTCGGAACTGTCAAACGGAAAACA
>CAZKOT010000020.1:0-13857 GCA_964554475.1 uncultured Christensenella sp.
TGTATGTTTCTCAAGGTGAAGGAAAGGAACTGTTTTCAAGTGGACTAACAGCAACCGGATTTAATTGGATACCGAAAATTCCTAAAAATGAAAAAAAATTGGAAATAGGAAAGAAAAAAAATTTTTGCAATGAACAAATAAACAAGGAAGGGGCAAATGAAAATACAAAGAAAAAAATGCAAAGTTGTTTCACTGCTAAAGAAGATGAAATTGAATTTGAATGTTTTGCAAAATTTCGCTATCGTCAACCCGATCAAAAAGTGAAAATATTTGTCACGTCTTCAACAACTATTAAAATTGAATTTGAAAACAAACAAAGGGCAATTACACCGGGACAATTTGTTGTTCTATATGACGAAAATGGTGTTTGCTTGGGCGGAGGTGAGATTGAAAATGCCTTTTAGGCAATTTTTACTCAACTCTAACTCTCAATTTTCATTATTTAATTGACTTTTAAATTTGTTATTACTAAAATAAAAACATGGAAATATTGGTTAAAGAAAAAAAAGAAAAAAAATTACTTGATGAAATTGAACTCGGTACTCTTCCTATGCCTGAAAAAAAGCAAGTTTCTTTCGAAGATGTTTTGGTTATTATTCTTCTTGAAAAAAATGCCAATTTCAAAAATTTTATTAAGCCTTATGAATTAACCATTTGCGGACGAAAAATGTGGGAATGGCTTACAATTGCTACTGATGGTTATAAATATAAAACTTCGACTTGTACAAATGAAACTGATATTTTATCTCTTATTAAACCTCTTTTAGAAGGACAAAAATATACTGTTGTTTTATATTCAGACACTCCTCTACTTAAAAAAAGTACATTTTTGGAAATATTGGATTTTTTTTCAATGCGAAATCTTAATGTTCTAAAATTAACAAGGGGTTATGTTTTTAACACGGAATATATTAAAAGTGCGACTAGTATTCAAAGTACTCAAACACGTTTTTTTGACGAAGAGGACTTTATTATTGCTCATGATTTAAAACAACTTTCTTTAATTACTGAAATAATGAAAAACCGAATTTTAGATTTTCATTTGCAAAATGGAATTTTTATTGAAAATCCCTTAACGACATTTATTGATTCTGATGTTGTTATTGAATCAGGCGTTCGAATTATGACAAATAATATTTTAAGAGGGAAAACTATTATTGGGAAAAATTGTTTGTTAGAACCATCTAATTACATTGAAAATAGTATTATTTCTGCAGGTTGTCAAATTAGGCAAAGTAGCATTATTGAAAGTAAAATTTCGGAAGGAATGGTTGTTGGACCGTTTGAAGTCGTTAAGAAAAAAGCAACATAATAGTGTTTGTTTATCAAAGGAAAATATGTTCTTAATTATTGGTCTTGGGAACCCAGGTAAAAGATATGAAAAAACCTATCATAATTTAGGTTTTTTAACTCTTGATAAATTATGTGAAAAATTTGGTGGAAAATGGACAAATAAATATTGCGATGCTAAAATTTGTGAAACTGAATTTAAGGGCGAAAAAATTGTTTTGGCAAAGCCTCAAACTTTTATGAATTTGAGTGGTGAAAGCATTTCTAAACTGATTAAAAAATTTAAGCTCAATTTAAAAGATTTACTTGTTATTTTTGATGACGTTGACATAAAAAAAGGTGAATTTCGCTACCGGCAAAATGGAAGTGGAGGCTCACATAACGGGATGAAAAATATTGTAGAAAAATTAAAAACAACTGATTTTGCGAGAATTCGTATTGGAATTAAAGAGGAAAATATAAACGATTTAGCCGATTACGTTCTTTCCGAAATTACTGAAAGCTTTGATGAAGTACTTTCAAATGTGGTAAAGTTTGTTTTTGAGGAAATTTTAGCAAAAAGAAAAAATTAGAATAATAAAAATACAAAAATTAACAAATAACAAAATGCAAATACAAAATACAAATAAGAAAGTTTACTTTATTTTACTTGTTTACATTTATTACTCATCAATTCAAACACAAAATATTGATAAATAGAAAATATAAATTATAAATTATTAAAAAACCTTAATGCACAATTATTCATTTCAATTCTTAACTCTTATATTATTTAAATTTACCACTAAATGATTATTTGTAATTTGTAATTTGCTTTGCACTCTCAACTCTTCACTCTTAAAAAAATGAATATTCTTGAAGATATAAAAAATAATTTAGAGATTAAAAAGTGTCTTTCGCTTTCCGCAAACAAAAAAAATCAAACGATTTATGGTTTAGGAATAGGAGAGAAATCTTTTTTTACAGCAATTTATGGGAAAGGAAGCATTATTGTTGTCAATGATTTTACAGTTGCAAGTAACTATAAAAATCAAATTCTTTCGCTTAATTTAAGTGTACAAATTGTTAGTAGTGGATTTGATAATCCATTATTTGTTTATTCTCAGGACTTAACACCTATGAAAAAATTGATTAGAGGTGTTAGTTCGTTTAATGAAGGTGATACAGATGTTTTGATTATTCTTTGCGAAGCATTAGTGCAAAGATTGCCCGATAGTAGTTTTTTTAAATCGATTCTGTTTGAAAAAGAAAAAAATTATTCCCATGATGCTTTGATTAAAAAATTGCTTGCTTTAGGTTATCGAAGGGTCGAAATTATTAGTGCGGAGGGCGAATTTGCTGTTCGTGGTGATATTGTTGACATTTTTAACATTGGAGATGACCATCCTGTCAGATTTGATTTTTTTGGCGATGAAATTGAAAAGATTTATTATTTTAATATTGAAGACATGTCTCAAGTTGAAGAATTAAATAGCATTAAGATTTATCCAGCTACAATTTTTCAAAGAGAAAAAAATTTTTTAATTGAAAAAATAAAAAAGACAAGTAAAAATAGTGGGGGAAAAATTCAAGACACAATAGCGAATGTTATTGGAAATCTTGAACATGATTGTAATGGATTGAATAATGCTTTTACATTAGTTTTTGATGAGTATTTTAAAAATAATATTTTAGGGATTTGCAATGCGAAACAAATTTTTTTTGATGAGCCAAAAAAACTTATACAATCGATTGATTTAATTTACTTCTCAAATCAAACTTTAACTCAAAAATTGATTTTGGATGGGCTTTTACTACAAGAACATTTGAATTTTTATTTTCCCAAAGAAACAATTTTCAATTCTAATGATTGTTCTTTAATTGCTTTTTCGGCTATTAATAATGATTTTAATATTTTTAAAAATCATGAGGTTTGCAATTTTCGTTGTGGCGCTCCAAAAAAATATTTGCTTGATTATAAGTTATTAGTAGAGGACTTAAAACTTTTTATTGCAGCTAAACAAAAAGTTGTGCTTTTTGCGGGAGATAAATCGGCGGCGGAAACTCTTTCAAAATTTCTTTATGATAGTGGTATATTTTTAAAAAACAGCGGAGTTTATGTAATAGAAAAAGAACTTTTTATTTCTGTTAATATATGGCAAACAAACATAATTTTAATTTCAACAAATGATTTAATCAAAAAGAGTTCAAAAATTTCACATGCTAAAAAGAAAAATGTTTTTTATCTCCCCAAAGTGGGTGAATATGTTGTGCATGAATTTCATGGAGTTGGAAAATGTGTTGCAATTGAGAGATTGAAACTTGCAGGAAGCGAAAAAGATTATTTTGTTATTCTTTATGATGAAGGAGCAAAACTTTATATACCTAGCGAACAAGCACAATCTATTTCAGCTTTTGTTGGAATGGAAACAGAACCAAAATTAAACAAAATTGGAGGACTTGAATTTGCAAAAGTCAAGGAGCGTGCAAAGAAGGGAATTGCAAAGCTTGCAATAGATTTAATTTCTCTTTACAAAGAAAGGGAAAGTGTAAAAGGATTTAGATTTGAACCTGACAGCTACTTACAGGAAGAATTTGAAAATAATTTTGAATTTGATGAAACTCCTGATCAACTGGAAGCAATTTTTCAAATTAAAAATGACATGTGCTCTTCAAAAGTTATGGATAGATTAATTTGTGGAGATGTTGGTTATGGTAAAACTGAGGTTGCGTTGCGTGCCGCTTACAAAGCAATTTTGAGCGGTAAACAGGTTGCTTTTTTGTGTCCAACAACTATTCTTGCCGAGCAACACTTTAAAACCTGTCAAAGAAGATTTAAAGATTTTATGGTTAGTATTGCTGTTTTAAATAGGCTTGTTCCTCTACCTTTTCAAAAAGAAATTATAAAAAAAATTGGTAATGGTGAAGTAAATTTAATTGTTGGAACACATCGTCTTTTGAGTAGCGATGTTAAATTTAATAATTTAGGGCTTTTGATTTTAGATGAAGAACAACGTTTTGGTGTTGGTGATAAAGAAAAAATTAAAAACTTAAAGAAAACCATTGATGTTTTAACTCTTTCAGCAACTCCAATACCTCGAACTCTTCACATGTCGCTTTCGGGTATTCGAGATATTAGTATTATTGAAACTCCACCCAAAAACAGACTTCCTGTTCAAACTTTTGTATGTGAATTTAATTATCCTTTAGTTAGTGATGTTTGTCAGCGAGAAATTTCAAGGGGCGGGCAGGTTTTTATTGTTTATAATAGAATTGATAGCATTTTTGATTTTGCAAACAAGGTTAAAGAATTATTGCCTGGTGTTTCTGTTGGCATTGCTCACGGAAGAATGTCACCTAAAATTCTTGAAGATACAGTTTTAAAACTCTATAACGGACAATATCAAATTTTTATTGCGACAACGCTTATTGAAAATGGGATTGATATACCCCTTGCGAATACTTTAATTGTGATTGACAGTGATAAATTGGGATTGTCATCACTTTATCAATTAAAAGGGCGAGTGGGTCGAAGTAATAGACTTGCTTATGCGTATTTTACTTATCAAAAAGATAAGGTTTTAACTGAAGAGGCTTACAAACGTCTTGAAGCAATTACGCAATTTTCAGAACTTGGAAGCGGATTTAAAATTGCAATGCGTGATTTGGAAATAAGAGGTGCGGGGAGTGTTTTAGGCCGTGAACAACACGGACATATTGAAAAAGTTGGATATGATCTTTATTGTAGACTGTTGGACGAAACTGTTAGTCAATTAAAAGGCGAAATTAAAAAAGTTAAGAAGGAAATAAAAATTGACATTGGACTAAATGCCTATATTTCCAAAACATATATTTCAGACGAAAACGAAAGAATTAAACTCTATACTGCAATAAGTAATTTGACAACGAAAGAGGATGCAGAAGAAATTAAAAAAATATATTCTCAATCTTTTGGGGAAATCCCAAAAGAAATTGAAAATTTGATTAAAATTGCTTTGATTAAAAATTTTGCTCAGGAACATAATATCTCAAGAATTTTAGTAAATGAAAAAGCATGCTCGCTTTTTCTTTACAAGGAAAAAGATGTTATGAATGAATTTCTTTCAAAAGCTCTTGAAAAAAATAAGAGCAAAGGAGTTTTAAAATTTGACACAATGCCCATAATTGAATTTGACCTAAGAGGCTTTTCAATTAATGAAAAATGTGATTTCTTATTATCCTTTTTTAGTGAGTCTTGATGTCGTGTAGGAGTAAATATTTTTTATAGCTCTTTGTGAGTTGAGACTTTTAAAGAATCATTGCAATGACAACCTTATTAAATGCTTGCTTTCTACAGTTTTATTTAGTATAATACAAAAGAAATTTTCTATATTTATAATTTTACTTGGAGTTTTGTTTTTAATGAAGAAAAAAATTGCTTTATTTTTAATGTGTTTGTTTAGCTTGTGCTTTATTTTTGGCGGGTGCTCTCTTATAGAGAAAAACTTGGCGAAATATTATAACACTGTTGTTGTTTCACTAGATTACACAAATGGTGACAAAGTTGAAATTACTAAAAAAGAATTGATTACTGCTTTTAATAATTATGGTGCAAATCTGGTTCAGTCACAAGGACTTTCTGTTGAAGATGCTTTAAAAAAGACTATTGACGCTCTTATTAACCAAAAAGTTTTGTTAAAAGAATATGATAGATTGTTTGCCGAAGAAAATGAAAAAGTTCAAATTACAAATTTAGACAGAAATAAACTTTGGAAAGATACGATTAACGCACTTGAAACAAATCTCGAAACATTTGCTGAAGAAGTGAGAAAAGACTTTAACATTGTTTCACCTACAGCTGCTGAAGAAAATTCAAATGAAACACCAGTTCAGTACACTCCTTATACTCCTAAAGCAAGGATTGAATTTGTAGATGGACAGTATGTTATTAAGTTAATTGAAACAAAAAACGAAAATGAAAACGAACCTCTTATTTGTAATACAATAGATTATAATGAAATAATAAATTATTTATATTTAAGTATTTTGGCAAAAACCGAATATATAACAACAAACGATCCCTATACGCCCGCCGATTTAAATGCTTTTCAAGATGCAAATGTGAATAAAGAGGCTTTGAACCGTTATGTTAAACAACTTTTAAAAAATGAAGAAGGACAAAGACTTTCAACCGATGATGTTTCTGTTTTTAAAAGAGAAATTCAAAGAATTTACGATAGTAGACTTGATTCACTGAAAATTTCAAAAATGCAGGAAGTAATTTATTATAATTCTGATATTTCAAAAATTACCGTTGAAGATGTTTTAAATCAGTACAAAGGGCAAATTATAAATTCTTTTACTAAATATAAATTCAACAGTACAAAATTGACTACAGATTTATTGGACAATTTTTCAACAGTTAATTACGCCCAAACCGAAGATTTTTTCTTTGTTTCGCATATTTTATTAAAATTTAATGACCAACAAACTGCTGCTTACAATGCCCTTGAAGAAAAAAGGAAAAATGGCACAATTTCAGGTTCTTCAACTTATTACAATGATGAAATTATGAAATTGGTTAATGCAATTCCTGTTAAAGAACGTGATGAAAATGGAATGTTACAAGATAGTAGCAAAACTGTTGAATATGTTTTGTCTCAAATTAATGATGCAGTAAGTGGTGGAACTGATAAACAAAAAGCAGAAGCTTTTAGAGAACTTTTGTATAAATACAATCAAGATGATGGAGCTTTGAATTCGGAATATCTTTATGTGATTGGTACACAGGATTCAAGAATGGTTGAAGGTTTTACTAATGCATCACGAGAACTTTTTGATGATGGAAATGGTAAATTTGGTAGCGTTTCTGGCTTTGTTCCCTCACAATACGGCGTTCATATTATTTTTTATGCAGGCAAAGTAAAAAATAATTTTCCTTTCGAAATAAACTCAGTTGATGGATTGACATTTACAAACAGTGATATAATGATTTTAAATGATACTCTTTTAAATCCACTTACAAACAAAACACTTTTTGACAAAGTTTATGAGAGTATAACACTTCCACAAAGTTCGTTAAATGAAACACTTTACCTAAATACGCTTAAAGCAAAAGATAAGGTTACTATTAATCGCTACACATGGACCTATGATGATTTGTTGGGGAAATGATGAAAAATCATTTTTCTTTTAAACGGTGAATATCTTGACATTTGTAAAGTTGATTTGCTAAAATCAATTTACTTTGAAAGCAAAAAAAATTCTTAAACAAGAGATTTTGACTCTTCATACGAAATATATTATTGGTTATATTTCAAAAAATAAGCGATACACTTCTGTCGTTCCGCAATCTGTTTTACTTTTACGTGCAGAAATGGCAAAAAAACTCGCCGAACAACAAAAGTTGGTTGAAGAGGCTGAGGAAGTTGTTAAAGCACAAAAGAGTAAAAAGAAAAAAATTCTAAACGCAGTTTTTTTTGGTTTAAATATTGTTGTTGTTGTTTTAGTTTTGTATTTTCAATTGAAAGGTGAGGGTATTGGCTCACTTGATTTAGTTGGGGTTAATGGTTGGTTTATTGTTTTTGCTTTTTTTATTTTTGCATTTTTAATGTTTATGAAAAGCATGAGAATGAATTTTTTAGTTAAGAAAACAACAAAACGATCAAGACCGTTTTTGAGTTATAAAACAGCTGCTTTGGGAAGATATTATGATGATATTGTTCCATTTAATGCAGGAGGACAACCTTTTCAAGTTTATTATTTAAATAAAAGAGGACTCCCGATTTCAAGCGCTCTTTCGGTTCCGCTTGGAGAATATTTTTTAGGACAAATAGCATGGCTTGTTATTAATATTTTTGCAGTTATTTATTGTTTGGCAATGAATACCTTGGGTAATGCTCAAATTGTTTTGATTTTCAGCTTAATTTCATTTTTTATAAATTCATTATTTTTTGTTGGGACTATTATTCTTGCAATGAGCAAACGTGCAGGTAAAATATTTATTGAAAAAGTTTACAAATTGCTTTTTAAAATGAAATTAGTCAAAAATTATGAAAAATCATGCAATAGGGCACTAAAAACTATTTCCGATTTTCAAGAATCTTTAAAAAGTTTTTCAAAAGATATTAAATCATATATTTTTTTAACTCTATTTTCAATTGTTTATAATTTATTGCAATACAGCATACCATTTTTTCTTTATGCAGCACTTGTGCGTTTTGACCCATCTTTGTTTTTTGACATTATGGTAAATTGCATTATGATTGATATTGCATCAACAATTATGCCTCTTCCAGGTGGAACAGGAATGAGTGAGTTTTCTTTCACCGAAGTTTTTAAAAAAATATTTGAAGGCGGAACGGTTTTTTGGGCATTGTTGTTATGGAGATTTTTTAATTACTATATTGCAATTTTCCAAGGAATATTAATTATTATTTACGATTACTTTATTGGCAATAAAAAATATAATTGGCAAAAAAAGAAATATGAATTAGAAAATGAAAGTATTGTTTTCCGTAACCGGCAATTAAAAGAATACAAAAGGAAGAAGAGAGTAAGTTTAAGACATTATTATTAGCATACAATTCAACAAATTCAAAGATTCAACTTAAAATTAGAATTTACGACTTATAATTTGATTAAAGAATACTACTTGAATATTGTTATTATTAATAAAACTTTCTTATAAATTTAAAAATGTTTAAAAAAAGAATTATTTAAACATTTTTTTTGTTTTTTTTGCTTTTCCTTTTGTTAAATTTTTTTAATAATAAAATAAACAAAAGATTTGTTAAATCACAAAATATGTAATTGTGTTTTTTAGCAGAATATAAAAAAAAATAATACCTAATGTGAGGGGATATGAATTTTCATAACGATGATTTTTGTAATAGAATTATTTTCAAAAAAAATGCAATTAATGCTCTTTGCGAAATCATAAATGAAATTCCCCAAAAAGGAAAAGTATTCTTTTTAAGCAGTCGTTCAGCTTATCAAAAATTCGGTATTTTTGTTGTTAATCAAATTGTTCGTGCCGGAAAAGAGTTTAAATCGTTATCAATTCATAGCGTTTGCGATTATAACACAATTCAAAAAGTTCTAGATATGATGAAAGGATGCTCGGTTATTGTTGCACTGGGTGGCGGTAGTATTTGTGATTTGGCAAAAATGGTTGGAAAAATTTTAAATCTAAAAGTAATTTTAGTCGTTTCCGCTCCATCTACATCTGCATACTTTTCAAAATACTCGCTTGTTTCTAATCACTCTTTAAAAAAATGTTACGAATGTGATTATGCTTCAAAAATAATTATTGATGAAAATTTTATTATTGCTGCAGATGAAACACTGGTAACAAACGGGATTGGATTTGTTTTAAGCTTTTTTGAAAAAGTTTTTAGTTTTGAAATCGATAGACTTTTTTTTGAAAAAGAAGAAAAATTTGAAATAATATCTTCTCTTAATAAATTTAAAGAAAATTTAGATAATTTAAAAACACAATCTGCAGATAGCAAACTTGTTTTAACTGATATTTTGATTGACTTAGGCTACTTTCTAAAAGATGTTATTCCAACCACTCTTACAAATTTAAATTTTTCATTTCTTTTACAAAATTCAAAAGCAATTCAGGCTCCTTTTGGAATACTTTGCTTGATAAGTGCAAAAATTATTTTGGAGTGTTATAAAAATTTTTTAAATCAAAAAAAAATTGAAATATTGAATTTTCTAAATTTAGAAAAAATTCATACAAATTTAAAGCTTTTTAACATTAATATTCGACTAAATGCCCGCTTAATAAAAGTAACAAATAAACAGTTTTTCTTAAAACTTTTCACAATTAAAGAAAAACTTTTAAATCAAATAAACAATATTTCACAAGAGTTTCAACAATTCGATTTTAAATGTAGAGCAGTTGTTGATTTTGAAAAATGTTTAAAATGTTTAAATGTTTTACCAATTATTACAAATTGTAACATTCTTTTTTCAACTATTGCATCAATGGGTTTTTTAAATTTTTAAAATTAGTCAACAATCATATTTGTGAAAATTATTGCTGTTTTTATTTTTTTAATAATTTTGTTTAGTTTCTTTCGTATAGAACAAAATGAAGAACTGTTGAATGTTTCAAACGATGGAATATGTGAATTTTTTGTTGGTGGTGAAGTGTCAAATTTTCCTGATTATATATCGGTTTCAAAATTTAATGGTGGAGCATTTATTTCTTGTAAAATAAATTTTGGAAAACTACTTTTAAGTCAACTTGAAAATGTTAAAGGTGTTACAATCCGTTTAAAAAAATACAGTTACGAAGAATTATTGTCAAAATTTAAAGTAAGAATTTTGAAAGAAGAAATCATTGATGAAAAAAAAATAATTTATGGGTTTTCTGATTTTTTAAATGAAGGAGTTTTTCTTGACCATAAAAAAGTAAATATTCAAATTGTTGTAAATGGCGATTCTTTAATTGCAGGAACTCCGTTGATTTTAGGAAGTTATTAAAATGAATTTTAAGTAATTCATATAAAAAAAGTTTGTTTATTAGCACTACTGAAAAAATTGTTTAAATATATATTCTCCTGTCAATAATCTTTGCAGGAGGTTAAAATGAAAAAGAAAAAATTTTTAACAATAATGAAAAAATATGGATATTACTTAATAGCGGGAGTATTGTTAATAGCAATAGGGCTTAGCATTGCATTTGCAACAAATAATAACTTTGTTATTGACCCTAATGATAATGATAATGTTGATGTAGGAGGTCAGACATTGACCTTTACATTTCCAATGCAAGATTTTACCGTTTTAAAAGAATATTCGGATTCTGAATTAATGTATAATAAAACTATGAAGCAGTGGGAAGCACACAAATCATATGATTTAACAAGTGAATCTTTAAATGTTTTTGCAATTGCAAAAGGCGTTGTTAGCGAAGTTAAAAATGATATGATGTTGGGTAATTATATTGTTATTACCCATCCGGATGGGTATAAATCAATTTATGCTTCACTTGACACGCAGTTAAACGTTGCACAAGGAGACAATGTTGAAAAAGGACAATTAATTGGAAAAGCATCGACAACGGCGACTAGAGAGGAAGAAGACGGAGCACATTTGCATTTTGAACTTTTGAAAAATAATGCAAAAATTAATCCTGCTACTGTGCTTGATTTTGAAGGAAAATAAATCTGATTGAAAAAACTCCAAATTCTTAACAACCATAATTAAAGAAAAAACATACTTTTTAATAGTGTATGTTTTTTGTTTTATAATTTTATCTATTTTTTATTAAAATGACTGTTTAGTGTTCTTGAGTTTTTTTTGCGACGTCGACAGCGAGGACGGACACTTTTCGCCAGCGGAGTTAAGCCGAAAGATGAGAAAATTTTGAAAAATTTTTCAAAATTTTCCAAAGAAAACGTGCCGAGCGTCAATTTGCGTCAAGCAAATTGCAAGGGTGAGCACCATTAAACTAAACAAATTTTTTAGAGTAAGAAAACGAAATGGAGCGGAACCCGCCAAAGAGTGAGGCAATTTTAGTGCAAGGGCTTGCCCGTTTTCACGTTCCCGAGCAATGCGAGGGAAAATTTTTTGGTTGTCTTTATTTCTTTAATAGTTATCAAGTATATTATTCATTTCGATTAATTCGGTTGTGGTAATTATTCCAAGTGGCATTTCGTCATCACTTCCGTTTTTTGTGATTAAAACCACTAACAGTTTTCTGTTTTGAAAAAATAGTTCTAAAATATCATCTATTGTTGAACTCGCAGGCATAACAAAATATCTTGGGTAATTATCTTCGTTAATTATTTCATTAATTTTTGTGTTTTCAATATAGCTGTTTATATTTTCATTTTTTATAATAATTTTACCAATTTCTTCTAAAATCCGCTGACCATGTATTACACCCATCAGTTTGCCGTTTTTATAAAGTGGAATATTAGTAAAAGAATTTTCTGACATAATTTTGATTATTTTTTTGAGTGAATCATCCCATAAGGCAGTTATAACTCTATCTTTACAAATTGTGTTAAGTGCATTTGGAGGAGTTGAAATAAGTTTTGCAATTTTTTCAATTGCTAAAACAACCTCATCATGAGGATCAGCAATAATATATTCCTCATTACTTCTGTGAATTATTGCATTTCTTAAACGTCCATAATCAATTAGTTCATCTTCATATTTTCTAACAATATAGTTAAGTGTTACCGTTTTTCTTATAAGTTCAGAAAAATTCATACTTCTTTTTAAATTGTATTGTGCTCGAAGTGCGTAATCAATTTGATTATACGCATTAATAAATCTTCGTGCATTTGAATTTTCTATTTTTTCCATTGCAACCCCATTTAATAAGTATAACAAATTAAATAAAGCAGGGCAAATAAATACTGGACTTGAAAAATTCAAAATTTGGAAATATAATTTTAACTTATTAGAAAAAATTAAAGGTTGACATTTTAAAAATATCAAAATATAATAAATGATGCTGTGCTAGGTGGGGAGTTAGCGGTTCCTTGTAATCTGAAATCCGCTTTATGCAGAACCGAACATTTGTTGAGGCTTATTTACTCTTTATTAGTGTTAGAAAATGAGCGTTGAAATTAAGGTCTTGTGGGATTATGACCTGTGAACCATGTGAGGACCTGACGGTAGCAACATTAAGCGGTGAATCATGGTTGCCACAAGGTTGCTTTAATGGAGTTTGATTTTCTTTTCATTGAAATTGTTTAAATTTGTCGAGGCAAACGCACAGCTTTTTTTTTATTTAGAGTAATTACCTAGATTTATTATTAGTGACTAAGTAATAGCAAGTTTCATATATCGAGACCTATTCTATTTATTATTTTTATTTAATAATTGCTTTTTTATAAAAGATTTGCTATTATAAAGTCAATTACAACAAGCAAATTTCCCTACAAAAAAGGATAACAAAATATGAGAAAAGATGAAAGTATGCCAAACTTTATTAAACTTGAAGAAGATGTTTTAAAATTTTGGAACGAAAACAAAATTTTTGAAAAAGTTGTTAAAAAAAATGAAAATAGTAAAAAACGTTTTCGCTTTTTAGATGGACCTATTACTGCAAATGGTGAAATGGGGGTTCATCATGCTTGGAATCGTTCTTTAAAAGACTTTATGCATCGTTATAAAATCTTAACTGGTCATAGTGCTCAATTCCAAAATGGTTTTGATGCACAAGGACTTTGGGTTGAAGTCGAAGTTGAAAAAGAATTCAAAATGAAGGATAAAAAAGACATTGTTAATTTTGGACTTGAAAACTTTACAAATGCATGCATGAAAAGAGTTGAGAAGTATTCAAAAATTATTACTGAACAATCAAAACGTTTAGGAATGTGGATGGATTGGGATAATTCTTATTTTACTAATTCAGATGAAAACATTACATCAATTTGGTATTTTTTAAAACAGTGTCATGAAAAAGGTTATTTAATTCAAAAACACAGACCGATGCCATGGTGTTCTCATTGCGGGACTTCGATTTCAGAACATGAACTTGCTGACCATTATAAAGAAATGGAACATGAAGCTGTGTTTTTTCATCTGCCGATTAAGAATTCCGATATGGATATTTTGGTTTGGACAACAACACCC
>CAZKOT010000020.1:13867-21793 GCA_964554475.1 uncultured Christensenella sp.
GCAAATGTTGCTGTTGCGGTAAATCCGGAATTAGAATACAGTGTTTGCAAGGTTAAATCATTAGAGCGTAAAATTATTGTTTGTTCTGACTGTATTAAAGTTCTAAAGGGTGATGTTTTAGAAATTGTTAAAACTGTTAAAGGTTCTGATTTAATTGGAAAAACTTACGAGCCTTGCTTTGAAGAATTAAAATCACAAAAATTTGAGCATAAAATTGTCGCTTGGGATTTGGCAACAAGTACTGACGGTACGGGCGCCGTTCACATTGCCCCCGGATGCGGAGCAGAAGACTTTGAACTTGGACAAAAACTTGGACTTTTAGAGGTTGTTCCTGTTGATGAAATGGGAAAGTTTTTTGATGATTTTGGTTTTTTAAGTGGACTTGACACTAATGAAGTTGCTCCACTTGTTTTTCAGCAATTAAAACAACGTGGAAAACTTTATTACACGCACAAACATTTGCATAGATATCCATCGTGTTGGAGATGCAAAAATCCTTTGATTTTTCGTTTAACAAAAGAGTGGTACATTAAAGCAGATGAAATCAGGCAACAACTCATTTCAGTTTGTGATGATGTTGTTTGGCAACCTGAATTCATGAAAAAACGCATGGTTGATTGGCTTACAAACATGGGTGATTGGAATATTTCACGTAAAAGATTTTATGGTCTTCCACTTCCTTTTTATCCTTGTCAAAAATGTGGAAAGTTAACCATTGTTGGCTCAAAAGAGGAGCTTGTTAAATTGTCAAGTGAAAAAGAAGTGGCTAATTTACCACATCTTCACAGACCTTTTATTGATAGTGTTAAAATTAAATGTTCACAGTGCGGATCAAACGTTGAGAGAGTAAGCGAAGTCGGTGATTGCTGGCTTGATGCTGGAATAACTCCTTTTTCTACAAAGAAATATTTTACTGATAAAAAATATTGGAGTGAAAATTTTCCTTCCGAAGTTGTTGTTGAAATGAAAGAACAAATTCGACTTTGGTTTTACTCACTTTTATTTATGAGCGTTGTGCTTACAGGTAAGGCGCCCTATGAAAAAGTTATAGGTTTTGCAATGCTTGTTAGTGAAGACGGTAGTAAATTTTCAAAGACAAGCAAAAACAATTTAAATTTCTTAAATGTTGCAGATAAAATAGGCGCTGATGTCGTTCGCTATATGTATGCTTCAAATAATATGCTTAACGACACTCGTTTCGGCTTTTCAATTTGTGATGAGATGCGAAGAAAACTTCTTGGACTATGGAACGCATATATTTTCTTTAACACCTATGCAATACTCGACAAACCTATTTTAGAAAACTTTACTCCAAAAGAAAAAGATTTTGACAAAACTGACATTTTTCTTATTAACAAAACAAATCAATTTGTAAAATCAGCAAAGGAATTTTACGATAATCATTCTTTTTTCCTTGTTGTACGTGATTTTGAAAATTTAATTGATGATTTAACTAATTGGTATATTAGAATTAACCGTAAAAGATTTTGGAAATCTGATGAAGGAATGGACAAAAAAGTTGCATATTGGACGCTTTATAACTGTCTAAAAAATATTACAGTCGCAATTTCACCAATTATTCCATTTATGAGTGAGCACATTTGGCAAAATATGGTTAGAGATGGTTTTGAAAAAAGTGAGGCTGAAAGTCTTTTTCTTGCGAATTTTCCAAATGAAATCAAAATATCTTGTGAAAAAGACTATTTAAAAGAAACAAAAATTGTGCGTGAGATGATTACTTTAGCACAAAGACTTCGAAATGAATCTCAAATTAAAATTAAACAACCACTTAAGCATTTGTTTATTACTGCTGATAGTGAAACTGAAAACGCAATTAAACTTTTCGAAAATGTTTTAAAAGACGAATTAAACATTAAGAATATTGTTTTTGAAAAAGATAGTTCGAAATTTAATGACAGTTTTCTTACAATTAACTTTAAAACTGCCGGTTCTGTTTTAAAAGGTGAAGTTCAAAAAATTAAAGAAAAATTAACAAGTTTTAGTGAACAGAAAATGGAAAAGCTTGTTAACGAGTTTAAAAGCGGAAAGGTTAACATAGATGAATTTAAAAATTTAGATAGTTCTCTTTTTGTTTTAAATTCAAAACCTAAAACAGATTTTGTTATTGCAACTGAAAACAATATTACTCTTGTTTTGGATATTACAATTGATGAAAGTTTAATGCTCGAAGGTCTTTATAGAGAATTGGTTAGACATATTCAAGTTATGCGTAAAGAGGCGGATTTTAAAATTGAAGATAGAATTTTTGCAAATTTTAATAGCAAGAGTGAAATTTTAAATAAAGTTATTTCACAATTTAAACCTCAAATTATGTCAGAAGCTTTAATCAAAGAAATTAAAGATGTTAAGTCCGAAATTGAAACAAGGGCAGAAATCGGCGGAGAAGAGGTTGTTATTTCATTAAGCAGAGATTAAAACAAAAAGAGTAATAAAATGAATTTTAGCACTGATTGGAAAGATTATAGTATTATTGCCACGGGTGAGGGTGAAAAACTTGAGCGTTGGGGCAATTTTATACTTCTTCGTCCTGACCCTCAAATTATTTGGAAAAATCCAAAAGGGAAACTTTCTGATTATGATGGAATTGATGCAAAATATGAGCGAGCTAAAGAAGGCGGCGGAAAATGGATTTTTAAGCGTGAACTTCCAAAGGATTGGATTATTTCATGGAAAAGTTTAAAGTTTAAGCTTAAACTTATGGGATTTAAACATACAGGAATTTTTCCCGAGCAGGCATTTAATTGGCAAAAAATGATTGATATAATTAACTTGTCAAAACGACAAATAAAAGTTTTAAATCTTTTTGCTTACACAGGAGGAGCAACTCTTGCTTGTGCAAGTGCGGGAGCAGACGTCGTTCACGTTGATGCAAGTAAAGGAATGGTGGAACGCGCAAAAGAAAATTTACATCTTTCACGACTAGAAAATGCACATGTAAGGTTTATTGTTGATGACTGTGAAAAATTTGTTACAAGGGAAATTAAAAGAGAAAATCGTTATGATGCAATAATAATGGATCCACCGAGTTACGGGCGGGGACCAAATGATGAACTTTGGAAACTTGAAGACAAACTTTTTGATTTTGTTAAATTAACAAAAAAGATTTTAAGTGAAAAACCTCTTTTTATTTTAATTAATTCCTATACTACAGGGCTTTCATGTGGAGTTTTGGAAAATATTTCCAAATTAGTTTTTGGGGATGTTTTTCAAAATTATAATGCATATGATTTGGGAATAAAAACAGAAGAGAATTTAATTTTACCCTGTGGTACGAGTTGTTTTTCTTTGTAATTTTAAGACAACATTTTAAGTGCTACACCAATTTGAAAGTTTTTGTACGTCTTTTGAGTGTTTCAAATATAATTATTTAAAAATTTTTATTTTTAGAATATAAAAAAAGATGGTTGCAAAGCAAACATCTTTTTTCTTAAGAGTGAAACACATTACAACAAATATATTGTTGCAGTTTTATTGTTTTTCAATGGTGTCATCGTTAATTTTGTTTGATGAATTTTCTAAAAAGTTTTCTTTCAAAAAATCTAAAAGTTCACCAAACTTTTTTAAATCATTTTCAAATTCTTTACTACTATGTTTTTGGGGTTTAGGTGCTTCCGGTGCATTTACTGAGTCAAAATATTCATCGTTTTGTTTTCTCAAAACTAAAATTTTTTCTTCTTTTTCTTTTAATTCGGAAATTTCTTTTTCAAGTTCAGCGATATTATTTTCTATTGTTTCAAGTTCTTCCTGATTTGTTTTTGGAGTTAGTACTTTTATTGCCTTATTTAAATCTAATGAATTTTTCTTTTGTTTTATTTTTTCGGCAATTTCTACTGACAATTTTTCCAACATTTCACCGTTTATTGATAATAAGAGTGATTCTTTATCTTTTTCTTTACTCATTATTCTTCTCCTTTAATTTAATAATTTGCTAATAATAAATATTATTCTAATAAAAATAACATGTAAAAGAAATTATGTCAATAGGAGACCAATTTATAGAAGTATTTATCAAAGTAACATTTTTTAATACAAAGTAATAATTTCTTTTGAATTATCTTAACAAATGCTATATAATTTTATTTGATACTGAATTAAATTACAGTTCTTAAAAGAAAAAATGAAAAAAGATTTAATTGTTTTGTTTGAAGATAATCAAATTATTGTGGTTTTAAAACCACAAAATGTTTTAAGTCAAAGTGATGAGACAAAAGATGATGACATGCTTTCAAGAGTAAAGGAATATATTAAAGAAAAATATAATAAAAAAGGCAATGTTTTTATTGGACTTGTTCATAGACTTGACAGACCTACAGGCGGTATTATGGTTTTTGCAAGAAATTCAAAAAGTGCAGCACGACTTTCGAAGCAAATTGCAGAGCATAGTTTTGTTAAAAAATATTTGACCGTTGTAACGGGTCTTGTTAAAGCAAAAGATGGAATTCTTGAGGATTATTTAAAAAAAGATGAGAAAAATAATCTTGTTAAAATTGTTCCCATGAGTGAGGAAGGGGCAAAATTAGCAGTGCTTAATTATAAAATTTTAGAAAAAGTTGATGATTTAACACTTTTGGAAGTTAACATAAAAACTGGAAGAACTCATCAAATTAGAGTGCAACTTGCTAATTTAAAAAATGTTGTTTGGGGTGACGTCAAATACGGTTTTAAATCAAAAGAAAATGTGAATTTGGCGCTTTGGGCTTATTGTTTAGATTTTGAGCACCCTACAACTAAAGCAAAAATGAAATTTAAATGTTTACCACCTGAAGATGAAATGCCTTGGAAAGTATTTAAAAATTTTTTCGAAAGGAAAGTTTAAATAATTACTTGTATAGAGACACAACCTGCAAGTCTTCGCTCCAGGACGGATTTGTTTCGTAAATTCCTGCAAATTGCTTTTGGCAATTCGATGTTCGGGAGAGAATAACCGTCAACTTCGTGCTATCCTCTCAAGATAGGAATTATTAAAGATTAGGCAGTGGTAATATACTATTCAAGAAAAACACACTAATAAAAAATCTTTAACTTAACTCTTAACTCTAAAGTCTTATCTCGTCAAATTCTTACTACAAGACGAAAAAAAATACGTCATGGAAGGAAAATGAAAAAAAACTTGATTGCAATGATATGGAGTTATTATAATATATATAAAAGGTGGTCTATGAAAGAAAGAAATGAAATTGAAGAAAAATATAAGTGGGATTTAAAAAGTTATTTTGTTTCTGAACAGCAGTGGGAAAAAGATTTTGAAAATCTTAAAAAAAGATTGGGTGAAATCTCAAAATTTGAGGGAAAATTAAAAGAAGAAAAATCAATTTTTGACTGTCTTACTTTAGAAAGTCAAATTAGTCAAAAAATTGAACTTCTCGCTTGTTATGCTTCGTTAAAATCTTGTGAAGACCAATCAAATAGCAAAGCACAAGAAAGATTAGAAAAAATTTCTTCATTAGGAACAAAATTTTCTGCTGAAAGTTCTTTTGTTGATGTTGAAATTGGAGAACTTGAAAACGAATTTTTAGAAAAATTAAAAGAAAACAAAAACTATTCGCATTTTTCAAATGTTTTTTATGATATTATTCGTTTTAAACCTCACATGCTTTCAAAAAAAGAGGAAAAAATTTTGTCCTTAATGGGTGAATTTTCGGGAGGTTTTGCAGAAAATTTTGACAAATTTGATGATGCAGATTTGACTTTTGATGATATTTTAGACAGTGAAGAAAAAACACATCAATTAAATCACGCAAATTATCAATTATTCTCAGAAAATCCAGACAGGAAACTTCGTGAAAATGCAATGCGGGCAATGAATGGTGCGTATAAAAAATTTAATAATTTTCTTTCAATAAATTATATTTCAAATGTTAAAAAAAATTGCTTTAGAGCAAAAATAAGAGGTTTTTCTTCTACGCTTTCCGCTTCAATTTTTAGCGAAGATGTTGATGAAAATATTTACAAAATGTTAATTAAGCAAATTAATAAAAATTTGCCCGTATTTTTTAAATATTTTACTTTAAAGCAAAAACAATTAGGTGTTTCAGATTTTGCAGTTTTTGATTTGAATGCTCAAACAAATCATAAAGTTAGTCTTAAAATTGATTACGAAAAAGCAATTGAAATTATTAAAGAGGCAACCTCAGTTTTAGGCGAAGATTACACTAAATTAATTGAAAGGGCGGAAAAAGAACGCTGGATTGATGTTATGCCAAATAAAAACAAAGATAGTGGAGCATTTTCAACAAGTGCTTACGGTGCACTACCAGTTGTTTTAATGAATTATGTTAAAAATACAAATAGTATTTTTACTCTAATTCATGAATTAGGGCATTGTTTACATTTTTACTATTCTAACAAAAATCAACCTTTTGAAAAAGCAGGACATACAATTTTTACAGCAGAAGTTGCGAGCACAGTTAATGAAATGCTTCTTTTACAGCATCTTTTAAAAAAGGCAAAAAGTAAAGATGAGAAGATTTACTACTACAGTTATTTTATGAATATGGTTAAAGGAACAATTTTTCGTCAAACGATGTTTTCAGAATTTGAAGCATTTGCACACGAATTACATGAAAAGGATAAACCTCTTTCAAAAGATGTATTAAACAATTTTTATTTTGAGTTAAATAAAAAATATTTTGGCGATAAAGTTAAACTGATTGATGAAATAAAATATGAATGGAGTAGAATTCCACACTTTTATAGAAGTTTTTACGTTTACAAATATGCAACGGGTTTAATTGCTTCAATTGCGATTGTTCACAGAATTTTATCAGGAAAACCAAATGCTTCAAATGATTACAAAAAATTTCTTTCTTCGGGCTGTTCTCTTCCCCCAGTTGAACTTTTGAAAATTGCGGGAGTTAATCTTGAAGATGAAAAAACATTCAATAGTGCATTTGAATATATTTCTTCAATTTTGGACAGTTGGGAAGAAATAATGAAATAGGAGGAAAGATGAGAGTTAAAAGTATAATTGAATTAATTGGAAACACTCCCATTCTTGAGGCAGAAAAATTAAAAAATAAATTGAAATTAAAAGGTAATTTGTTTTTAAAATTAGAACAATTTAATCCTTTCTCGTCAGTTAAAGATAGAGTTGGTTTTTCAATGATAAATGATGCGGAAAAAAGCGGAAAGTTAACAAAGAATACAATTATTATTGAACCTACAAGTGGAAATACTGGCATTGGATTAGCATTTGTTGCAGCGGCAAAAGGATATAAACTTATTATAACAATGCCCGAAACAATGAGTCTTGAAAGAGTTAAAATTTTACAGGCATTAGGTGCAAAAGTTATTCTCACTGAAGGAAGCAAAGGAATACAGGGTTCCTTGGAAAAAGCAGAAGAACTACATAAACAAAACAAAAATTCAATTATTCTTCAACAATTTGAAAATAAAGCAAATCCTCAAATCCACCGAGAAACAACCGCACAAGAAATCTTAAAAGATATGAATGGAAAAGTTGATGTCTTTGTTGCATCAGTTGGTACAGGAGGAACAATAACAGGTATAGGTGAGGTTTTAAAGAAAAATTTTTCTAATGTGAAAATTGTTGCTGTTGAACCAAAAGACTCGCCAGTTTTATCGGGTGGAAAACCTGGATTTCATCAAATTCAAGGAATTGGAGCAGGTTTTGTTCCCAAAATTTTAAATACTAAAATTTTTGATGAAATTATTCAAGTTGAATTTAATAATGCAGTTGAAACTTCTAGAATGCTGGCAAAAACCGAGGGAGTTTTAAGTGGAATAAGTTCGGGTGCTGCATTATGGGCAGGAATATTAATTGCAAAACGTAAAGATAATTTAAATAAAAATATTGTTGTTTTATTACCAGATACAGGAGAAAGATATTTGTCGACAAATCTCTTTTAAAGAGAAAGACAACCAAAAAAGAAAGACAACCAAAAA
>CAZKOT010000021.1:0-11100 GCA_964554475.1 uncultured Christensenella sp.
AAACTATGCTTGCAAAAGCATTTTCCTCAATTCTTCCTGACATGACTTTTGAAGAAAGTTTGGAAGTAACAAAAATTCACAGTATTGCCGGTCAACTTGGAAACACCGGTATTGTTTTAAATAGACCTTTTAGAACTCCTCATCACACGGCAACGAAAGTTGCACTTACGGGTGGGAATAAAAATGCTACTCCAGGTGAAATTAGTCTTGCTCATCATGGTGTTTTGTTTTTAGATGAAATGCCCGAATATGATAGGCACACTATTGAAACTCTTCGTCAGCCTCTTGAGGATGGTGTTATTACTGTTGCACGTGCAATCACAACAGTAACTTATCCTGCAGCATTCACATTAATTGGAAGTATGAATCCGTGTCCTTGTGGTAATTACGGTTCGAATAAAGTTGAATGTCGATGTTCTCCAGCGCAAATTCATAAATATTTAAGTAAACTGTCCGGACCTCTTATGGATAGAATTGACCTTCATGTTGAGGTTGACAATGTTACTTATGATGACATTTCAAATCAAGATGATGCTGAATGTTCTGCTGAAATTAAAAAACGTGTTGATGATGCAAGAGAAATTCAACTTGAAAGGTTTAGAAATCATAAAATTTTTTCAAATAGTAAAATGAGTGGTTCAATAACAAAAAAGATTTGCTACTTATCTTTAGAATGCAAGGATCTATTAAAACTTGCTTTTACTAACCTAAATTTAACAGCGCGTGCTCATGATAAAATTTTGAAAGTTGCAAGAACAATTGCAGACCTTGAAAATTCGATTGATATTTTACCCCAACACATTGCTGAAGCAATACAATATAGGTCACTTGATAATAAATATTGGATTTGAAGGAGACAGAATATTGATTAGATTTATTATATAAAACAAATTATTTATCCGAAAAAAGAATATGCTAGTATAAATTTAGATTGTGATGAGTTAGTCTCATTTTTAACATCAATAATTAAAATTATAAAAAAACAATGCAAAATAATTGATAAAATCCTAAACTCTCAACTCTCAATTCTCCACTCCTAACTCTAAAAGGAAAGACATGCAATATACACAAGATGAAAAAATTTTGATTTGGTTAAGTTCATTTGAGTTTTTAAGCATTACAAAAACTCATGCTCTTTTGAAATTTTTTAAAGACCCCAAAAAAATTTTTGATGCAATTGTAAAAAAACAAAAAGAATGCATAGAAATTATTGGAACTCTTCATTTTAATGAAATTTTAGAAAAAAGTGAACAAAAATATATTGATAATTTCGTAAATAATTTAACAAAACAAAACATTATTTGTTCAACTCTTTTAAGCGAAACCTATCCCAAACTTTTGGCAGAGATTTTTGAACCCCCGATTAATCTTTACACAAAAGGAGATATTTCAATTTTAAAATCAAAAAGTATTGCAATTGTTGGAACACGAAATCCTTCCAATTATGGAAAAATTATTACAAATAAATTTGCAAAAGGACTATCTCAAGCTGGACTTACAATTGTTAGTGGACTTGCAATGGGAATAGACAAAATTGCACATCAAGGGGCACTTGAGGTAAATGGAAAAACTATTGCGGTTTTAGGTTCGGGATTTAATTGCATTTATCCGGCAATGAATGTTAATCTTGCAAAAGAAATTGCCGAAAAAGGACTTTTGGTTTCGGAATATTCTCCAAATGTCGAACCAACAAAGTTTTATTTTCCTGCTAGAAATCGTATAATAGCAGGGCTTTCAATTGCAACTTTAATTACAGAAGCAGGGGAGAAGAGTGGAGCATTAATTACAAAAGAATTTGCTGTTGATTTCAATAGAATTGTTTTTGCAGTTCCCGGAAACATTACAAGTGTGGCAAGCGCAGGCACGAATAAAATCATTAAAACTTGTCAAAGTGCTTGCGTTCTTGATTACAAAGATGTCTTGTTTGAATTAGGTATTACGGTTGAAAATGAGAAATTTTGTAATACGATTCAACTTGATTTAAACGAACAATTAATTCTTTCAGTAATAGAAAAAGAAGAAACTCATTACGAAGATTTACAAATTAAAACAAAATTAGAGCCCAAAAAACTTAATAGTTATTTAACAACAATGACGATAAAAGGCATTATAAAAAAAATGCCAGGAAATTTTTATTGTAAGCAATAGAGATGAAAGATAGTAAATTTTTTAATGTGAACATGAATACTTTGCATTCTAAACGCTAAAATTTCCAGACTGTCAATAAAGAGCAATGGACGCAAAAAATTAAATAAATTTTTTGCTGCTACGTTTACTGCCAAACGCTTCACGACAGTCATTTACGTGAAATAAAACTTCTGCCGTGTTGAGCCTTGCCCATTGCTCTTTCTCGAAAACCTGAGTTTTTATAATCCGCACTTTTTATTAGAGGTGTTTGCTCAAATTTTTTGTTTAAATAAAATCTAACTTAAAAAATTTCCGCTCCTTATTTTTAATTTTTTTTAATTCTTAATTTTTTTTAATAAATAAATCGGTTGACATGGTTATTTAAAAAAGTTATGCTAAAATTGCAAAAAAGGAAAAAGTTAAATTGAAATTAGTAATAATTGAAGGACCAGGTAAAAAAGATACAATAAAAAAATACTTGGGAAGTGGTTTTCAGGTTCTAGCAACAAAAGGACACGTTAGAGACCTGCCACAAAAAGCATTTGGGGTGGATTTAGATTCTTTTGAACCTCAATATGAAATTTTACCCGATAAAAAAGATGTTATTGAAGAATTGAAAAAAGCATCTTCAAAAGCAAGTCAGATTCTTCTTGCAACTGACCCAGATAGAGAGGGAGAGGCAATTTCGTGGCATATTGCTAAAATTTTAGGACTTTCAGAGAATGAGAAATGCCGAATTGTTTTTAATGAAATTTCAAGCAGTAGTGTTCAAAAAGCATTAACTGTACCTAGAACACTTGATAAAAATTTAATCAATGCACAACAGGCAAGACGTATTTTGGATCGTATTGTCGGTTATAAAATTTCGCCTATTGTCAGTCGAAAAATAAAACCAAAATTAAGTGCGGGGAGAGTTCAAAGTGTTGCTTTGAAATTAGTTGTTGAGCGTGAAGATGAAATTAATAAATTTAAACCTGAGGAATTTTGGAGTGTTATTGCTAATTTAAGTAAATTAAAAAGCAAGCAAATCTTCAAGTCAAATTTATTTTCGTTTAAAGGAAAAAAAGAAAAACCTAAAAATAAAGAAGAAGTTGATTTAATTTTAAATAATTTAAAAAACGGACAGTATAAAGTTAAAAATATTAAAAAATCAAAGGTTAAGTCAAAGCCCCCAGCTCCTTTTACGACAAGTACGATGCAACAGGATGCATTAAATAAATTGGGAATGAGCATTAAAAAAACTTCTTTTTGTGCACAACAACTTTATGAAGGTGTTGAACTTGGCGGAGAGGGAAAAACAGCATTAATTACATACATTCGTTCTGATTCAACTAGAGTTTCTCCCGATGCTCAAAAAGCTACCAGTGAATTTGCTATAAAAAAATTTGGAAAAGAATATGTTCCTGAAAAACCAAATATTTTTTCTTCAAAAGGAAAAGTGCAAGATGCTCACGAAGCAATAAGGCCTATTTCAATTACTCAAACCCCAGAAAATGTGAAAAAATTTTTATCTCCTGATAACTTTAAACTTTATAAATTAATATATGAACGTTTTCTTGCAAGTCAGATGAGCGAAGCGATTTTTGATAGTGTTGAGGTTGAAATCATTTGTAATGATTGCATTTTTAAAGCAAGCGGAAAAACGGTTAACTTTCCTGGCTGGACTATTGTTTACAAAAATTATATTGAAAATGAAGAAGAAGAGGAAAAAATTCCAAAATTAGAAGTGGATGAAATTTTAGAACTTCACAAACTTTCAACCGAACAAAAATTTACAAAACCACCCGCACGTTTCACTGAAGCAAGTTTGGTTAAAGCAATGGAAGAAAAAGGAATTGGACGGCCGGCAACTTATGCTCCAACAATTATGCTTCTTGCAAACAGGTTTTACACAGAAAAAGAAGGAAAATTCTTAAAGCCTACTGAATTAGGAGTTTCCGTAACAAAGTTTTTAGATGAGTTTTTTAGTAATGTTATTAATGTTAAATTTACAGCGGAAATGGAAAATAAACTTGATCAAATTGCCGAAGAAAACATCGATTGGAAAGAAGTTGTAGCAAAATTTTGGGAAAGCTTTAAAGACTTACTTACAACTGCTCAAAAAAGTCAAAAAATTTTTAAAAATCCTCCTCAAGAAACTGACCAGATTTGTGAATTATGTGGAGCAAATATGGTTGTTCGAGAAGGAAAATTTGGAAAATTTTTAGGATGTAAAAATTATCCTAAATGTCAAAATAAAATTAATATTCAAAATGAAAATGGAAAATTAGTTGAAATGAATAAACAATCTCCTCAAGTAACCGATCAAGTATGCGAAAAATGCGGAAACAAAATGGTTGTTCGTAAGGGAAAATTTGGAGAGTTTTTAGGTTGTTCAAATTATCCTAACTGTAAAAATATAATTAGTTTAAAAACCGAGGTAAAACAAGAGGGGACATGTCCTATTTGTGGAAAAGCAACAATTGTAAGAAAAACTAAAAGAGGAAAGAATTACTATGCTTGCACAGGTTATCCCGAGTGTAAATTTATGAGTTGGGATTTACCTATAGGTAAAAAATGTCCTTCATGTAGCGATGGTTATTTAGTTGTAAAAAAAGATGAAATATGTTGCAAAGAATGTGATTATAAAGAAAGTAAAGAAAGTTGAAAAAGTGGTAATTAATAGTTTTTGTTTATAATATTGGATGGTTATAAGGAGCATAATGACCACAAAGAAAGCAAGAATTGACTATGTTAATATAATTGGTGCTGGTTTAGCTGGAAGTGAGGCAGCATTGTTTTTGGCAAACAATGAAATTAAAGTTAATCTTTTTGAAATGAAACCTCACGTTAAAACTCCCGCTCACAAAAGTGATAAGTTTGCTGAATTAGTATGCAGTAATTCCTTAAAATCAACTGATGATTTGACTGCTAGTGGACTCCTTAAAAGAGAATTAGAAGAATTGGATTGTAATCTTTTAAAAATTGCAAATATGTGTAAGGTTTCAGCAGGTTCGGCATTAGCAGTTGATAGAGAAAATTTTTCTAATCTTGTAACTGAAACAATTAAAAATCATCGAAACATTAATGTGATTGAACAAAAGATTACTGTTTTAAATTTAAATGAACCGACAATAATTGCAACAGGTCCATTGACTGATAATGTACTTTACAAACATATTCAAAATTTAATTGGGGAAAAGAATTGTTATTTTTATGATGCAATTGCTCCGATTGTTTTTGGCGGAAGCGTTAATAAACAATTTGCTTTTTGGGGTAATCGCTATGGAAAAGGTAATAGTGAGGGTGATTATTTGAATTGTCCTCTTTCAAAAGATGAATATACACTTTTTTATAATGAACTGATTAATGGAAAAAGAGTTGAATTGAAAGATTTTGAAAAATTTGAAGGAAATAATGATTTTTCAAATGAGATAATTAAAGAAGATGATGAAGAAAAAAATAAACCTAATTTTTTTGAGGGGTGTTTACCAGTTGAGATAATTGCAAAACGTGGATTTGAAGCATTACGATTTGGACCCATGAAACCAGTTGGACTTTTTCAAGTGAGTAAAGAAAAAAGACCATATGCAGTTTTGCAACTTCGAAAAGAAGATGAAGAAGGACGACTTTTAAATCTTGTCGGTTTTCAAACTAATTTAATTTACAGTGAACAAAAAAGGATATTTTCGCTTATTCCTGCATTAGAAAATGCCGAATATATTCGCTTTGGACAAATGCATAGAAACTCCTACATTAATAGTCCTGCATGCTTAAATGAGTTTTCACAATTAAAAAAATATCCAAATTTTTTTATTGCCGGTCAACTTTCAGGTGTGGAAGGTTATGTCGAAAGTATTGCAAGTGGATTGTTTGTGGGATATAATATGTTGAAATTTCTTTTTAGGGAAAGACTTGAAAAGCTTCCTTCTACAACCTGCTTAGGTGCGATGATGAATTATATTTCAAATGAATTAAACAATAATTTTCAACCTATTAATGCAAACTATGGTATAATGAGCTATGATGGTGAATTAATTAAAGATAAGAAAGAAAAAAAACAAAAAATGAAAGAAATTTCAATTAACGAAATAAAAAAATTTAAGGAGAAATTTTATGGAACAACTTAAAGGGACTACCATTTGCGCTATTAAAAAAAACGGAAAAACTGCTATCGTTGGTGACGGGCAAGTAACATTTTCTCAAAGTGTTGTTTTTAAAAATAATGCTGTTAAAGTACGAAGAATTTATAATGACCAGGTGGTTGTTGGCTTTGCTGGGTCTGTTGCTGATGCTTTTTCACTTAGCGAACGTTTTGAAGAAATGCTTAATAAGTTTTCCGGAAATTTATTGCGAAGTGCAGTTGAACTTGCTCGTCTTTGGAGAACGGACAAAATTCTTCGTCAACTTGAAGCAATGCTTATTGCAGCAGATAAAGACAAACTATTAATTATTTCAGGAACGGGTGATGTTATTGAACCACAAGATGATATTTGTGCGATTGGTTCAGGTGGAAATTATGCTTTAGCTGCAGCAAAAGCTCTTGCGCAAAACACAAAGTTATCAGCAAAAGATATTGCTCTTAAATCAATTGAAATTGCTGCTGATATTTGCGTTTATACTAATCATAATGTTACCGTTGAGGAGGTTTAAAATGGATTTAACACCTAAAGAAATTGTCAAAGAACTTGACAAGTATATAATCGGGCAATCTGAAGCAAAGCGTGCTGTTGCCGTTGCTCTTCGTAATCGTTATCGCCGAAGTCAACTTTCAAAAGAACTGCGAGATGAAATTACACCTAAAAACATTATTCTAAAAGGACCAACAGGCGTTGGTAAAACCGAAATTGCACGTAGACTTGCAAAGTTAATTAAAGCACCTTTTATTAAGGTTGAAGCATCAAAATATACCGAAGTTGGTTATGTTGGAAGAGATGTTGAGAGTATGGTTAGAGATTTGGTTGAATTTTCGGTTCGTATGGTTAAAGATGAAAAACTTCATCAAGTTGAAATTAAAGTTAAGCCTACAGTTGAAAAAAAGTTAATAGATTATATTTTAAACGAAAAGAAAAAAGAAAAAATTGATATTCCTGAAGCTGTTTTAAGAAAAGAGATTGAAGAAAATTTTAGTCGAGGTGAGTTTGATAATATGCCTATTGAAATCGAAATTCTTCAATCTTCAAAACCTATTGGAATGATTGGTGCTGGGGTTGCAGAATTAGATATTGGAAACATGCTTGAAGGATTTTTTCCAAAAAGAAAAACTAGAAAAAAAATGACAATTAAACAAGCATATAGCGTTTTAATTCAAGAAGAAAGTGATAAGTTTATTGATGTAGAATCTGTTAATACTGAAGCAATTAAACGTGCTGAAGAAGATGGAATAATTTTTATTGATGAAATTGACAAAATTATTGGAAAAGGCGCTGGTTCAGGACCAGATGTTTCAAGAGAAGGTGTTCAAAGAGATATTTTACCCATTGTTGAGGGAAGCACAGTTTCAACAAAATACGGTAATATTAAAACAGATTTTATTCTTTTTATTGCAGCAGGTGCATTTCATATTGAAAAAATTTCAGATATGATTCCTGAATTACAAGGCAGATTTCCTGTGAGAGTTGAATTAAAATCACTTTCAAAGGATGATTTTAAAATGATTTTATCTCAACCAAAAAACGCAATTACTCTTCAATACGCTTCTTTGCTATCAGTGGATAATATTGAGTTGAAATTTACTGATGATGCTTTGGATGAACTTGCTGACCTTGCAGTAATTGAAAATGATACATCAGAAAATATTGGGGCAAGAAGGTTGCATACATTAATGGAATATTTGTTAGAAGATATTTCTTACAATGCTGGAGGAGACCATCCTAAACAGGAAATTGAAATTAACAAAGCATATGTTCAAAAAACTTTTTTAAAAAACAAGAAGGTAAATGATCTCAAGAAATATGTGTTATGAGATAATTTTTTAGCAGACATAATCGCATATTAAAAACATACTTATATCAACATTCAAAAAAATAAGCATTTTGTTAAATTTCTTTTTTGATATTTTATGTTTTTTGTGTAAAATATTATTTGTTAGAAGGAGAGTTACATGGAAATAATTAAAGAAAAGGATTTTGAAGAAAAAGTTTTAAAATCAAATAAAACCGTTTTGGTTGATTTTTTTGCAGATTGGTGTGGACCTTGTAAGATGCTTTCGCCTATTTTAGAACAAGTTAATGCTGAAACGGGAGATGAAGTTGAAATTTTTAAAATCAATGTTGATGAAAATGCAAAACTTGCAAGACAATTTGGAATCATGAGTATTCCAACAATGATGATTTTTAGAGATGGTAAACAAATTGAAAGAATAACAGGCTTAAGACAAAAACAACAAATTGTTCAAGCATTAAAAAAAAATGATTAAAAATAAAAGTAGGAGAAATTTTTGTGGATTTAAAAGATTTGTTAGCTGTTAGACTTAATAAAAAAACTTTGTATATTTATGGTCCTTATAGTACTAGTTTTGAAACACAGTGGATTGGATTAATTCAAAATAAAAAAACAAATAAAAATGCCAACACTCCAGTTGTTTTAGGTGCAGATATATTAAATATTTTAGTTAACGTTTCGCATTGGACAAACAAAGGCTATAAAATTGATTTTACATATTTTCTCGGTAATAAGAATTCAATGCCAAATTTGAATTATGAAATCGTTTCTCCAAAAAAATAATTTATGAAAAGAATTTATTTTGACAATGCAGCAACAACGGCAGTATCTAAGGAAGTATTAGAAGAAATGCTTCCTTGTTTCAATATTTCTTACGGAAATAGCAGCAGTGTTCATTCTTTTGGACGTGAAGCTGAAGCAATTGTTGATCTTGCGCGTGATAGAATTTCAAAAGAAATTAACACAGAAAAATCAAATGAGATTTTTTTTACTAGTGGCGGGACAGAAGCAAATAATTTTGCAATAAAGGGAATTGCAAGAGCTTACTGTAAAAAAGGTAAGCATATTATTTCAACTCAAATTGAACATGATTCAGTTTTAAGCAGTTTGCATTTTCTTGAAAATGAAGGATTTAAAGTTACTTATTTAAAAGTAAATAAAAATGGTTTAATTTCTCTTGATAATTTAAAGAATGAAATTTGCAAAGATACAATTTTAATTTCAATTATGTTTGTAAACAACGAAATCGGAACAATTCAAAACATTAAAGAAATTGCAAAAATTGCACACGAAAAAAATATTATTTTTCACTCTGATGCAGTTCAAGCATTAGGGGCAATCAAAATTAATGTTCGTGATTTAAAAATTGATGCAATGAGTTTGAGTTCTCACAAAATTAACGGACCAAAAGGTGCTGGTGCTCTTTATTTGAAAAATGGCATTAAAATCGAAAATTTAATACATGGTGGGTCGCAGGAAAGTGAAAAACGTGGAGGAACAATAAATGTTCCTGCGGTTGCAGGTTTTGGAAAGGCGGTCCAAAGCGCAGGTGAAAATAGAGAAGTAAACCAAGCGAAAATTATGGAGTTAAGAGAATTATTTTTAAAAAAATTAAGCGAAAAAAAAGTAAATTATAAAATTAACGGGAGTTTACAAAATTATGTTCCAAATATAATTAATGTTTCTTTTGATAATTATAGTGGTGAAGAAATTTTACAACTTCTTGATATGAAAGGTATTGCCGTTTCAACAGGTGCAGCTTGCAGTTCTCACACAATTGGAAGTTCACATGTTTTGCAATCATTAAGTTTAACTGAAGACGAAGTGAAAAATTCTGTTCGTTTTTCTTTTTCAAAAGATAATACCGAGAAAGAAATAATTTTTGCGGTGGAAAAAATTGCACAACTATTTTGATAATAATTAAAAATAAAAAGCGTGGCGTTGAAATAGATTGCCACGCCTTTTTTTAGACGGATTTTACATTTTTTGTGAACTGTATTTAGACAATTATCACTCTCAAATAGATTTAAAATAATAGATAACTTTCTACCAACCACTAACTATTTACCTGTTTTTTTGTCAATTTGCTTTGCCATTTCATTTAATTCTTTTTTTACGGCGATTTCACCTTTGTTTATTATGTCCTGTGCAGCATCACAATGTTTAAATAATAGAGCTCCGACAAAAAGTCCAATGACCATTCCAATTAAAGTTCCTTCTTTCATTTTTTTCCTCCTATTGTAGTATTTGTGATTTAATAAAAAAAATACATTTTGTCATAATAAAAAAATTTTTTCAGTGTGTTTTTAATGTATAAAAAAGGGCACAATCTATTGACAATAATTTAATTTGATAATATAATATTGCAGAGGTGAAAAATATGAAAATTAACAATGAAATTGAGGACCCTTTAGGGTGGTGCCCTACGGAAAATTTAAATAAAAACCCTAATGCATTAAATAAGCGACTAATGGGAATTGACTTTGGATTAAGTAGAATTGGGATTGCTTTGACAGACTTGTTACTTGGTTTTCCTAGTCCGTTAGAAACTTATAATCGTAAAAACGAAAACGATGATTTAAATTATATTGCCAAAATTGCAAAAGATAACAATGTTAAAACAATAGTTTTTGGTCTTCCTTTAAACATGGATGGAACTATTAGTGAAATTACAAAAATAGTAATAGATTTTGCTGAAAAACTATCATCTCTTGTTGAAAGTAGTATTGAATTTGAAGATGAAAGATTAACCTCGCTTTCTGCTGAAGAATATTTGAACGAAATAGGAATAAAAAGAAAAAAAATACGAAAAATTCAAAACTGGAAAAGTTTAATTGATAAAACTGCTGCATGTTTAATTTTAAAACAATTTTTAGAAAGAAAAAAAATTGAAACTAATAAAATTAAAAAAAAAGAAAATGAAAATGATTTATCTATAAAATCAAAAAATCAAATTGATGTTAAAAAAAAAGAAAGTGAGTCATTAGTTGATTTTTTTGAAGAAGATGAAGATGAGTATGAAGATGAAGAGGAATTAGAGCAGGAATTAGA
>CAZKOT010000021.1:11200-21002 GCA_964554475.1 uncultured Christensenella sp.
AGGAATTAGAGCAGGAATTAGAAGAATTAGATGATTTAGAAAAAAACAATGAAGAAGACGAAGAAGAAGAGGATGAAGACGACTTTCAGCGAATTTGTGATGTTTTTTTAAACAACAATAATTATGTGATTTATAAAGCAACAAATGACTCTGAAGAAATTTCTGAAGATAATGCAATCGTATTTTTAGTGAATAAAAATAATTTAGGTGAAGAAGTTTTAAACATGGAATCAAACTCATTTATTATTAAAAAGATTTTTAATGAATACAAAAAAAATTATAAAAATATCTACGCTGACAATTATTCTGTTCAAGAATGTTCTATGGAAATTTAATTTTGCAAAATGAATTTATATATAAAATTAGTAATATTGGGAATAATCCCAATATTATTTTTTACAAATCATTTAAAATTTCAAAATATTTTGTTGATAAGTTTTGAAAAATTAAATGTTAATGATATACTTAAAAATGTAAAAGGGTATTGTTATGAATAAAAATGAAAAATCATTAACAAATATGTTGTTTGATTCTAACAACAAAGAATCAATTGTTCTTGTAAATGAAAATAATGAAGAAGTAAAATTTGCTCAAGTTGCAATTATTCCGTTAAATAAGAAAATTTATGCAATTTTAAAGCCGATTGATAAAGTTGAAAATATTGCAGAAGATGAAGCAATTGTTTTTCGTGTTGAATTTGACGATGAAGGTGAGGCAATGCTTGCTGTTGAACCTGATGATAAAATTGCAGAAAAAGTATTCGATGAGTTTAATAAAGAAGTTGATAAAATAAATAAAACAAAGCAATAAGGAGTATTCTAAATGGCAAAAAAAGATAATGAAGAATTTGATGTGAAAGATGCAAACACAAAGGAACAATCGGTTTTAGAAATTTTGCTTGATGAAAATAATGATTCACCGATAACGCTTTTTGATGAGGAAGACCATGAGATTAAATTTGACCAAGTTGCTGTAATTCCTCTCGATGAAAAACTTTATGTAATTTTAAAACCTATTGAAAAAATGGAAAATGTTGCTGATGATGAAGCAATTGCATTTCTTATTAGTGAAGATGAAAATGGAGATGCATCTTTAGTTGTTGAGGATAACGATGAAATTGTTAAAAAAGTTTTTGAAGATTATTATAAACTTGTCGATGAATACGAGGCTAATGATAAATAAAGCAATTTTTTTAAAAAAAGTAAAAAACTTATAAAATAACAAAAAACGCACATTAAAAATTAATTTAATATAAAAATAAAAGACCTTTGAGGTCTTTTATTTTGTTAAAAACTATCTACTACAACTTTCAGTTTCAGAACCTGCTTCAGTTGCATTTTTTGAAGAGCGTTTTTTTGCACTTCCTTTTTTTACTTCTTGCTTGTGTCTTCCAAACATTTTAACCTCCCGCAAGTTTTTCTTGCAAAAATAGTATGAGCATTTTAAATCTAAATATACCATTTAACAAGAATTGCTTTTAATTTTTTAATGTTTTAATATTTAAAAAATTTTGTTCTAAAATTTTTTAGTTTTCAACAAGTGAATATTTTTTTCATTAATTTTCTATTTGCAATAATGGAAAGAATTAGTGTATATTATTAAGTGATAAATGAGTGGTGAATAGTTGTTACATTATCATTCATTTTTGTAGTGTTAAACACTATATGGAGGATCATATGCAAGATGCCAATATGGTAAAAGAAATTTTAGAAAATTTTAAAGAGGAAGCGAAAAAATCTATATTACATTTAAAAAACGAATACTCAAGCATTAGAGCAGGCAGAGCTAATCCTCACATACTTGACAAGGTTTTAGTTGATTATTATGGAAATATGACCCCACTTAATCAAATGGCAAACATTAATATTGCCGAGGCACGTTTATTAACTATAAATGTTTGGGATATGGGTGCAATAAATGCTGTTAGAAAAGCAATACAAATGGCTGATTTAGGGGTTAATATTTCTGATGACGGAAGAATGTTTCGATTAAGTTTTCCGATTTTGTCAGAAGAAAGAAGACGTGAAATTGTTAAAGTAATCAAAAAAATTTGCGAAGATATTAAAGTTTCTATTAGAAATGCACGAAGAGATTGTTTAGACATGTTTAAAGAAATGAAAAAAGAGGGTGAACTTTCGGAAGATGAATATGCTGGAATTGATAAAGATGTTCAAAAAATTCTTGAAACAATGAATGATGAGGCTGAAAAAATTTGTGCGAGTAAGGAAAAGGAAATCATGGAAGTATAACAGACTGCAAATATGAGGAAATATGCTTCGTTTACTGTCAAACGTCGAAAGACAGTCATTTACGTGAAGTAAACTCCTGCCTTTCGAACATTTGCCGAGCCTCGCCTATTACCTCATATTTGCAGTCTTAATATAAAGGAATTCAAATATTAGAAATATGATTGTTTACTGTCAAACGTCGAAAGACAGTCATTTACGTGAAGTAAACTCCTGCCTTTCGAACATTTGCCGAGCCTCGCCTATTACCTCATATTTGCAGTCTTAATATAAAGGAATTCAAATATGATGCAATATGTATCGCTCTCACAAACTTACTTCGGTCTTCAAGTATTCGACCTCAAAAAATTATAAAGTGTTTTTGTTGCTAGAGTGTAATATATTATTATTCGTAATTTGCAAATAAAAGGGAGAAAAATTATTGTGTTTGATTTAATTGGTTTGCCGGTTGAGATTGCTGAAAAAAAAATAAAAGAAAAAGGATTAAATTATCAAATAATTAATAATAATTATAATGTTAACGGCGACCATATTCTTGTTACAAATGTAAGCGTAAAAAATAATCAAATAAACCTTATTGTTGGTCATTTCATATTTAATTTAGGAAACAAAAATAAAAATTAAAAATACTCGAAGTTTTTTATAACTAAATTCTTATGATATTTAATAATCAAAATCCATATAAAAAAGGAACAATATGAAAGAATTAGATTTAAATAATATTCCAAAGCATATTGCTTTCATAATTGATGGTAATGGAAGATGGGCAAAAAAACAAGGAAAACCACGAACCTTCGGTCACAAAAAAGGGGCGGATGCAGTTGAAAAATCTGTGCAGGCAGCACGTAAATTTGGCGTTAAAGTTGTTTCAATTTTTGCATTTTCAACAGAGAATTGGAAAAGACCAAAAGAAGAAGTTTCGATTATTTTTAAAATTTTCGAGCATGGGGTTAAAAAAATTTTAAAATCGAAAAATTTTAATGGAATTTGTTATCGTCATCTTGGTAAAAAAGAAGGATTGCCTGAAACCTTTAGAAAGCTTGTTGTTGAACTTGAAGAAAAAACAAAAAATAATAATGATTTTTTTGTCAATGTTGCAATTAATTACGGGGGAAGAGATGAAATTGTTAGAGCAATTAATAAAATAATTGAAAGTGGAAAACAAAAAATTACAATTGAAGATTTGCACAATGAACTTGACACAAAAGGATTGCCTGACCCCGATTTTGTTATTCGAACAAGCGGAGAAGAACGTATTAGTAACTTTATGCTTTTTCAAATAGCTTATTCCGAATTATATTTTCCCAAAACTTATTGGCCAGATTTTGATGAAGAAGAAGTGAAAAAAGCATTGATTGAATATCAAGGTCGTAAAAGAAGGTATGGGGGATTGCCTTCGGCAAAAAAATAATAAATTTGTTTTAGTAGTAGAAGCAAAAAACAACAGGAGAAAGTGTTATGAAACAAAGAGTTTTAACTGGAATAGTTTTATTTTTGGTGCTTTTAGCATCTTTTTTAGGCAGAGAACTTTCAGTTTATATTTTTGATGTTTTAATTGCATTAATGTGTGTTATGGGAATAATTGAATTTTCACGCCTCTTAACGAAAATGGGTTTATACAACAATGTTTGGAGTGCTTTAATTTATCCTTTTGTGGCATATCTTATTTTTATTATTGTTATTATTCAAAAAGTTTCATTTGCATATGCTGTTTTATTTGAAATTTTACTTTTATTAATTATTGGTTTGGTTACTTTTTTAATTCATTTATTTTTTAAAGAAAAAAGTATTAATGAAATTAAAACACGAAATTTAAGAATTTCAACTGTGAAATTTTCATTTAACAAAGCAGTTCATTCACTCTTTGCAATGCTTTATCCCACTGTGTTTCTTTTTTCTTTGTTTATTTTAAATCATTTACATGAGATTTTTACAATTCAAACTGAAAATGCTCAAAACATTGGTTTTGTTGCATTAATATTTGCTTTTATTATTCCAGTATTTACAGATACTTTCAGTATGCTTTTTGGGAAATTAATAGGCGGAAAAAAGATTGCTCCTGTAAAATTAGGTCCTGGAAAAACCTGGGCAGGAACAATTGGTGGATTTTTGTTTTCATTGCCATTAATTATGTGTGTATATTTAATTTTAAATGCAATACCAAATTTTACTCTTATTTTTTATGATATATCATTAGAATTTTGGCATATAATAATTTTAGGATTTGTTGCTGGAATTGCTTGCCAAAGCGGTGATATTTTTGAATCTTGGCTCAAGCGAAAAGCTGGAGTTAAAGATAGTGGGGAAATTTTACCCGGTCATGGCGGTGTTTTAGATAGAATTGATAGTCATATTTTTTGTGCTCCTATTATTTTATTATTTTTTTTAATTTTACTTATATAATAAAAAAACACGAAATTTAAAAATAATATATTAAAAAAAAATCACAGTGGACAATTTTTCAATAATGTGAAATAATAACAATGACAATAAAAAATTAATTTAAAAAAATTTATTTCATTTATTGGCAACTAACAATATAATGAATTTTCCAAAAAGGATTAACAATGTTTTCAATTAGTTTTATTTCTTCAGTTTGGACTAGCATATTAAATATTATTCTTGCAATAATGGTTTTGTTACTTATGGTTTTAATTCATGAGTTGGGACATTACACTGCTGGAAAGATTTTAAAATTTAAAATTAATGAATTTTCAATAGGATTTGGGAAAGCAATTTTTTCAAAAACAAACAAGCATGGTGAAAAAATTTCGCTTCGTATTTTCCCACTAGGGGGCTACTGTGCTTTTGCTGGAGAAAATGACATTGAAAAAGTTGATACAAACCCCGATAGTTTTAATAATCAAAAGCCATGGAAAAGAATTATTGTTTTTCTTGCCGGCGTTACTTTTAATCTTGTTTCCGCTGTGATTTTTTCTTTTATTATGTTAATTTCTTATGGTTTTGACATTCAACAAATTTCAAATACAAATGTGCATTATCCCAACGAATTTCAAGCAGGTGACATCATTTACGAAATTGGTGGAACAAGTGTGGATTTTTCAAAAGGGGATACTCTTCAAACCTTAATTGCACAATATAACAAAGACGAAGAGTTTGAAGTTAGAATAAAACGTAATGGTGAAATGCAAACAATAACTGCAAAACTTGTTCAAGAATATGAAATTGAACGTAATGAAGACGGAACGCCAATTTATGATGAATATGGAAACACTATCCTAAAACTTGATGAAGGCTTACAACCTATTCCTGTTCTCGATGGAAGTGGAAATCCAGTTTTGGTTATAGGAATTGTTACAAATCCTTATCCCCATACTTTTGTTGAAGCACTTGCTCGATGTATCCCATTTACTTTTGGATTGGTTCGTATGGTTCTTGAAAGTTTTTGGAAATTAATAACTTTCCAACTTGATCTAAACTCAATCGGTGGTCCTATTGCGACGATTTCAACAATTGCACAAATCACAGAAAAAAGTCTTGCATCACTTTTATTTTTAATGCCTTTAATTGCTGCCAATTTAGGCGTTTTTAATCTTCTTCCTTTTCCAGCACTTGACGGATCTCATGTTTTGTTTACATTAATTGAATGGATTCGGCGAAAACCCATTAATAGAAAAGTTGAAGCATACATTCACTTTGCCGGTTTGATTATTTTATTCACGTTTATTATTATTGTTGATATTGTTCATTTCTTCACTTGAGTAAATCATATTTAAGGTTGAAAGTTATAATAATTTAATATATAATTAAGTTATGGATTTTTTAACAAAAGCAATAAGTCAAAAATTTAATGGTGAATTTGATTTTTTAAAATTATTAGATGTTGTTTATAATAAAAAAGACTTTTGTTGTTTTATTATTTTTCTTTATCCTGAAAACGTAAAAGAAATATTGCAAAAAGACAAAAAAAAAATTGAAGATTTTTTAATTGAATTACTTTCAATTAACGCAAATATTATAGTAAAATTTAAAAAAAGTTTCTTAGATGAAGAAATAATTAAAAATCATATTATTAGTTTTTTCAAAACAGAGCACTTATCTTTATTTACACTTGTTAAAAAAGATAGTATTGAAATTATTAAATTGCCATGTGAAATTGCGGTTACACTTAAATTTTCAAAAGAAATATGCAAACAAATTGAAGAAGAAAAAATTTTATCACAATTAAAAAATAATTTGGAGCGAAATTTCATTTCTGCATTTAATCTTAAAACGGAAGTATCTAATGAATTGATTGACGAAAGCATTTTGGAAAAACGAAAAAATGAAAATTTTTTCCAGGGTAACAAAATTCGAAGATATTCTGTTTTTGAGCCAGTAATTCTTTTAGGAAAAGAGATTTCTCCTAATCCAGAATTTATTAAAGATCAGAAAAAAGAAAGAGAAAATGTTATTTTAGCAGGTAAAATTTCAAATTTCACAAAGAAAACTTATCATTCGAAAAAAAGCAAAGACCCAAATTCTGTAAATTATTATTATACTTTTGATATTAATGATACAACGGGCAGTATTCCAACAATTTTTTTTTCAGGAAAAAGCAACGAAGAAAAATTAAATAAATTAGAAGAGGGAAAGTCTTACTTGTTTCTAGGTGATGTTCGTTTAAATATGCAAAAAAAATTACAATATTATTTAAAGCAAATTTCTTACTGCATCTTTAATGAAGAGCAAATTAAAAACACATTAAATCAAAAAAAGCAAAATTTGCTTGCTAATGACTATAAATTAATTTATCCAAAACCTTTTTATCAAGAAATTCAAGAAACATTGTTTACTTCTGGAAAAAATTATAGTGATTTCATTTTGAAAAATAAAATTGTTGTTTTTGACCTTGAAACAACAGGACTTGATCCTGAAAATTTTGAAATTATTGAAATAGGTGCCGTTAAAATTGAATATGGAGTTATTACAGAAACTTTTGATACTTTAATAAAACCTAAAAATTTGATTCCTTCATCAATAACTGAAATAAATCATATTACAAACGAAATGGTTGAAAATGCGCCCAGTTGTCAACAAGCAATTTTGGATTTTATTTTATTTTCAAAAGATTGTGTTTTATCAGGTTACAATATTATTGCTTTTGATATGAAATTTCTTCGTAAAGCAGGTGCTGAAATAGGATTTAATTTTAATAATAAAATTGAAGATGCAATATTACTAGCAAGATCAAATTTACGTCTTGCGAATTATACCTTAAACTCTGTTATTAAAAAATTAAATATAACGTTGAATGATGCCCATAGAGCACTTAATGATGCTATTGCTACCGCAAAAGTTTTGCTTGAATTAAATAAAGTTGAAAAATTGGCATAAATTGACAGTTTTCGATATTATATGAGCATATCGTTACAAGAATGAATAACAAAAAATATTCACAAACTACTTGATTTTTTAAAATTATCATGCTATATTTATTATGCATTATATTAAGGGTGGGCTGATGAAGCCCACTCTTGTATTAAAAGTCGCTTTGTGAGCACAATTTCGCTCCTTCGTAAAAGAGGATAACCGATTAGGTTAAAATTTAAAATTTAGTCGCTTTGTGAGACGTTAGAAAAATTAAAGAGTTTTAAAAAATTTAAGGTGGGTTAAATGGGAAAAGTTGAAAGCATATGTTACGAAAAAGTTGTTCCGCTCATAACAAAAATGGGTTACGAAGTGGTTGAAGTGGAATACGCAAAGAAAAATAATGGAATGAATTTAACTTTTGTTATTTATAAAAAAGAGGGGATTAATGTTGATGACTGTGAAAAAGTTCACAAAGTGATTGACCCTTTTCTTGACGAAATTAATCCAACAAATGACACTCCTTACATTTTAAATGTTGAATCTCCAGGATTAACTCGTCCAATAAAAAATTTTGCTGATTTTAAAAGAAATGAGGGGATTTTAGTTGAGATTAAACTTTATGCTCCATTAGAAAACAAAAAAAATTATATTGGAAAAATTATTGATTATAATGAAGAAAGTGTTATAATTTCAATTGAAGGAAAGGAAACAAAATTTTTAAAATCTAATATTGCATCAATTATACCTAACATAAAATTTTAAAAAAGGAATTCAAATGTCAAAAATAATAATACGGTTATTTGATAAAAAACAAGTTTTTGGTAATAAAATGGAAGAAAAAGACCAATCAATTGTTTTATATCAAGAACAGCAAAAAATTGTTTTACCAAAATCGGATATTATTCAAACAGAATTTATTATATAATTAAAAGGAACAAAAAAATGATAAACAAAGATTTTTTTCAAGCACTTGAAGATTTGGAATTTCAAAAAAAAATAAACAAAGAGCAATTTATTGAAACGCTTGAAACTGCTTTAGCTTCTGCATACAAAAAAATGTATGGTGAAGCAAAATTAGCTCTTGTAAAATTGATTCCAGAAAAAAACACAATAAAAATATTTTCTTACAAGAAAGTCGTTGAAATTGTTGAAGATGTTGACAAAGAAATTTCACTTGAAGATGCAAGAAAAATTAAAAAAAGTTATGAAATTGGTGACAGTGTTGTTAGTGAAGAATCAACAAAGGATTTTGGAAGAATAGCTGCTCAAACTGCGAAACAGGTCGTTATGCAGAAATTAAAAGAATTAGAAAGACAAATTGCTGTTTCTGAACTTTCAGAAAAAGAAGATGAACTTTTAACAACTGTTGTAAAGAGAGTTGATGGTGGAACTGTTTTTGTTTCAATTTCAGGTTCGCATACCGAAGGAATAATGCTTGAAAACGACAAAATCCCTGGCGAAAAATTTCATGTTGGCGACAGGGTAAAAGTTTATGTTAAAAAAATCCAAGATTCATTTATTGGTCCGCAAATTCAAGTTACACGAAGTAATTTAGGTTTTGTTAGAAGACTTTTTGAACTTGAAATTCCAGAAATTCAAAACGGGGAAGTTGTAATAAAAAATATTTCTCGTGACCCTGGCAACAGAACAAAAGTTGCAATACAATCTACGAAACCTAATATTGACCCTTTAGGTGCTTGTGTTGGAAATCGTGGAATGAGAGTAAATACAATTTCAAGTGAAATGAACGGAGAAAAAATTGACTTAGTTCTCTATTCTGATGATCCACTTGAATATATTGCTAGAGCATTAAGTCCTGCAAAGGTTTTAAGTGTTGAAATTAATGAAAGCTTAAAAGTTTCTAGAGTAATTGTTCCTGATGATAAACTTTCTTTGGCAATTGGAAAAAATGGACAAAACGTTCGACTTGCTGCAAGACTTACTGGTTGGAAAATTGATGTACGTAGCGAAAGTCAGGTTGAAGGTTCAGCGGGTAATGTTAAAAATGTTGAATATGAACTTAGTGAATTACCAGATGAAGATGAAACTAATACAACTGACCAGGAATTAACACCTGTTGGTGATGGTGATTTTTCAAATTTTGATGATGTCGAGGAATAAGAATGAAACCGATTAGAATGTGTCTTTGTTGTCGTAATAGATTTGAAAAAGACAATTTACTAAAAATTGTTAAAAATAAACAAGGAAAAATTTTGATTGATAAGTCAATGATTTTAGACGGT
>CAZKOT010000022.1:0-18008 GCA_964554475.1 uncultured Christensenella sp.
CAAAAGGAGTTATTATGTCTGAATTTGACAAACAATATATATCTCTTTGTGAAAAGATTTTAAAAGATGGAACACGTGTTCAAAACCGAACGGGAATTGACACAATTAAGATTCCGTTTTATGTAATGGAATTTGATGTTGAAAAAGAATTTCCGATTTTAGTTTCAAAAAAAGTTGCTTGGAAAAGTGCAATTTTAGAACTTTTATGGTTTTATCAAGCTCAAAGCAATGACGTTCGTTGGCTTCAGGAAAGGGGCGTGAAAATTTGGAATGAATGGGAAGCAGATGAAAACGGCTATTACAAAGGAAGCGACGGCATTGAAAAAAAATTAGGCAAAAAATTTGCTCACACAATCGGCACTGCTTACGGCTGGATTGTAAATCGTTTTAAATTGACTCAAAACCTTATCGAAACTCTTAAAAACAAACCGACCGACCGTAGAATGGTTTTAAATCTTTTTCAAAATCAATTTATGCCGACAGCATGCTTGCCCTCTTGTGTTTTTTGTTCGGAATGGGATGTTACTGATGGAAAACTCAATCTACTGGTTCATTGCCGTAGCAATGATGTTCCGCTTGGCTTGCCTTTTAATATCACTCAATATGCTGCATTTTTAAAAATGATTGCTCATTGCACGGATTTAAAACCTGGAAAATTTTTGTATACAACAAAAGATGCCCACATTTATGTAAATCAAATTGAAGGCATCAAACAACAAATTGCAGATTACAAACAAGATGGAGACAAACCTGCTCCAAAATTTTGGATTAATCCCGAAGTTAAAGATTTTTTTGCTTTTGACAATTCTCGAGAATTAAAAGATTTTGCTATGCAGGATTATGAACCACAACGAGTATATTCATTTTTGGTGGCGAAATGATTAAAATGATTGCCGCAATTGGCAAAAACGGCGAACTAGGGAAAGATAACAATCTAATCTGGAGAATCCCAGAGGATTTATCATTTTTTAGAGAATACACAATGAACAAGTGGATTGTTATGGGTAAAAATACTTTTTTTTCTTTGCCGAGAAGACTGCCAAATCGAAAATATATAATTCTTTCAACAACTCTTAATAAAGATGAATTAAAGATGTTTTCGGCGGAAGAAATTAAAAAGGGTAAAACAATAAAAATTTTTTCTTCTTTGGAAGAGTTTTGGAGTTTTTACAAAAAAAATTCAAACGAAGAATTTGTTGTAATTGGAGGAGCAAAAATATATTCGCAATTTTTGCCACTTTCCGATGAACTTTGTCTCACAGAAATTAACGACAGCAAACCAGCAGATGCCTTTTTTCCAAAAATTTCTAGCAAAGAATGGAAAACAGCAGATGAAGATAAAACACATCAAAAAGACCAAATTTCTTATGTGAGAAAAGTTTATCAACGTATTAAAACTAATCAAAATTTAAAAATTTAATAATATAATTTGCGTTATTTTTTATGTCTATAGTGTAAAAGTTCATGAGCTTTATTTGGAGAGGGGATGAAGAAATTGTCATATACCTCTTTCATTGAAAGGTTTGTGTGGCTTAAACGATCGGGCAATTCTTTGTCTTTCTTGTAAAGAGAATCGGCTCTTGCGGCTTTAACCACATTAATAGGAGTTTTTTTGTAATCCACAAATGTTTGTCCTCCACCGTTGACACAACCTCCCGGACATGCCATGACTTCAACAAAATGATATTTTTTTCTCCCACAAATTATGTCATCCATAACTTTTTTTGCATTTGCTAAACCATTTACAACACAAACGTTTAATTCTAATCCCGCAACTTTTAGAGTTACTTCTTTTCTGCCCTCACTTTTTCTAACATCAGTAAAATCAACCTGTTTTGAATTTGGGTCAAGTTTTGATACAACTGTGCGCAGTGCTGCTTCTGTGACTCCACCGGTTGCACCAAAAATTAATGCAGCGCCCGTGTAATGCGAAAGAGGACTGTCAAACTCCACAGGTTTTAAATTGTTAAAATCAATATTTTTTGCTTTAATAATTTTTGCAAGTTCTCTTGTTGTTATAACAATGTCAACATCTTTTCCTCTTAATTTTTCACCTTTTTTTGCAGTGCAGGGCATTATTCCTACAACTTTAATATTATCTTTATTTAGTTTTTCTTTTTCAGCGTAATAATTTTTTATTATTGCTCCAAGCATTTCTGTCGGACTCTTACATGAAGAAAGATAATTTGTATGTTCCGGATAAAAGTTTTGAACATACTTAAACCAAGCTGGACAACAAGAAGAAAAGACTGGTAAATCTTTGTTTTCTTTAATTCTTTCCAGCAATTCATTACTTTCTTCAACTACAGTAAAATCAGCACCTAAATTAATGTCAAAGACTTTGTCAAATCCAAGTTTTTTTAGTGCAGCAACCATTTTTCCTTCATCAAATGTTCCCAGAGGTTGATTAAATGCTTCGGCAAGCGAAACGCGAACAGAGGGTGCAACTTGAGCGGTTATAAAAGATTTCCCCTTATTTTCAAGAAGCTTTAAAACATCTTCCGCTTCTGATTTTTCCATTAAAGCACCAGTGGGGCAAACAAGTGTGCATTGCCCGCAACCTACGCAAGTGCTTTCTTTTAATCCAGTGTTAAAAGCACAACCCATAAAGGTGTTAAATCCTCTTTTTTGTTTTGTTAATGCATGGACCGCTTGAGTGTTGGAACAAACTTTTTGACAGCGAGAACAAAGAATACATTTGTTATTATTTCTCACAATAGCAGGCGAACTATCGTCAATTTCATATTCAGGTTTAACAAAGTCATTATTATTTTCGGAAATTTCATAGGCATCAAAAAGTTCTTGCAAGGCGCACTCACCGTTTTTTTGGCAATGCTCACAATCTTTATGATGCACACTAAGTAACATTTTTAAGGTGTCTTTGCGTGACTGTATTACTTTTTCGGAATCTGTTTGAATTTTCATTCCGTCTGTTGCTTTTGTTGAACATGCTGTAACCAGTTTTCCACCCTCAAGTTCAACAACACAAATGCGACAATTTGATTCATCGCATATATCTTCAAGATAACATAGTGTTGGAATTTTAATTTTGTTTTTACTTGCAACTTTTAAAATTGTTTGCCCGTTTTCAAAATCATAACCTTTTCCATTAATTTCAATTTTCATGTTTTTATTTCCTCTTCAACGTGTTTAAAGTTTCCTAAATCAATTTTTAAAATTTCAACGCCTTTCAATTGCATTAAATCTACATGATTCAAAACATTTTCCGCATTTAATACAAATATTCTGGTCAATAACGTAGGTTTTTCCAACCTCGCCCGAAATTGCATTGACTGGGCAAATCCTTGAGCAAAGTGAACAACCAACGCACTTGTCTTTTTTAATTTCATATTTCATAAGTGCTTTGCAAACATGTGCAGGGCAACGTTTGTTTTTGATGTGTTCAATGTATTCGTCTTTGTAGTAACGCAGTGTTGATAAAACAGGATTTGGCGAAGTTTGTCCTAAGCCACAAAGTGAATTGTTTTTAATGTAATTTCCCAAATTTTCAAGTTCGTCTAAATCAGACATTTCACCCTTTCCATTTGTGATTTTTGTTAATATTTCTAAAAGACGTTTGTTTCCAATTCTGCAAGGAGTGCATTTTCCACAAGATTCATCAACGCAAAATTCAATAAAAAACTTTGCAATATCAACCATACAAGTGTCTTCATCCATGACAATGACGCCACCCGAGCCCATTATTGCACCTAAAGCTTTTAAACTGTCATAGTCAATTTTTGTTTGTTTAAATTTTGCGGGGATACATCCACCACTTGGTCCACCCATTTGAACTGCTTTAAATTCTTTACCTTTGGGAATTCCACCACCCACGCCGAAAATTAATTCTTCTATTGTTGTTCCCATTGGCATTTCAACAATACCAGTGTTATTAACCTTTCCAGAAAGTGCAAAAACTTTTGTACCTTTTGAATTTTCTGTTCCCATGGAGGCATACCATTCTCCACCGTTTAAAATTATTTGAGGGATGTTTGCAAGTGTTTCAACATTATTAATTATTGTTGGTTGTTTCAAATAACCACTTTGAGCTGGGAAGGGAGGTTTTGTTGAAGGTTCTCCTCTCATTCCTTCACAACTGTGAATAAGAGCGGTTTCCTCTCCACAAACAAAAGCACCTGCTCCCAGTTTTATTTCAATGTCAAATTTGAAATCACTACCAAAAATTTGCTCACCCAAAAAACCATATTCTCTTGCTTTTTCAATTGCATTTTGAAGTCTACTTGCAGCAAGAGGATATTCTGTTCTAATGTAAACTATTCCCTGATTTGCACCAATTGCATAACCAGCAATTGCCATCGCTTCAAGAATAGCATGAGGACTATATTCGGCAACTGAACGGTCCATAAATGCGCCGGGGTCGCCCTCATCACCATTACAAATAATGTATTTTTGCTCACTTTTGTTTGCACGTGCAAATTCCCACTTTGTTCCCGTTGGAAAGCCCGCTCCGCCTCGTCCACGAAGTCCGCTTTTCTTCATTTCTGCAATTACTTCTTCAGGAGTCATTTTATTTAACGCTTTTTCAAGAGCAAAATAACCATTAACAGCAATATAATCTTCAATTCTTTCGGGGTTTAATTTCCCTAAGTAGTTTGTTGCAATTAGTTTTTGATTTTGATAAAAAGGAATGTCTCTTAATTTTTCATATTGCTTTTCATTCAAAGTATAAAGAAGTCTTTTTACCGGTTGATTGTTTTTTAAATGATTTTCAACAATTTCAGACACGTCAGCAAGTTTAACTTTAAAATATACAATTTCATCGGGATAAACAGCTAAAACGGGTCCCCATGCACAAAGTCCGAAACAACCTGTTTTTTCAACTTCAATATTTGAAAGTTTTCTTTTTTCAATTTGTGCTTTAAATTCCGCAATTAATTTATCCGTTCCTTCACCAAGTTGACAACCTGTGTTTGAACAAATTAAAACCTGACGTCTTCCTGTCCATTCTTGGGAAAATCTTTCTTTAATTTCATCCAATCTTTGTTTTTTTATTAAGGTTAAATTTTTATTTTTCATTTTTTGCACGCTCCATAATTTCAGTGGCAATTCTCATTGCATCATCTCTTGTAACCTTACTGTAAATTTTGTCATTAACAGTCATAACAGGAGCAATGCCACAACATCCTAAGCATCGAACAGTTATTATTTGAAATTTCTTGTCTTTTGAAATTTCAAAAAGCTTAATGCCTAATTTTTGCTCAAGAGCAGAAATAACATTTTCAGCACCTAAAATAAAACAAGCCGTGCCTGTGCAGACTTTAAAAGTATATTTTGCTTTTGGAATCAGTCGAAATTCAGAATAAAATGTCGCAACACCATAAATTTCGCTAACCGGCTTTTTTATTTTTTTTGAAATTTCTCTTATTGCATCTTCGGAAATAAATCCGTTTTTTCTCATTTCTTCTTGTAATGCTTCAACAATTGTTTGATTTATTTCATTATCACAACAGCATTTTTTTTCTTCGTCCATTGTTTTCTCCCTAATAAAGTAAATATAGCAAAGTAAGTTTTAAAAAGCAAGAAATTTCAAATATTTAAATTATTAAAAGCATCAAATTTATTTTTTTCATAATCTACTTTTATTTTATATTTCATTTATTCAACTGATTTTGAAAATTTGAATAAAATGTTATTGAAGTAATAAAAAGGAGAATAAAATGATTTTTAAGGGCAGTTGCACAGCAATGATAACACCTTTTACTAAAGATAGAAGTAAAATAGATTTTAAAAATTTCAAAAAGCAAATAGATTTTCAAATTAAAAACAAAACAGATGCATTACTTATTTTAGGAACAACGGGGGAGGCATCAACAATTTCAAAAGAGGAAAAAATTGAAATTGTAAAATTTGTTTCAAATTACCTAAAGGGAAGAATTCCTCTTATTGTTGGAGTTGGCAATAATTCAACTGAAGAAACAATTAAAAATGTAATGCTTTTCAATAAAGAAAAAATTGATGCCTATTTAATTGTAACGCCTTATTATAATAAATGCACTCAAGGTGGATTAATTGAACATTATACATCAATTGCAAATCAAAGTGCATTGCCGATTATTATGTATAATGTTCCTGGCAGAACGGGAGTTAATATGAGTGCTAAAACGGTCAAAACGCTTTCGGAAAATTCAAAAATTGTAGGAATAAAAGAAGCAAGTGGAAATATTTCGCAAATTTCAGAAATTATTTCTATTTGCCCACCGAATTTTTCTATTTACAGTGGAGATGATGGAATAACTTTACCAGTTTTGGCGCTTGGGGGAAAGGGGATTATTTCTGTTGCAAGCAATGTTGTTCCTTTTAAAATTGCCCAACTTTGTCGAAATTTTTTTGATGGAAAAATTGAACAAGCAAAAACAATTCAATTTTTGATTAATCCATTAGTTAATGCACTTTTTCTTGAAGTAAATCCTATTCCAGTTAAAAAAGCAATGCAACTGTTGAAATTAGACAGTGGTGCTTTAAGATTACCACTTATTGAAATTACTAAAACATCTCTTAAAGAATTGAAAAACCAAATGGAAAAATTAGGAGTTGTTTCAAATAAAAAATAATAATACATCATGTAGATAAAAAGTCGGAATTAAGATTACTCGCAATAGATATTGCTTTACTTCCGTATTTATCTCTAACGGCATCTAAACCATAGCCCAAATTTTGTTTTTTCTTGTTTTCAAAAAGTGATGTTTGCGATGAGGAACTTTCTGAAATTAAACCCGAGCAACTTATGCGGATAGAGCGTACTTTTTCTTTATACTGCCAAAAACTGTCAATAAGATTCATTACTTCCTCTGCAATAATATTTGCCGAACTTGTAGGAAAATCAATTTTTTTACTATGTCCTTCGTGAATAAAATTTATCGTTTTTAGTGTTACATGAACATTTGTTGTTAAAAAAGCGTGCTTACGAAGACGAGAGGCAATTTTTTCACTTAAGTAAGCAACGGTTGCTGAAACTTCATCTCTTGAAATAATGTCAACAATTGTTGTTGTTCCATTGCCAATGCTTTTTGGCGGTGGTACATATGAAAGTACTTCATCATTATCATTTCCCAAAAGTTTTTCTTTTAATTCCAAGCCCACTTTTCCATATTTTTTTAAAAGAACATCATTTTCAACTTCTACATAATCACCTAACACAAAAATATTAAGTCTATTTAAAGATTTTTTTAATTGACGACCAATTCCAAGTAAAACTTCAATCGGCATGGGGTAAACAATTTTTTTAAAATCTTTTTTTGAAATTATCGTTATTGCATCGGGTTTTTTCAAATCACTTCCTAATTTTGCAAATAATTTACAAAAACTAACTCCAATTGAAACAGTAATTTTTAATTCTTTTTTAACTTTTTCTCGTATTTCTTCGGCAATTTTTTCTCCACTTCCAAATAGGCGTAGACTATTTGTTACATCTAGCCAACATTCATCAATGCCGAAAGATTCCACTTTGTCGGTATAAAATTCGTAAATTTTTCTTAATTTTTTACTGTATTCTTCGTACAGTTCGTAGTGTGGGGGTAAGCAAATTAATTCTGGGCATTTTTGTTTTGCTTGCCAAATCACTTCACCAGTTTGAATTCCAAATTTTTTTGCTATTTCGTTTTTGGCAAGAATTATTCCCGTTCGCTTTTTGGGATTTCCTGCAACGGCTACCGGTTTATTTTTTAAATCGGGGAGAGAAGCAACTTCAACCGAAGCAAAAAAACTATTTGCATCGCAATGTAGAATAACACGCTCTGATTTCATTTGATTTACCCTCCTTTTTTGTTTATAATAATTACAATTGTTAATTAGGTCAATAAAATTAATAGGAAATCAATATATTGTGAAAATAAAATTTATTAATGCTTTGGTTTTAAATTTAGATGAAAAACCATTTCTTTCAAAAAAACAGGTTTTGGTTGACGGCAAAACTATTGTTTCCATCAGCGAAAAAATTTCTACTGTGGCGGATAGAGTTATTGATGTTAAAGAAAACATTTTAATGGGCGGTTTTGCAAATGCGCATGCCCATAATGCAATGACCCTTTTTCGTGGCTTTAAAAGTGAAGTGGACTTTCAATCCTGGCTTTTTGATTATATCATACCCTTAGAAAAAAAACTTTCGGGTGAAGATGTTTTTTGGAGCGAAATGCTTGGTATTGCTGAAGGATTAGCATCTGGTGTTACAGCTTTTGAAGAATGCTATTTCCATTTAAGTTATGTTTTAAAAGCAATTAAAAAAGCAAAAGTCCGTGCTAGAGTGGGAATCGAAATCATGCAAGGACGAGAAAGCGCTTTTGATTTAAATGAAAAAATTAAATTATTTGATAAGAACGATGATTTAATTAAACCTATTGTTTATCCTCATTCAATTTATTCTCTAAGTGAAAATGAGTTGTCGGAAGCAATTACCTTTGCAGCAAAAAATAATCTTCCAATTTCAACACATTTAAGTGAAACACTTGAAGAAGTTGGAAAATGTGCAGTTGCAAACAATGGTAAAAGTCCAGTTGCTTATTTGGAAGATTTGGGTTTTTTTGATCGTGATGCCACACTTTATCACTGTGTTCATTTAGATAAATTTGATGCCCAAATCTTACAAAAATATAATGTTAACATTGTTACTTGTCCATCAAGTAATTTAAAACTTGCAAATGGAATTGCTCCGCTTTCCATGTTTTTAAACAATGATATTAATGTTGCAATTGGAACTGATGGTGCTGCTTCAAATGACAGTGTTGACATGTTTAAAGAAATGTTTCTTACTTCAAATCTTCAAAAAGCAATTTTATACGACCCTCAAGTAATGAAAATAAATGAAGTTTTAAAAATGGCAACAGAAAATGGTTATAGAGCACTCAACTTTGAAAAATGCGGAAAAATCAAACAGGGGTATAATGCGGATTTAATTTTAGTTGATGTTCAAGGCATTCATCATCAACCACAAAATGATTTACTTTCAAATTTGATTTACAGTGCAAAATCAACTGATGTTTACTTAACAATGGTGAATGGTAAAATACTTTATGAAAATGGAAAATTTGACATAGGAGAAAACATTGAAACAATAATTTCAAAATGTAAAGAAATCAAAAATAGATTACAAGTAAAATAAATAATAATTTAAAGCAAAGGAGAAAAAACATGGAAATATACAAAGTTTTAGCAAGTGAGTTTGGACTTAAACAGGAACATTCTCAAAATATTATTGCATTAATTGATGAGGGGTGCACGATTCCTTTTATTGCACGTTATAGAAAAGAATTGACAGGTTCTTGTGATGACCAAGTACTTCGTGAATTTGATGAAAGATTAAAATATCTTAGAAATCTAATTCAAAGAAAACAAGAGGTTGAAAAATCAATTCGTGAACAAGAAAAATGGACAGAAGAAATTTCAAAAACACTTGAAAATGCAAAAACTTTAACCGAAGTTGAAGATATTTATAGACCGTTTAAACCAAAAAGAAAAACTCGTGCTTCTGTTGCAATTTCAAAAGGACTGTCTCCTCTTGCGGACATTTTGCTTGAGCAAAAACTATCACAATCTTTTGAAGAAGTTGCAAAAGATTTTGTTGACGAAGAAAAAGGGGTTAAAAGTGTTGCAGAAGCAATTGCAGGTGCAAAAGATATTGTGGCCGAGAAAATTTCTGATGATGCTAATTTGCGAAAAATCTTGCGGGAAACAATTTTTGAAAAAGCAAAAATTTCATGTGAGTTATTAGAAAACGAAAATTCAAAAACTTATGAAATGTATAAAGATTTTTCACAAGAAGTAAAAACAATTCCAAGTCATAGAATTTTGGCAATTAACAGAGGAGAAAATGAAAAATGTTTGAAAGCTAAAATTGAAATTAGCGAAAAAATTACACTTCCTTTAATTGAAAAAGAATATCTTAAGAAAAATCCATGGACTAATCCATATATAATTGAAGTAATTGCAGACAGTTATGAAAGACTTCTTTTTCCATCTCTTGAGCGTGAATGCCGAAATAATTTAACCGATAATGCAAACGAACAGGCAATTAAAATGTTTGAAGTTAATTTAAAACCCCTTCTTTTACAACCACCACTTAAAGATAATATTATAATGGGACTTGACCCTGCTTATAGAACAGGATGTAAAATTGCTGTTATTGATAAAAAAGGAGATGTTTTAGCAACAACGGTTGTTTTTCCAACACCACCACAAAGTAAAACTGAAGAAAGCATTGAAAAATTAAAAGAATTAATTGAAAAATATAATGTCCAAACAATTGCAATAGGCAATGGTACTGCTTCAAAAGAAGCTGAAATTTTTGTTAGTGAACTGATAAAAAAATGTTCTCATAAGGTAAATTATGCAATGGTAAATGAAGCTGGAGCATCGGTTTACAGTGCTTCAAAATTAGGTGCAAAGGAATTTCCTGATTTCGACCCAGCACAGCGTAGTGCGGTTTCAATTGCACGACGTCTTGCTGACCCTCTTGCAGAACTTATTAAAATTGATGTTAAATCAATTGGTGTGGGGCAATACCAACATGATATGCCACAAAATCGTTTGAGCGAAGTTTTAAATGCAACAGTTGAAGATTGCGTCAATAGTGTGGGAGTTGACCTCAATACTGCTTCGCCGAGTTTGTTATCCTACGTTTCGGGTTTAAATTCTTCAATAGCTGAAAATATTGTTGAGCATAGAAAAAAAATTAAGAAATTTTCCTCAAGGCAAGAACTTTTAAAAGTTACAAAATTAGGTCCCAAAGCTTTTGAACAATGTGCCGGATTCTTGCGAGTTGTTGGCGGAGAAAACGTTTTTGATAATACCGCCGTCCACCCCGAAAGTTATTCATCAGCAGAAAAACTTTTAAAACTTTTTAAATTAGAGGAAGAAGATGTTAAAAATAATAATTTAGGCTTAATAAAATTAATGGTAGAACAAAAAGGTGAACAAAATGTTGCAAAAGAAATCGGAGTTGGAGTTCCCACACTCAAAGATATGATAAGCGAACTTTTAAAGCCCGGCAGAGATATTCGTGATGAAATGCCAAAACCTGAATTAAGAAGTGACATTCTTTCAATGGAAGATTTAAAACCAGAAATGATTTTAACGGGAACGGTTAGAAATGTGATTGATTTCGGAGCGTTTGTTGACATAGGAGTTCATCAAGACGGACTTGTTCATATTTCTGAAATTTCAAAATCATTCATTAAACATCCTTCCGAAGCATTGAAAGTTGGGCAGGTTGTGAAAGTGAAAATTTTAAGTGTGGATCTAAATAAAAAAAGAATTTCATTAAGTATCAAGCGAGCTGAAGAGTAAATTAAATAACATCATTGGTAAGTAATTTATTAATAGAAATAAAAAAACAACTATTTGAAAATTTCAAATAGTTGTTTTATTATATTTTAATTATTTTCAATTTTTAATGCACCGTAAATAATTTGTTTTAATTTTTCTTTGTCTACATCATTATTTCTAACAACAAGAGTTATAAACGGTAATTTTATTTCTTCAAAAACATTAATTAAAGCGGGTTCTTTTTCACTTAAACTTTCGTCTTCAAAACTATTGTCAAAAGTGTCAAGTGCCAAGATAGGTTTCATTGTTGTTTCTTCAAATATCACAAAGTCAACAAATTTTCCCCTAACTTCATCTAAAACAAACCTTGAACTTGTAGGCTCAAGCAAATTTTCAATTCCAACCTTGGGAAAAGGTATATAATTTTTTGGCAAAATTTCATATAAAATTTTTAATACTTTTAATTCTTTTCTAAACATATACTTTTGTGTTAAAAATATTTTTCTGCCCTCATTGAAGTTTTTTTCATATGTTTTTTGTTTATTAATTTTAGGTGTTTTAAAATCATCTTCTTTTTTTCGTAGTCTATCGCCAATAAATCTAATTATATAATAAACAAGTCCTATTCCTATTAAACCTAAAAGAATATACAAAACTATTTCCATTTTACCATCCTTTCTGTGTGAAGCAAAGCTTATTTCTTTGATTTTTACTAGCGCCAATCAATAGGCTTTTCTCCCCACTGTGTTAATAATTCATTAATTTTTTTAAAGTGCCCACAACCAAAAAAACCATTATATGCTGAAAGAGGACTAGGATGTGCGCATTTTAAAACTATATGCCGTGAAGCATCAATCATTGTCTCAAAACTTTTTGCATTTGCTCCCCAAAGAACAAAAATTATAGGCCTACTTCTTTCATTTAAAATTTGAACAATTTTTTTTGTAAAAACTTCCCAACCTTTGCCAAAATGAGAATTTGGTTTTGATGCTTCAACTGTTAGAACAGTGTTCAATAATAATATTCCCTGTTTTGCCCATCTCGAAAGATTTCCCATTCTTTCACATTTTATTTCAAGTTCTGTTTCAATTTCTTTAAAAATGTTATTAAGAGAGGGTGGTAAGTTTACCCCTTCTAAAACAGAAAAACAAAGTCCATGTGCTTGATTTGGTTGGTGGTAGGGGTCTTGACCTAAAATCACAACTTTAACATTTTCAAAGCTTGTAAAATTTAAAGCATTAAATATGTTTTCACTAGAAGGATAGATTGTCTTATTGTTATATTCTTCTTTCAAAAAATTTTGAAGAGTTAAAAAATAGTCTTTTTTAAATTCATCTTCTAAAAGTTTAAACCAACTCTTTGTTATTGTAATCATAAAAATATTTTATCATTCAACAAAAAAAAATGCAAATTATATAAAAACATGAATTTGTGAAATACATAAAAATTAGTTTGCCAAATTAAATGGGTTAATGCTAAAATAAAAGTGTTTTAATAGAGGTAAAAATGTCAATTAAAAATATAGAGGAACAAGTCAAAAATTTATTACGTTTTGAAAAAATTGATGATTCTAAATGGCAGATTATTACCGAAGCATGTTTTGCAAACGGAAATAAAATACAAGTTTTTTTACAGCAGAATGAAGAAAAATGGTTTCTTTCAGATAATAAAGAAACCTTGAAATATATGAATGAGATTTATGATTTAAAATCAAATGATGTAAAAAAATGTATTGTCGGTGTTTTGAAAGTATACGGTTTTTTAATTAATTCGGGAGAAATGCTTGCAGAAATCACAGATGAAAAATTGTTTGCACAAACTTTTTTTGATTTTATTATGTGCATTGGTCAACTTTCAAATATGTTTGTTTTTTTTGACAAACCATAGATAGTTTTTTTTAAGAAGTATAATTGGTAAAAGATACAATAATTGTGTCCCTTTTTTATGCAGTTCTTTTCCACATATATACAACTAAATATGGAGGCATATTATTGTGAGATTCTCCGCCACCTGAATTTTGGTTTGTTGCTGTTGTATTTTGATTTATTGCTGTTGCTTGAACTGCTGTGTGTGCGTGCGTTACAGTAACTTTTTGTGGTTGCCGTTGCGTTCCGCTATCTTCAATTGAATATGTGGAACCTGAACCATAATCACCGTTATCAACAACGAACCCTGAACAGTTTTTTATTATTCTGCGACTACTATCCCCATACCAAAAAGGTTGAATAGAGAAAGAACCTTCTGTTGAATTTATTGTGTGATTATGACTGTTTTGCGTGTGAGTATGGTTATTCTGCGTATGAGTATGTGTTGGCATTTCATTTGTTGTCAAAGTATGTGTTGCACTACCTCCTGTTGTTCCAGCTGAATAAATTGTCCCTTTGCTCAATAAAAATTTATCTTCTATTGCAACCCATATGCCTCCCAAAAATGATTGAGGACTAGTATTAACAACACTCATGTATATTGAACCAACTGGATAAATTTTTGTGAGTAAATCTGCATGATAAATTAAATTATTTGCATCAATATCGTTCAGTTTTGTTTCAAAAGCTGATGTAAAAATTGCTGTTGTGTTATCCAAAATTGTTTTGTTACTGTGAGAATGTTTTTTTGTAACACTATCGGCTATATCCTCTTCTGTTTGTGTGTAAGAATCAAGTAAAGCTTTATTTGAATGAGTATGCCGTGCGGTTGTGTTGTCTGTATTATCTTGTTTTTCGGAATCTGTATAGTCGTTTGTTGATAATCCTTTTCCTTCAATTTTGTCTTCTTTTGTTATAATTTGCTCTTGAAAATGTTCTTTTAAAGCGTATATTCTTTTTTTTAATTCTTCAATTTCTTGATATATTATTTTTATTTCCATTTACTTTCCTTTTTTTATCATGTGGCGTTTTTTATATTTTAAGTTTAAATGCTCAAAATTTCAATTACAATTTTTTATGCCAAAAAAATTTATATAGCATAGAATTTTGATAAAATAAAATCGAATTATATTTTCAACAACTAATTCAATTTGCTTTTTAAATTGCTTTTAGTATGCTTTTTTGTTATAATAAAAAGAATTAAAAGCATTTTTGATAGAAGAGTATAATTATAAAAAGGATATGATGAATATAACTTATAGAACAATTTTAAAATATATAATTATTTTAGTGTTAATAGGTGGCGTTGTAACCGGCATTATTTTAATTTTTTTACCAAAGCCAAAACCAACCGCTGCTCACAATAGTATTCTTGAAATTGAGCAACATTCTTTTTTTAAAGATAATGTTTATAATACAACAATGACAAGAATTTTAGGATTAATGACCGAAGAAACCAACGTAAAAACAAAAAATTCCATTCAAATTTCAATTAACGTCATTGATTCACTTTACGGATTAAATAATTTTATTCAAGGTGAGGTTATTTATAGTGATAATACTAAAACCTATGAAGAAAAAATTACTGAACTTGAAAAAGTAAAAAATACGTTAAAAGAAAAATTAAGTACTTATGAAGATTATATTAACAAAGAATTTAATAATTTTTATTTAAATGTTTCGTCTAAAACCATATCTTCAATTAATGAATATGCATTGGCACTTATGAATCAAAACAAAGAATTATTAGAGATTTATTTTGATTTCTCAGAATTAACTATTATTCTTTTCGAAGATTTAAAACCCACTTTCGTTGTAAACAGTTGGTCAAATCAGTTATTAAATATTACTCAAATCTGGTCGAAAACTCTTTATGATATTTTTGAAGGGCAGGGTGATAATGTCAATAATTATGTTACTAGTTCAAATATTTTAAAATCATTTATGACAACTAAATTAACTCCATCTTCATCACGAAATTTTTTTTCAGAATCTACAACAATACAACCTTTACTAACTGCCATAATTCAAATTAATCTTCAAAATTTGATTAATGTTTTGGGAACGGGGACAGGTTCTCCGCTTACTGACGCAGAAATCGATTATCTTAATGGAATTTCAGATTCAACGATTAAAAGTGCAAATCAACTAGTCTTAAATTACTTAAAAGGAGTTTAATCAAAATGAAAAAGATTTTTATTGTTCTTTTAAGTTTAAGTTTTGCTTTTACTACATTTTTAATGACGGGTTGTAATGAGGACGAAAAATACTGGGAAAATGTTTACAATCAAATAACATCATTTAATAACAACACTGAATACACATTTGTAACTGAAATTGATAATGTTATTACTTATAATAATACAGCTCTTAATTCTCAAGTAGGAACATCTGGTAATGAGTATTACACATTAAAAAATGACTACGAAAGACTTTTAGATTGCTTGCTTTTTATGTTTAATCATTATTGCGAAAGCTTACAAGTTACTCCACCTCTTAATGATGAAGTGAAATCAAAGTATTATGATTTTTCAGCAAAATTGAGCGATTTTGAAAATGCAATTAAAACCTTTAAACAGAAAAAAACATCTTTTGAAAATAGCATTTCAGGAGATTTGAACTCAGTTTTAAATTTACAAAAATTAAGAGTCTTTAAAATTGATTTTGCAAATATTATTCACGAGGCAACAAGGTTTAATTCCTCTTTTGAACAGCTTTACACAACTGCTTATCACAATATTCCGTCATCCATTGGAGAGGATGAACTTATAGGTCTTGAAGCACTTGCAAATTCAATTATACTCAATAATACAACAAAAGCTTTTGTTAATTATGCTTTTTCTTCTGTTGAAAAAGATGTCATTAATCTTGCCCATATCGACCGAACACCTTATGCTAAATTAAATCAATTGAAAGCTAATCATACAAAAGTCACCCTAGTTAATAGAACCGAAGCTTTGCAAAATTGGCTTTCAGCTTACAATGCTTTTAATAATGAACTTAACAATTTTTCGATTGCTTTAAATAATGTAAATCTAAAGGAATATTACATTGATTATTCTGCCAATAAATCAAATTATGTTTCTGCAAAACCTCAAAATGAAGATTACTTAAATACTATTATTGATTTTAACACAATTACTGTGGGAATCATGACAACGATTACAAACAACTTATTTCAAGATTAAAAAATATTTGTTAAATGGAGTTAAAATTATGGATTACGAAAAACTTTCTGAACTTTTATTTCCTCATGTTAAACACACACCCGATTATTTTGAAAAAAAATACCCTAAAAGGAATTTGAAAAAAGGGCAAGAGGTTACTAGATTTGCTCCCAGTCCAACCGGCTTTTTGCATTTTGGTAGTTTTTTTTCAGCTTTTTTAAATAAGCAAATTGCTAAGTCAAGCGAAGGAGTTTTTTTTGTTAGACTTGAAGATACGGACAAAAAACGCGAAATTGAAGGAAGTGGTTTAATTGCTTTTAAAACCCTTGAAGAATTTGGATTAAATTTTGATGAGGGTATTAAATCAGACGGCACTCAATTTGGAAATTATGCTCCCTATATTCAAAGCGAAAGACTTGAAATTTATCAAACCTATGCAAAAGAACTTGTCAAAAAGGGCAGAGCATTCCCTTGCTTTTGTAAAAAGGCAGAAAATTTAGAAGAAATCGAAAAGAATAGGGAAGATTGCTTGGCACAAAGTGGAAATTTGGAAGAGAAAGACCCTTGCAGAAATTTATTAATTGAAGACATAGAAAAAGAAATAAAAAGTGGCAAGCCTTTTGCACTAAGACTTAAATCAAATGGAAACAAAGACGAGAAAATTTTAGCTAAAGATTTAATTAGAGGTGAAAAAGAATTATCAGCAAACTGTAAAGATATTATTTTAATTAAAAGTGATGGATATCCCCCTTATGCTTTTGCACATGTTGTTGATGATTTTTTAATGGGAACAACGATTGTTTTACGCGGTGAAGAGTGGTTTCCTTCATATCCTGCACACCTTGAAATTTTTAATGCATTTGGTTTTAAACCGATTTCATATATCCACACTCCAACTATTTGTAAAATTGACCAAATGAGCAAAAATAAACGTAAATTAAGCAAAAGAAAAGACAAAGAAGCAGACATGCGTTTTTTTCTTGAAGAAGGCTATCCAAAAGATGCTGTGCTTGAATACTTAATGACACTTGCTAATTCAAATTTTGAAATTTGGAGAATTGAAAATCCTAATGCTCCTCTTTCTAATTTTAAATTTTCAATCGAAAAAATTAATGTTTCAAATCCCATGTTTGATTTAAATAAATTAATAGATATTTCAAAAAATATAATTGGAAAAATGAGTGGTGAAGAAGTTTATGAAAGAATTTTAAAATGGAGTGAAATTTATGATTATGAATTTAATGTAATTTTAAAAGAAGAACCACAGTATGCAATTGAAGTTTTTTCAATTGATAGAAACAAAGAAAATCCACGAAAAGATTTTGCAAAATGGAGTGATTTTAAATCTTACTTTTCTTACATGTTCGGCTTGTTTAATCCTTCAACTTTAGAAAATTACGAACTTGACAAAACAAAAACAAAAGAAATTTCAACTGTTTTAAAAACTTTTTTAAATATTTTTAATGAAAATGATGATAAAGATGTATGGTTTTCAAAAATTAAAGAAATGTCAAATTCTTTAGGCTATGCAATTAATCAAAAATCTTTTAAAGAAAATCCAAAAAGCTTTAAGGGTACTGTTGCAGATGTTTGCACTTTTATTCGTCTTGCTTTAACCGGCAGGGTAAATTCTCCCGATTTGTTTACAATCATTAAAATTCTCGGAAAAGAAAAAGTTAAAATAAAAATTGAAAAAATG
>CAZKOT010000022.1:18108-20225 GCA_964554475.1 uncultured Christensenella sp.
TTATGGGCTATAGTGCGCTGGAGATGTAACCTTAATTTTATCTTCCACATTTTCTGAATTTGTAATACTTTCTTTTTGTGGTGGAATGTGTGAAACAGTGTTTGTTGGCAATGACAAACCCTCAATTAATTCCTCTGTTCCTTCATAAATAATGCCTTGTTGGGACTTATATTTTTCGTGTCTTAAAAAACGTTCTTCAACCAATTCTTCGTCAAGATAGTATTGCAAATAAGACTTTGCTTCATATCCTTCTGCAGGATATTTTACTCTGTGGTATTCGCCCTTAAAAAGAATTTTATCATTATATTTTCCCTCTGTGTCGGGAATAATTTTGTCTCCTCCGTGAGGAATGCTTCTAATAAATTCACTTTTACGTTTTATTTTTAAATCTTGTGGTAAGGGTTCACCGTAAACTTCAACATAGCAATCTGTTTCATCACCTCCCGCTTTTATGTAAACAGGATGGTCTAGTGTGTTTTTAAAAACTAAATCTGAATTTCCAAAGTTTACCATTGCATCAAAAGCAAGTTTAACATAACCTACAGGTAAAGTGTGGGGATGAACTTCTTTGATTTCCAAATCAGCAAGTAACACTGCATTATACATTGTTGTTGAAGCTTGACAAATGCCACCACCTATTCCGTCAACAAATTCTCCACCCACAATTATTTTTGCAGGTTTAAATTTGTTGTGAGGAATTGTCGTGTCAATAATTTTATTAAATGAAATTACTTCTTCTGGTTCAATCTTTAAACCATTAAAGGCCGAAAGAGCAAGCAAAATATTGTGTCTTCTTCCTCCCACTGAATTTGAATAATTTGTTGAAAATTCTGCTCTTTTAACTAGATTTTTCTCAACTTCTTTTTTTGTTTTTTTAGAAAGTGTATAAAAAACAGGTATTTCAAGTTCAATTAAGTTTTTCTCCTCAATAATTTGAAGTAAATTTTCTTTAAGTTTTAACATGTCAACTTTTACGCCCGGCTGTTCTTCACTTACTGAAAACATTGTTTTGCTGTCTGGTTTAAAAGTAACAGCAGGTTCTTTAATTTCTTTTTCAATTTTACCTCTAATTTCATCAATTTTTTCATCAAGACCAGTTAACAAACTACTTTTTGGAATTATAATTTTGTTTTTATTCTTGTTAAAAATATTTATTTTTTCAAAAAATGATTTGTTTTTATTTGCTTCGATAGCGGAGACAACAACAGCATCAACATCAGTTTCTTTTAAATCAGATGAAGTGATTTCAAAATTTTTGTCTTCAAATTTTAAACTAATTTTAAATTCGTCTTTTGTTTCTTTTAAAACAGATGCAACTTTTTTTCTTGCATCCTCTTTAGATAATCCCGAAATATCAACTCCACTTGCTAATACTTTCTTTGTTTTTTCTTTTACTGATTTATTACTTGAATTTTCATTGTTTGAAAATTTTGTATTTGTTAATTCAGGTGAGTTTTGATTTGAGCAAGCAACAATAAAAATACAACATAAAATCATTGATATTATGACTATCAATTTTTGTTTTGACGGAAAAATCAGTAGGTGTTGTTTCATCACAAAACTTATTTTTTGTCATATTAAATAAAATATGCAATGTTTATTGAATTGACATTTAAATTTTCTAATTCAAAAATTAATTAATTAATAAACAAATAATTTTAAAGATTAAAAAACTATTTAACAAGGCATAATTAACTATTTTTTTTAAAAAAATAAACTACTTTTTAATATTATTCTGCGCTTGCAACAATAAAGTCGGAATCCTTTAAAAATGCCCCGTCTCCAACAGCAGAAACTTTAATAAATTTTCCTACTGTAATTGTATAATTAAAAAGAAAAAAGTCCACAGTGTAAATGTCTGAAATTATTAAAGGTTCAAATAAAAATTCATCAATCCCTATTAAAATTTTAAAAGTAGTTGCAGGATTATTTAAAGCATTAATTGTTACTGTTTGCAAAAGCAAATTGTAACTTACTGAATCTGGTGCAAGTTGTTTTTCTGTTAATGTCATTACCAAATAATTTGAGGGCTCACTGTTAGCATATATATTATTGTTTGAAACTGCAACAAGACAAATGTTGTAAACTCCCAATGGTAAATCATAATCTTCTTTAGG
>CAZKOT010000023.1:0-19605 GCA_964554475.1 uncultured Christensenella sp.
TTTCTTGCTCTTAAGGTAAAATTTGCCCGAAATAAATTCGGTCAAATTGGAATTTGTATAGAAAGACAACCAAAAATTTTCCCTCACGTTGTTCGGGCACGCACAAGTGGTTTACCCTTCGTTAAAAACCTTGTTTACGTTGCCACCCTCTCAAAAGGGGAATTATTAACGAACCACTAAATAACAAAAAAGGAAAAATTTTTAAATAGATTTTTCCTTTCAATTTTCTCTTTCAACTGTCCACAATCACTTAAGTTCCGAAATTAATGCATTAATATTTTCATGTAATAATTGTGGCAAAGGCTCATTGTTGCTTTGGCTATTTTTTATAATAGATTCTATTATTTTTTTAATTAACCCTTTTGCATTTTCAGTGGAAAAAAATCCTCCAACAAAATAAATTTTTGCATTAGGTAATAATTTTTTTACTTTTTCAACATATGCTTGAGCTTCTTGTTCTTTTGAAGCAGCACAAATGTAAACAAATACTTTTTTTCCAAAAAATTGTCTTTTAAATTTTTTAACAAATTTTTTAAATCTGCGATTGAGAAGAGACATTCTAACATTTGTGCCCAAAACGATTTTATCATAATTTTTAAAATCAATTTTAAAATTTTGTCTGGTATCAAAGACATCTACTTCATTTAGTTCTTTTTTTATTATTTCGGCAACAGTTTTTGTTGCACCCAAATGACCAGAAAATACAATTGTTGTTTTCATTTTCACCTCTTTCTTTTGTAAGTTAATTATGTTTTATTCTTCAAACACAATTTTTTTATCACCCTCTTCAAAATTTTCTATATTCTCTCCACTTTCACGTATTTCATATTCTTCTTCAGCTTTGATAATTTCTTCACTTATGGAATTATTTTCTGCTTGTAAATTATTTAATTTTTCATTTAAACCATTGTAGATAAAAGTTTGAATAATACCCACTAAAAATAATGCAGTTACTAAAATAATTGCTAAAAGAAAAAATATTCTTAAAATTTGTTTATTATCTTTTCTTTCCTCTAATTTCATATTCTTCCTTTGTTAATTAATTTAATTTTTCAATGGTTTAGGATTTAATGCTGTTTCGTTTATTTAATTTTTTTATTAGTAAATTTACATATTTTACAAATGAATTATAACACCAATCAAACACTTTTTCAAACAATTTGCCAATAGTTATTCTTTGAATTATTAGTGCTCCCCAAAATGAACAAATATGATAAAATCTCAAATCACCATAATCTAATTTTAAAATTACGATGAAAAAAATAAAAATTGAAATAGAAGTCGCAAAAAATTCAAAAATTATTTTTATAATTTTGTTTTTGTTGCAAAGAAAAACAATAAATTCACAAAAATCAAAAATAAGTCCACTACAAAGACCATAAAGAAAAAGAAGAATAAAAATTTTTGGCTGTGACAAACTTTCAAAAAGCATTGGAACCTCATTGTGAGTTGGGAGTTGAGAGTTGTGAGTTGAGAGTTGAGAGTTGAGAGAGAGTTGAGAGAGAGTTGAGAGTTGAGAGTTGAGAGAGAGTTGAGAGTGGAAAAACAAATTACAAGTAACAAAATACAAAAACAAAAAATTTACAAAATGCAATGTGAAAGATTGAGAGTTGAAAATTGAAAGTTGAGAGTTTAGGATTTTTTTAATTTTAATGGTTTTGATTTATAAAAAATACATATTACTATGCTATAGTTTTGATTTCAGTCTAGAATGTGAATGATATACAAATAAATATTCTTATAAGAATTGTTGAGTGATACAATCAATTATTATGTAGTGAATTGTTGATTAAAAATGCTTTCAAGTAAAATAAATCAAAATATTTTACAATAAAAAATAGAGTTTTAGCCCAAAAATTCTTAATCTCAAATTTTATTTAAAAATTCTTTTAAAAAGATTTGCTTTTTTTGCATTGTATTTTATGTTGTCAATTATTCCCCCAATTTTCAAAATTCCATTTTCGACATCAAGTTTTAAAACTTGCATATTTGTTCCGTTTACGGTCATTGCACTCCCTAAAGCATGAAGCATTACTGCAGTTTCACTCATTGAAGTAACACTTTCAACTCCCGTTATTGAAAGTATGTTGCGATTTTGAAGTGTTACAACACTTTCATTAAACTTTTTAATTTCAGTTCCCATTTTTATTCTCCTATCTTATAATTTAATATATCTATATGAAAAACACTTACAATTTAAAACCTTTAAATTAAGGATAAAATTGATGAGCATTGTATTATTTTTTTTTATAATTTAATAATTCATTTTAACTAAAATTTTTCTTGCAATATTTACTTTTTTATTTTTCTTTAAGTTTTTTACAGTTTCCTTTAATAATTTGCAAAAGCGTTATTATTAGTGTAAAATGTTTTTAAATTGTTAACAAGGAGTTTTTAAATGGGTTTGTTTTCAAATAGAAATATTAAAAAACTTTCAAAAATAGCAAATCAAGTAAACGCTTTTGAAGAAGCTTATAAAAAATTGAGTGATGAAGAATTAAAGACAAAAACTGAAGAGTTTAAACTTCGTCTTTCAAAAGGTGAGGTTTTAAATGACCTGCTTCCCGAAGCATTTGCAACTGTTCGTGAGACTGCTGCAAGAGTTTTAAAAATGCGTCATTTTTTTGTTCAAATCATGGGTGGAATTGCACTGCATCAAGGCAGAATTGCCGAAATGGCAACAGGTGAGGGAAAAACCCTTGTCGCAACTTTGCCGTCTTATTTAAATGCTTTAGCTGGTAAAGGAGTTCATATTGTTACCGTAAACGAATACCTTGCAAAACGTGATGCCGAATGGATGGGCAAAATCCATCGTTTTTTAGGATTAACTGTGGGAGTTGCATTAAGTGGAATGAAGCCTGAAGAAAAGAGAGCGGCATACAATTGTGATATTACTTATGCAACAAATAATGAACTTGGTTTTGATTACCTTCGTGATAATATGGTTATTAGGTTAAAAGATCGTGTGCAACGTGGACATGATTTTGCAATTGTTGACGAAGTTGACAGCATTTTGATTGATGAGGCAAGAACGCCACTTATTATTAGTGGTGCTGGTATGAAATCCAGTGAAACTTACTATGCAGCTCAACGTTTTTCACGAAGTCTTAGAGATAAAGAAGATTTTGAAATTGATGCAAAATTAAAAATTGTTCATTTAACAGAAAGTGGAATTAGTAAAGCTGAACGTTTTTTTAAAATTGAAAATCTTTCTGATGTTGATCATATTGAATTGAATCATCATATAAATAATGCTTTAAAGGCAAACTTTATTATGAAGAGAGACGAAAATTATATTGTCAAAGATAATGAAATAATCATTGTTGACGAGTTTACAGGAAGATTGATGCAGGGAAGAAGATACTCCGAAGGACTTCATCAAGCAATTGAAGCAAAGGAAAATGTTAAAATTAAAGACGAAAATAAAACTCTTGCAACAATTACATTTCAAAATTACTTTAGACTTTACCGAAAATTAAGTGGAATGACTGGTACCGCAAAAACCGAAGAAGCAGAATTTAATGGAATTTATGATTTAGATGTTGTCACTATTCCGCCAAATTTACCCAATCGAAGAATTGATGAGCCCGATATTGTTTATAAAAGCGTTCAAGGTAAATTAAGAGCAATTATTGAAGAAGTTAAAGAAAAAAATTCATTAGGTCAACCAATTTTAATTGGAACAATTACTATTGAAAAGTCAGAAACAATTTCAAATGCTCTTAGATCTGCAAAAATTGCACATAGTGTTTTGAATGCCAAAAATCATGAACAAGAAAGTGAAATTGTTGCACAAGCAGGAAGATTTAAAAACGTAACAATTGCAACAAATATGGCAGGGCGTGGAACAGATATTCTTTTAGGTGGAAATCCAGAATTTATGGCAAAAAAGAAAATGAGAGAAGAGGGTTATACTGATGCTCAAATTTCCTTTGCCACTTCTTTTGTTTCAGACGCAAGTGAAGAAATGCAAAAAGCACGTGAAAGATTTACGAATTTATTTGAAGATTTTAAGAAAATTACCGATGAGGAAAAAGTTAAGGTTATTGAGGCGGGTGGACTCCATATTATTGGGACTGAAAGACATGAAAGTAGACGTATTGACAACCAGCTACGTGGACGTTGTGCTCGTCAGGGAGACCCTGGTTCATCAATTTTTTTTCTTTCACTTGAAGATGATTTGTTAAAACGTTTTGGTGGCGACCGAATGATTGCAATTACAAATTTTTTTAAAATTGATGAGGATACGCCTTTTCAATTAAAATTTCTTACAAGACAAATTGCACATGCTCAAAAAAGGGTGGAAATGCAAAATTATTCTTCACGTAAACACGTTTTAGAGTATGACAATGTTATGAATAAGCAAAGGGAAATAATTTACACCGAACGAAATAAAGTACTTGAAGGTCAGGATGTTCATGATCAAATTATTGCAATGTATCCCGATGTTGTGACTTCACTTGTTAATTCTCACTTAGATTTTAACAAACCTTACTACGAATGGAAACTTGATCCACTCAATACAGCACTTGAGGAAAAACTTTTTCCAAAGAATACGAATTTGATTACTTCACAATTTGTTGATGATTGTGAGCCACAAGATGTTATTGAGAAAATTTTAAAGGTTATTTATGCTAAATATGAAGAAAAAATTGAAGAGACAAAAAAACTTAACTTCAAATTTGCTGATTTTGAACGTTTTATACTCTTAAAAGTTGTTGACACTCTTTGGATGGACCATATTGACCAAATGACTATTTTAAAAAGTGAAATAGGACTGGTTGGCTATGCTCATCGTGACCCCGTTGTTGAATTTAAACGTCAAGGTTTTGAGATGTTTGAAAATGTTATTGCCAAAATAAAAGCCGAAGTAACAGGTTTGCTTTTAAACGTTAAAATTGAAGTACAACAAAACAAACCTCTTGAGCAAAAAAGAAATATTAAACCCATTGAAGTTGTTGAGGGGGGGATTAAAAAATCCGAAAAAGTTGCTGGTCGAAATGACCCTTGTCCTTGCGGAAGTGGAAAAAAATATAAAAACTGCTGTGGATAGCAAGCGAATAAATAACGAAATGCTACGTTTACTGTCAAGCGAGGCGAAACAGTCATTTACTTGGGGTAAACTCCTGCTTCGCCTCACTTGCCGAGCCTTGCCTTTCGTCCTTTCTTCGCATGCATATTAAAAGAAGCGAATAAAGAACGAAATACTCATAAATAATCTCCACAAGTCTTGAGGGATGATATAAGGTTAATATTATTTTTAGAGAGGAAAAAATGAAAATTGGAGTTATAGGACTTCCTAATGTTGGAAAAAGTACACTTTTTAATGCGCTTACAAATGCAAGAGCGGATGCTTCAAATTATCCTTTTTGCACAATTGAGCCAAATATAGGAATTGTTAATGTTAAGGACGAAAGACTTGAAAAATTAGCTCAGCTTTATAACAGTAAAAAAATTACCTATGCTACAATTGAATTTGTTGACATCGCAGGGTTAGTAGCAGGTGCGAGTAAAGGAGAGGGACTTGGTAATAAATTTTTAAGTCATATTAGAGAAGTTGACGCAATTGCTCACGTTGTGCGTTGCTTCGAAAATGAAAAAATAATTAATGTTAATGAGGGAGTGGACCCGAAAAGAGATGTTGAAATCATTAACCTTGAATTAATACTTGCTGATTTAGAAACTGTTACAAAAAGAATTGAAAAAGCATCAAAATCGGCAAAAAGTGGAGATGTTGATGCAATTAACGAACTTGAACTTTTGCAAAAAATCAAGCAAAATTTAGAAAAAGAAAAATGTGTTAGAACAATTGATTTGACCGAAGAGGAAGAAGAATTAACAAAAGATTTTTTTCTTATTACTTCAAAACCTATCATTTATGTTGCTAATATTGCCGAAGACGAAATTGGAAAAGAAACAGAAAATTTTTTGAAACTAAAGCAAATTGCAAAAAATGAAAATTCTGAAATTGTTGCAATTTCGGCAAAAATTGAACAAGAGCTTTCAGAACTCTCTCAAGAAGAAAAAATTGTTTTTATGAAAGAATTGGGCATAAGCGAAAGCGGACTTGATAAATTAATTCATGCTGGCTATAAATTACTTGGACTTATGAGTTATTTAACAGCAGGCGAAAAAGAGTGCCGAGCATGGACAATTAAAAAAGGAACGAAAGCTCCACAGGCGGCGGGAAAAATTCATACTGATTTTGAAAAAGGTTTTATTAAAGCTGAAATTGTTTCCTATGATGACCTTTTAAAATACGGAGGTTTTAACGGAGCAAAAGAAAAAGGGAAAGTTCGAATTGAGGGAAAAGAGTATGTAATTACTGAAGGGGATGTTGTTCTTTTTAGGTTTAATGTTTGATAAATTTATTGTTTCCTTACTTTAAGTATTCAAAGATTTAAAAATACTTTAAAAATTTTATAAAGTTGTAAATTGAAGATAATAAAAAAGGTTTTATTTACCACATAACTTGTGTTAGAATTACAAATATAAAATCACAAACTTGTTTTAAAGGAAGAAGAAAATTTGTTACAAAAGAATAAAGAAAATCACAAACTTGTTTTAAAGGAAAAAAGAAGCTTGTCACAAAAGAATGTTGTTATTGAAAGATTTGAACCAAAGCCACAAGAAGGGCTTACTTCATTGCAAGTTGCGGGAAGAATCAAATTTCAACTTGAGAATAATATAAAACAAAAATCTTCAAAATCTGTTTTTAGAATTTTGTTTGATAATATTTTCACTTTTTTTAATCTAATTTGGCTTGGCATTTTAGCTGCGCTTTTAATTGTTGAATCTTATGATAACTTATATTTTATGGTCGTTATTATATTAAACACAATGATTGCAATAATTCAAGAAATTAAAGCAAAAATAATTGTTGAACGTTTAAAATTAATTACAACCCCAAAAGTTTTGGCAATTCGTGATGGCAAAGAAATTAATCTTTTTGCGAACAAATTAGTTCTTGATGATATTGTGGTTTTAAGCATTGGAAATCAAGTTCCTTCCGATTGTTTGCTTCTTGAAGGAGCAGTTGAAGTTAATGAAAGTTTATTAACGGGAGAAAGTAAACCCGTTAAGAAAAATGTTGGTGATAGACTTTTGGCGGGAAGTTTTTTAACATCGGGAAAATGTAATGCTCGTGTTGATAGAATTGGTAAAGACAACTATATTCAGTCAATTGCATCTCAAGCAAAAAAATTTAAAAGTCCAAACTCAAATCTTTTCAGAGATTTGAAAACAATTATTCGTTATATTGGCATTATGATTATTCCGTTTGCACTTTTAATGTTTGTTAATAATTATATTTTAAATGATGAAATTACAATTGAATCAGCGGTTGTTCAAACCTGTGCTTCATTAATTGGAATGGTTCCTGCTGGAATGTTTCTTTTAATTACTGTTGCCCTTTCAATTGGTGTTATTAAACTTTCTCAAAAGAAAACTCTTGTTCAAGACATCTATAGTATTGAAATGCTTGCTAGAACAGATGTTTTGTGTCTTGACAAAACAGGAACAATAACTGACGGAACAATGGAAGTTACAGATGTCTTGAATTTTAAAGAAACTGATTTTGATTTAAAAATTGCAATAGGAAATCTTTTAAACAGTCAAAAGGCCACTAATAACACCTCAAGAGCAATGCTTAAGTATTTTGGAAAAGATGAATCATTAAACTTAATTTCTTCTGTTGAATTTTCATCCGATCGTAAATTTATTGCAGCAAGTTTCGAAAATTTTGGAACAATTGCAATAGGTGCTCCTGATTTTTTAGAAATAACACTGTCAAAAGATATTGAAAAAAAAATCAAACAAAGAACAAAGCAGGGTGAAAGAGTACTTTTAATTGCACATTCAAAAGAAAATCTAAACGGAGACAAATTACCAAAACTTGAATCTGTTGGAATCCTAGTTATTGAAGAACATATTCGTGAAGATGCAATCGAAACAATTAAATGGTTTAAAGAAAATTCAGTTCAAATTAAAATCATTTCGGGAGATGACCCCGAAACTGTGGGCTACATTGCACAAAGAGTTGGAGTTGAAGGAGCAGAAAAAACAATCTCTCTTGAGGGAATGAGTCTAGAAGATGTTTCAAAAATAGCTAAAGATTTTACAGTTTTTGGAAGGGTTACTCCCGAGCAGAAACATACTTTAATAAAATCTTTGAAAAATTTAGGGCATGTTGTTGCAATGACAGGTGATGGTGTAAACGATACGCTTGCTTTGAAAGAAGCTGATTGTTCAATCGCAATGGCGGACGGAAGTGAAGTTGCAAGGGGACTTTCTCATTTGGTTTTACTGGATTCTAAATTTTCTTCATTACCTTCTGTTGTGCGAGAGGGGCGAAAAGTTGTTAATAATGTTCAACAATCTTCAACACTTTTTTTAATGAAAACTTTTTTTACTATTTTACTTTCATTAATTACAATTGTTACCTTAACCCCTTATATTTTTGAACCAAAACAACTTCTTTTGCTCGAATTTGCGGTAATTGGCGTTTCGTCATTTATGCTAGCATTTCAACCAAATGAGGAGATTATTAAGGGAAATTTTATTAAAGAAGTTTTAAAACATGCAATACCTTATGCGTTGTTAATCCTTGCAAATTTTTTGGCATATTTAATAATTGAATTATATATTATTTTTGATCCTATAACAGCAATGACTCTTGAAACATTAATGCTTACCTGCGCAGGATTTGTTTGTCTTGTCCGTCTTTGCTATCCTTTTACTAAACTTCGATTAATATGCGTTTTTACTGCATTAGTTTTGATTTTGATAGGATTTTTTGGCACACCGAGCATTTTTGGAATTAGCTGGCCAAGTGTTACTCCGACTGTTACTTTAATTTGGACATTAAGTTTTGTTATTACCGCTCTAATTGCAATTTTAGTGCCGATTTTTAAGAATTTGATAATGAAGCGCTTTTTTCAAAAACAAAACAATTTAAAAAATTGAGTTTAGACAAAAAATACTAATGACTAATTACTATTGTAATTGGTTCAGTTACATTTTCTATTTTATAAATTTCATTTTTGGCGGAAATTTCAACACCATTTGCTTTAATCTTAAATGGAGAGTTTTTTAATTCATCAATAGGTGTAACCGTAAAACTAAAATCTTCACCTGATTTTATTGTTGTGTTTTCAAAACCTCCATAAGTAATACCTTCGGTTGGAGTTAATGTTATTTCAATAAGTTTACTCCATTTTGCGTAAAGTGTTAAATTTTCAGATGGCATTGTGCTAAATATGTAAGGAATTGTTAAAGCTTTATCTTTAAACCAGCCGTCGAAAACAAAACCAGTTTTAATGGGGTCAACAGGTTTTGTGAGTGGAACTCTAAATTCCTCGACAATTGTTGGCACAACACTTCCACCATTGGAAGCAAAATCAATTCTATATTGATTAATACGCCAATTTGCATGCAAAGTTACTTGACCGACTTTATTAGGTAAATTTGTGAGTTTTCCACCTTCGAAATTTTTGTTGTCATACCAACCAGCAAAAGTGTAACCTTGTTTTGTTGGGGCAGGTATTTCTTCAAATGATTTTACATCAACTATTGGGGGAATATATTCTCCACCCTCTGTGTCAAAAGTAACAGTAAGACGTGAAGAAAAAGAAAGGAAATAAATTATTCCTGCAATTCCTATTAAAAGAACTAAAAACAAAATAATCGGCAAGTAAATTGAAGCGGGATTTCTTGCCGTTTTTATTTTTTCATCTTTATTGTTTTTTTCATTATTATTCATTTGTTATGTTTAGAATGATTATTTTTAGAATTTTTATTCTGGAAAAAAACTTGCGAAAAATTTGTGATTGTATTAAAATAAAATATCAAACAAAAGATAAAATTAAAAGAGGAAAAAATGAATAGAGAAGAAATTGTAATAAAAAATATTCAAAAGGAAATTACAATAATAAATTCGCAAGGAAAAACGCTAAAGCCGTATGACTATTTAGTATATTTGGTAAAAAAAGAATTACCAAATTCAATAAAAAATGAAATTGAACGTTTGGAACACAGTATTGCAGCTGCAAGAATGGGAAGAGCTTCGGTAGAAAATATTTCGCAATTCAATTTTGAAATTGCTACTTTAAAGGGATTATTAAAAGATTTAGAACAAGGAACTGTAGCATCGGATGAAATTATTAAAAAAACGGTTAATCAAGCAATTATTGAAATCAAAAATGGTAAAGTCCCGGATTGTTTTCATGTTTTGGTTGCTAAAAGAAAACCAAATGAAGAGCAACCGTTTATTGATAAATTGTTGGAACATATAAATTCTTTAAAAAAGCAAAAAAAATATTTATCAAAAGAAGAAATGATGCAATTTTTACGTTCGGAGCAAATTAACAATAAAAAATTATCTGAAGGTAAAATTCTTTCTATAATTTCAGCCTTAATAATAAAAGATGATAAATTTGCTTGTTCTTTATCTAAACCAGTTGAATACGAAAATATATCAATAAATTATAATTTAAAAAAGAAATTATTTGATGTTTACGGAGAAAAGGAAAAAGAAATCAATTAATAAGATATCTCAAAATTTAAAAAAAACTATTTGCAAAAAATAGTTTTTTTATTTTAAATGTTATTTTTGAAATTATTTGACTTTAAATTTGCGAAATGCTAAATTAATTTCATAATAAATATATTTTTAGGAGCAAAGGAATTAATGAAAAAAAACACTTTTTATATCACTACGCCAATATATTATCCTAGTAATAAATTTACATTAGGCACATGCTACACAACTGTGATTTGCGATTCGATTGCAAGATTTCAAAAAGCTCTAGGAAAAGAAGTTTTTTTCTTAACGGGAACTGATGAGCATGGCGAAAAAATTCAAAAAACTGCAGAAAGTAAAGGTAAAACCGAAATGGAATACCTTGATATTATGATTTCAGAAAGTAAAAAACTTTGGCAAGATTTGCATATTGAGTATGATAAATTTATTCGAACTACTGATGATTATCATGTTCAAGCCGTAAAAAAAGCATTTAATGAACTTTTTGAAAAGGGATATATTTACAAGTCAACCTATAAAGGTTTTTATTGCGTTCCTTGTGAGACTTTTTGGACTGAAACTCAACTTGAAAATAGTAAAAATGAAGGAAAATATCTTTGTCCAGACTGCGCTCGTGAGGTCAAAATTGCAGAAGAAGAGGCATATTTTTTTAAACTTAGCGAGTTTGGTGACAAACTTTTAAAGCTTTATGAGCAGCATCCTGATTTTTTACAACCAACTTCAAGAGTAAATGAAATGGTTAATTTTATTAATCAAGGACTTCAAGATTTATGTGTTTCTAGAACAACAATTAAATGGGGTATTTCGGTTGATTTTGATCCTTCTCATACAATCTATGTTTGGATTGATGCGCTTTTAAACTACTTAACTGCACTTGGATATAACAGCAATGATACGACACTTTTCGAAAAATTTTGGCCTGCCGATGTTCATTTTGTAGGAAAAGATATTGTTCGTTTCCACGCTGTTATTTGGCCGGCACTTTTAATGGCATTAGACTTGCCTCTTCCTAAAACTGTTTTTGGGCATGGTTGGTTACTCCTTGCCGGCGGAAAACTTAGCAAAAGTAAAGTGGTGGAATCAAAAGGATTTAAAGAAATAATTGACCCCAGCATTTTAATTCCGCTTTATGGAGCAGATGCAATCAGGTATATTCTTCTTCGTGAAATACCTTTTGGAGGGGACGGAGAATATTCAAGTGAAAAATTCTTGAATCGTTTTAATTCAGATTTGGCAAATGATTATGGAAATTTAGTTAGTCGAACTTTTTCAATGGTAAAAAAATATAATGACGGAATTGTTCCAAAAAGCACTGAAGAAAACGTTCAAGACAGGGAATTTAAAGATTTTGTTGAAACATCTGTCAAGAACACTTTAAAAATTATGGAAAGTTTTGATGTCAGCAAAGCTCTTATCGAAACTTTCTCGATTTTCACAAAAGCAAATAAATATATTGATATTAGAGCACCTTGGGCACTTGCGAAAGATGAATCAAAAAAACAAGAATTATTTTCTGTTTTATATAACCTTTTGGAAGCAATTAGCATTGGAACAAAACTTTTAAGTCCCTTTTTAACTGAATGCACAGAAAAAGTTTTGAATGCTTTGGGACAAGAAAAAAAAGTTGATTTTAAAAAATTAAAAACTTTTGGAAATTTAAAAGAGGGAATTAAACTTCAAGAATTATCCCCGCTTTTTCCGCGACTTGATATTGAAGAAGAAAAGAAAAAATTATTTGAAATTATATCGTGAATTTTATTGCAGGAGAAGAAATGGGGAAAATACTTAAAACCATTGGATTTTATGATTATTATTATGATGGTGAACGGCTTTTTGCAAAAGAAGATACACAAAAAAAATTTATGGGCTACATTGAATTAGAAGATGAAGTTTATGTTTGGGATGGAGAAATTTGTCAATTTTTTAAAGGAATACAAGTAGATGAATACAACGAAAGTGTAAAAAAGTTTATATTGGGTTATTTTAGTTATGAAGATGAAAATATAATTATTAAATTTCATAAAATTTCAAAAGAATTTGATGATAATGGAGCTGAAATTAAGTATAAAGTTCAAAAAAATAAAGATGGTTTGAAAGGGGAATATATAGGTTTTTGGAATAATTATAGACCAGCAAGATTAATTATTGAAAATGCTATTATGGATTTAAGCATTCAAAAATTTTTGAAAGAAGGTTATGAAAAAATTAATGAAAAAAACACTAATCTTGTGCATTACTTAACGCACTATTATAACCTTCAAAAAAGCAAGTCAGAGATAAAAAAACAAGAAAGTGAACAACATAACTTTTTTGAATAGATAAAAAATGATATAAAAAAATTGATTAATGCCTTTACTTTCAAATTGAGAAATTGGTTTATTATTAAAAATAAAAAATAAATATATAATTGAATAATTTTTTGTTGAAAATAGTTTGTATGCGAATTATTGTTGAATAAATCTTTGCAAAAATAATCACAAAACTTTTACAAGGGTAAAATATATAATTAAATGTAGAAATAAATTGTGAAATAAATAGAAAGTATAAAAAAAATTACCAAAAACATTGACAAGCAATTATTAATTTGTTAACATAATCAAGCATTCATTTCGGGGGTATAGCTCAGCTGGCTAGAGCACCTGCCTTGCAAGCAGGGGGTCAACGGTTCGAATCCGTTTATCTCCACCAGACAATGTTTTGCAAATTGGTAAAGCATTGCAATGATAATAAAGCTTGGATAATCAAAGAAAATTTATTTTTGCTTTAAAACAGTTATTCTTGACAAAAAATAATCAAAAAATTCAATTATTTTGACAGATGAAAAGTCGATAAAACATATTGAAGGAATGTAGCTCAGCTGGTTAGAGCACCACCCTGATAAGGAGAATCTAGCCCGAAAGCCACGCAAATCCCGACAGATGAAAAGTCGATAAAACATACCGAAGGAACATAGCTCAGCTGGTTAGAGCACCACCCTGATAAGGTGGGGGTCGGTGGTTCGAGTCCACTTGTTCCTACCACTGAAAAGCCCGTAAATGCGGGCTTTTTTTGTGTTTTTAAAGCAAAAATTTTACTCAAATTTTATGTAGCAAATATGCCTAAAATTTACTGCAGTTTTATTTCTGCTGATTTTTGACATAAAAATAGACCGATAATTGATAACTCTCAACTATCGGTCTAATACTCTCTAAAACTATCCAAAACTGCTACATTTGCAGTAAACTGCAGTAAGTTTATATTTTGACTTTTGTTCACAAAGAAACTTACATTTCTGATTCCTGTCTTTTTCGTTTTCTTCTTTCTACTTGTTCTTCATATTCTGTTTCTGCTTTTCGTTTTTCTAACAAATCAAGTAATTTGTCTAACTGACTATCATCCAAATTATCAATTAAATTTTCTTCCGTTATCGGCAAAAAGTCAATGGATATCGAAATATTATTGCCGGTAACATTAATTACTTACAATGTACATCAAAGTTTCGATAACTGATGAAAGATTTTAAATTAATCAATAAAAGAATCAAAATGTATTTGGTTGGTTTTTAAAGATTTTACTTTTCTTTCTTTGATAACATCTCGTTCTGAGATTTGTCCAATTAGCAATGATGAATTTTTATTATGTAAAGTTGTGTTAGCTTTTATTATTTTATTGCTTACATTGGCATAACAGTATTCACACGAGTGTAGGCAAGAATCATATTCTCCAATATCAACACTTTCTACACATAAGCATTCTTTTCTCTGATTTTTATCCTTCTTGATTTTAATTGGCTGTTTTATTATTTTCGCTATTAAGACGGGGTCGATGCAACTGGCTTTTTCAATTCCGTTTTTGAAAACAATTTCTTCAGCGCAGGTTTTTATTGAGATGCTATTTCCCTCTGCTATTTTAGAAAATGCTTCTCCAATTTGTATCATCTCATTTAATGTGGGTTTACGGAAGTTTTGTTTTCGGTGGCCAATTCTCTTGTAATCATCCAAGAAACTTATAATTACTGAATCTGTATATGAGGAAAGTAAATTTACATACTTTTTAAAGTTATCGACATGATACTTTACATCAATATTTTCATTCATTAAAATTGGATCGTATCTCCAAACTATCTTTTCTTTACCAATTCGTTTAGATAATTCTATAAAGGTTTTAACTATATCATTTTTATCTCTCAATCCTGGTTCAATATTTTTGTCATAAGGTGTAAGAGTGAACTGAAAATAGTATTCATAACCAATTTCATCTAGTTTGTCTAAATATCTCATAAAATTCTTTGCATCCTTAGTCCAAAATACAATCATATCGACAACATCTATTGAAAGAGATATTTTACTTATCGCGTGACAATTAAATGGGTTCTTTGTATATACAAACCCTTCATTTATTCTATTCATAAACCATTCTCCATAAAACGCTGGAATATCGGTTCTTCTACTTGCGCTTATTATCATTAGTAATACACCTCCAATTTAGTTTTTGAATCAATTCTTAACTTATCCGCACTTTGTATAATGACGTCTTTTAGGACTATTTTTTCGCCTTTGATAATTTGACTGTCCATGCCATGTTGTTTAAAATTTGACAGTTGCATTTTTACTTTAGAATTTTCAGACAATGTGCCATCGCAAATATGTATAAAATCATGGTCAGGAGCAGTAGTAATTATTTGAGCATAAACCGTAACACGAGAACCAATCGCTCTTTTACTGATATCACAAAGTCTATCATGCTTTTTTCTAACTACATCGTACTTTGTCAGTCCATCTTTGCGAAAGACTGCATACTGAAAGTTGTGAATAAAAGGATTATTTTGTGTAATTATTTTATCTTTCTTTAATTTTGAGAGTATTTCTGATTTTACCAAATAAGTTCGTGCCATAGAAAATGCACAACATAAGGTATGTGGCATTTCATACATACAATTGCAAGGAGAGTATATGTTTAGTATCTTCTCATTTTCCAATGTATTACGTAATTTTAAAAAAGGCATAGATATTTCTTTTTCACCAGGCTCAATAATAATAATTGAACCATCGTTGTAAATATATGTTTTTAAATTTGTCATCAATTTCTTAAAGTGCTTTGTTCCGTTTGTTTCGTTGCAATTAAATACATTGCTGGAAACAACAAGATTAAACTGTGTTTTAGTAGAAATATTAAGACTTTCACCAACACTTTCAGTTATAGTTTTGGTTATTATAATCTTTAAATTTTTTGGGAGGCTAGTTATATATGAGTTTAGTAACTGTTCAAATATTGAAAAAAATTCTTTGTGTTGCTCAATAAGAGTAAATTTTAATGAAAAATTTTTATCCGGTTTCTCTATTGCTATGAAGCGATAAAATTCAATAAGACCAAAAGTACTTGAGCCAGGACCACAACCAATTTCTAAAATCCGCATATCTTCTTTAAGTTGATTTCTTTCAGCAAGGTCAATAAGCGGTTTCCATATTTTAAAAATATTAACTGCAAGATAGTAGAGAGAATATTCTGTTGCTATTTTAGAATAATCAACGACAGCACCTTTAAAAATGCTTCCGATGATTGATTTTAATTTAATTTTATTTTGTTTTGTGTATTTACAAAGCAAAATCTGTTCCAATCTCTCTGGAACTGTATTACCTTTCTTAAATTCTTCTTGGACTAATTTATACACCAATCTTTTCCTTTAATTTTTGTGCCTTATTAAACATCTTAGAACTATTATTAATTCTTTTTATGAATTCTCTTGCTTTAATATAATCGTTATCAATTACAGCTAAAGTTGCCGCACGATAAAATTCTGAGTCTTGTCCTTTAGTCAAACTTTGATATGCTTTTTCTTTCTCTCCTAAAAAGAAATCATTTATTGCTTTGCAAGTAAAGATATAAAATGGGAATTTATATTTTCTCCTCTTGTTTTCTGCTTTTGTTTTTTCATCGAATGCAGTCTTTAAAGCCTCATCAAAATAACTGTTTGATTTTAGAAAGTATGACTTTGTCTTTTTTTCATCAACATTCTTTTTGAGTAAGTAAATGTATCCATAATATTGATAGACCATCCCCAGTCGATAGAATAGATTTATTGGATTAATCTTGTCGAAATCATCGATATCAATATCATCAGACTCTTCTTTTGAAATATTTTTTCGCAACTTTTCCAAATCCTGTTCGACAGAATATAAAAGGTTATACTTATTTTCACTAAAAATTGTAGCATTGTCTATTCCAAAAAGTTTATTATTAAAGAATGCTGATTCATAATCTAGGAAAAACTCTAACCTAAGCCTTGTTAATGAATATATAGAACGCAAATATTCTTTTTTCTGTTTCTCGCCTTCGCTTGCTTCAAATGCAGTTATTGCTGCTTCAAAATGACTAAAGCAATCTTTAAAAAATGGAGTTCTGTCTAAAGCCTTATTGAAATTGGTATGTATTAAAAATGCATATATTAACCTGCCTATTCTATAGTGAGATTGAATGTGTTCATCATTTATTTCCAGAATCATTTCGTGGTATTTTATTGCAGATTCGAAATCATCTTTATTTTTAGTACCTTTGGTGTTTAAGTATTCGTTATAATAGTGGTATGCCCTAACTGAAAGATAACTTACATTCGCAGGGGCAAGGGATAGTAACTTGTCAGAAAATCTAATAAAATGAGGTAAGAAATTTTTTCTAATTTTAAATCTATCGCTTGGTTTTACCACTTCTGATAATGCATATACGATTTTATCCAAGTATTCATCATTTTCCCAAATCTCAGGAAAGTTTTTTTCAAATTCAGATAAAGGCGTAAACAATTCAACGATATCTTTCCATCTATTATTTGTTCTATGTTGTTCTAGTAATGTCATTTTGTCAGCATACTTCAATGTGTTAGAAGTTGGATAAAGTATTCTATTATAATCCGCAACACTCACTGGGTGGGCAAAAACAGAGTTTTTTGTAGTATCTTTTTTATTTATCCATCCTTTGTTTATTTTCACATGATAAAGACTTTTTCTTACTTGTTCACATGTAACTGTTCCTTTTAGGATATCTTTAAAAAATATTTTTATTGTTCCGTTTGGTTTCTCTAGAGATTTCACTTTTCCAATCTTTACATTTTGTGCTCCAGCATCCTTATTTATAGAATACAAAATCACATCACCGAAATTTTCAGGTTTTGGGTCGCAAAATTCAGGATACTTTTCACAAAGCCACTTATAGTTCTCTGGTGTCATTTTATAAAAACTAAAATTTTCATCATTATATTTAATTGAAGAGATTGCAAAATTGTTCATTTATCTTTCTCCTTATTTAATTTTAATTATATCATAATAAATTAATTTTGTGTAAATTTCAACGTTTAAAATTTAAACTTTTATCAATAAATAATCATCAAGTACTGTTCCGTTTTAGGCAGGTTTAGAAAGTTGAAAAGCGGTGAATTTGATTAAAAAATGAGCATTTGCAGTAAAGTGCAATATGGAGAGTGTTTTGGTCGTATTGCACTTTTTATTTTTGTGTTCAAAATTGCTTTATTTTAGTGGGGTTTTAGAGTATAGGGGTGAAATCAAAACAATAAAAGTTGATTTCTGATAAGGTGGGGGTCGGTGGTTCGAGTCCATTCATTCCTACCATGAAGCCCTGAAATACTCAGGGTTTTTTTGAAAAAAAGAAATGAAATTTTTCGGGCGACATTTATACTATAATAAAATTTTATTGATTTTAAAAATTGAAAAAATTACTGTAAAAAATAATGTTTGGAATAGTTCAAAAACAGAGGTGTATATATGAAAATTAAATCAAATAATTTGCCCGTATTAGAAACTGAAAGACTTATTTTAAGATCGTTTGAAGAAAATGACATTGAAGACATGTTTGACTATGGAAGCAATCCAAATGTCGCATTGAGAACAGGTTATCAACCTCATAAAGAACTTTTAGACAGTAAGAAAATTGTTTATAAATATATTTTTGACGAAGAGATTTTTGCTATTCAATTAAAAGAAAACAAAAAAGTTATTGGGAGTGTGGGCTGTCATAAGAGACCAGTTTTATTTAAAAATAATAATGATGTTATTCTTAATCGAGAAAGAGAAATAGGTTATACATTAAATGAAAAATATTGGGGAAATGGTTATGTTCCTGAGGCAGTTAAGGCGGTAATAGATTACTGTTTTAATATTTTAGGAATAGAATTGATAAGAGGAAGATGTAGTGAAGCAAACTCACAAAGTTCAAGAGTTTTTGAAAAACTAGGCTTTCATTTTGATGGATTAATTCAAGAATGTGAAGTATGGACTGGAGATGGAAAAATTCATGGGGAAAAGTTTTTTAGTCTTAAAAAAATTGATTGGAAGAAGACTTTATAATTAATTTTTTTAATGTTATGGTGTTTAATAAAGTTATTTTTTTACAAAAATTTGACAAAAATATAAAAATAAGGTAATATTGTTTAGGAGGAAAATAATATGGAACAAATGGAAGAATTGATCCAACCTATTGAAAAAAATATTGCACCTGCACTTACTTCGCAAGGTGTTGTTTTAGAAATTGCAAAAGAATATTTAGATTTAGATGAAAATATAGATGAGAATAGTAAAATTATTATTTCTAATGCTTATGATTGTTTAGAAGAAAATTTATCAAAACAAAAAAGTGAAAAAGAAGATGTAAATGAAAAAATTGAATCACTTGTAAAAAAAATCAATTCAGAAAAAAACATGAAGGTGAGATGTTCATTTATTGTTGAAAAAACCAAATTAGAAATAGATGTAAAACAGGAAAGAATTAATTCATTAAATAAAGAAATTTTATCCGAAACAAATGATTTTAAAAAGAGACAACTGAAGTTTCAAAAAAAAGATTTGGAAGAAGGATTAAAAATTTCAAAATCATTCGTGGAGTTTAATGAAAAACACATTGAATATTTAACCGAGAAATCATTAAAACCTATTAGTGAATTTGCAAAAAGAGGTATGCCTCAACTTAGAAAAGCTCTTGAACCTTCTGCAGTTTTAAAAATAACAAAAGATGCTGCTAGTCTAATGAATGCTAAACAAAAAACAGAAATTGCCAAGAAATTTCCAATGCCCAAAGATATT
>CAZKOT010000024.1:0-19284 GCA_964554475.1 uncultured Christensenella sp.
TTTTTAAGTCTTTCTAAATTAACCGAGTTTACAAACTCATCAAGTTTATCTTTTTGAATATTTTTTGGAGATTGAATATTCATTTCTTTAAGCATATTATTAAAATTTGTCAAAGAAAGGAGCTGCGAAATTTCTTGCAAAGTTTTTCTAAGATAGTTTTTTCCTCTTGGATCAATACATAACGTTAAATTATTTTCTAAAAAACTCCAAACTTCGCTCATACAAATTGCAACGGCATGACCATGAGGCAAATCTAAAAGCGAAGTTATTTTATAACTCATAGCGTGAGCGGCAGTTGTTTTAGCAATGTTTATGGCTTGTCCTGCCTTATTGGAAGCCGTCATTATATGGGCATTTACGCTTTGGTCTAATTCAAGATATTGTTTATAGTTATTTAGAATAAGTTTTATGGCCTCTTTTGAATACATTTTACTTTGCTTGGTAGAATTTATCGACCAATAAGCTTCTATTGCCTGACAAAGAGCATCAAGTAATGTGCACTTTCTTTGAAAAATAGGCAATGTCCTTAAAAAATCTGGCTCTAATATTACATATTTAGGTAGTTGCAGTGATAGCGACATTTTCTTACCATCTTTATATAAGACGACAAACGAAGTAGATTCGCTACCTGAACCTGCTGTTGTGGGGATGGTGATTAGAGGAGCATTTGTAAACTGTGTTAAATATTTTGCAACGTCGAGAGCGCTTCCGCCACCTATTGCTAGTATCGCTTGAAAATTCCCATTAGAAAAGAGCAAACGAGCACTTTCTGCCTCCTCATATTTGGGATTCGGTGTGAAATTTTGAAATATTTCTACAACTACACCCATATTTTTTATGGAGTTTATAAAGTTTTCTGTTATGCTCTTTCGTCCACAAACTAAAAACACATTTTTAGCACCAATCTGCTTAAAAATTTTTGGAAGAGAATGCAATTTGTAATAAACGGTTTGTTTCATTCTTTATTCCTCGGGTATTAAGTTGATAATTTCTTTTATAGGCATACATAAGTCATCTGCTTCCTTAGCTCGTTGGTTTAATAAAATGCTTTTAGCAACGTTTTTCATTGCCGGAATTCCGCTTCTTATTAATTGGTTCGCATAGATAACAATATTTACGCCAATCTTTTCGAACTCATCTTCGGTTACAGAATTAAAAGAGGTAGGAACGACAACTATAGGAGTGGAAGCATCTTTTTTACGAAATTTTGTTACAAATTCGAAAATTTCTGCAGGATCTTTTTTTCGACTATGAATCATAATGCCGTCAGCTCCTGCTTTTGTAAAGGCAAATGCCCTATTTAAAGCATCTTCCATGCCCTTTTCCAGGATTAAACTTTCAATTCGGGCTATTATCATAAATTCCTTAGTTTTTTGAGCTTTTTTCCCTTCCTTTATTTTATGCGAAAAATTTTCAATTGAATCTTGTGTTTGATCTACTTCTGTGCCAAAAAGCGAATTCTTTTTTAGTCCAATCTTATCCTCAATTATTACGGCAGAAACACCCATTCTTTCAAGTGTTCTTACCAAATAAGTAAAATGTTCGGTTTTTCCGCCGGTATCTCCATCTAATATTATAGGTTTAGTTGTAACCTCCATAATTTCATCTATGGTTTTGAAACGGGAGGAAAAGTCTACTAGTTCAATGTCTGGTTTTCCTTTCATTGTGGAGTCGCACAGTGAAGACAACCACATTCCGTCAAACTGTAGCACTTTGCAGTCTTTGTTAACAACGGTGTTTTCAACAATCAAACCTGTTATTCCGTTGTGTGCCTCTATTACGCGAATAATAGGTTTAATACTTAAAAGTTTTTTTAATCTACTGCGACGAATATCGGGAAGTGAAAGTTTTTTACGTAATGTTGATTCAATTTCTGAATAAACTTCGCTTTTATTATATGGAAATTCAATAAGCTTTCCACCATAACTTTCAAGGATTTCTATTACTTCAGCACGCACTGGAGCTTGAACACCTTGACGCCAGTCGTCTCCATGAACGACATAATCAAATTTGAATTTTTTCAAATTTTCATGTGGACAAAGATCTTTTTGCTCGATTACATCAGACACGTTAGTTAAACTATTAAAAAGAAATTTTCTTTCTTCAAAAGGAACCATAGGAAAACGTTTATAACTAGCAACTGCTTTATCAGTTAAAACTCCAACAATAACTTTACCGAACATTGCCGCTTTTTTAATTAATGATAAATGCCCGGAATGTAAAATATCGGTAGAAAAAGAAATGTACACGGTTTTTTGAGGCAATTTTTCAAGTTGCTTATTAACTGTTTTTAAGTCATCTGGATTATCAATTTCGTTTACCAGCATGTTTTTAAAATCTACTGGCAGTAATGGAAATGGTGCTTTTAGATCGTTGAATGCGTTTTCTGCATAAACCTTATCATTTCCTTTTTCGCAAAACTCTTTTATTTTTTCTGCCCAAATTAGCCAATCGGCCTTGTTCAGTTTGTATATAGGTTGAGCAGCCACGGCATTTTCAAAAAACTCTACACCAATTTTAACTATTTTATTATTTTTAACAACTGCTTTAAAGTCTTTTTCCGGAAGTGGCAAATCAAAATTTGTTGCCATGCAACTTTCTTTCATTTGAAGCATAGTTTTGAAAATTTCATCTTGCATCACTAAATCACCATGCATAATTATAACATCGTCATCTAAATCTTTTAGTGCCAAATAAATCGAATAGATATAGTTAGTTTGATCATACTTATCATTGTTCACAAACTTAATGTCAAGAGGTAAATTTAAGTTTTTACAGTATTTTATGATATCCTCTCTGCAGTAGCCTGTTGTGATTACAACTTTATCTAACCCAAATATTACTAATTGCCTAAGTTGACGACCTAATATTGTATCTTCTTTGTATATTTTAGTAAGACACTTTGGAGAGTTTGCAGTTAATTCCCCCATTCTTGAGCCTCTGCCCGAGTTAATAATTAATACTTTCATTATTTTTATCCCCTTAATTGTTTACAAAAAATTTCTTTGTTTTGTTGTGGTGTTGTGGTCGGTCTGCCGAGATTGTCTCTTGCACCCAAACTTACACAAACTTCAATAAAACATAGATTGTTTATTAACTTAACTTTTTTAAGCACGTTTCTTAATTGGACTTCGGTTTTAACACAAAAATGCAAAGGATAGCCACATGCTTTAGCAACACCAGTTAACGAAATTAAATTTGCCACAGTGGGCATTCCGCCCACTGAATCGTGTGCAGAATTATTTAAAACTATATGAATAAGATTATTTGGTTTTATAGAACCAATAATTGCTAATGCTCCCATATGCATAATGGCCGCACCATCGCCATCCAAACACCAAATTTTTTTCTTGTTGTTCAAAGCAATGCCTAAAGCTATGGAAGAAGAGTGTCCCATAGAGCCCACGGTTAAAAAATCGAATTTGTGGTGGTTGTTTTCAGCTTCCCTAATTTCAAACAGTTCTCTTGAAGCTTTTCCAGTGGTTGAAACAATAATATCTTCGCCACTATATTCAGTAATAATTTTTATAGCACTTTCACGGCTGAGTTTGAAACTGTTGCTATAACTTGCTTTTTTATAGGGAAGAAAGGTGTCTTTCTTAACAATTATCGCAATGCTTTTGCCTTCATTTAATAACTTTTTGTTTTCTTTAAAACTATTTTCAAGGTCTATTAAATTAGTATTCTTATCAATCACTATGGTTGGTATTCCTAGCATTTTAAACATTTCAAGAGTAATTTCCCCTTGAAAAATGTGTTGTGGCTCATCCTTCACGCCAGGTTCTCCTCTCCAACCCACCACATACACACAAGGAATACCGTAAACTTTTGAATCCATCAGTGATGCAACTGGATTTATAATATTACCAATTCCGCTATTTTGCATAAAAACAACGGGAATGTTTCCTGTCGCCAAAAAACTTCCAGCTGCAACTGCAACGGCATTTCCTTCGTTTGCACATATAAGATAACTTTCTTTAGGTTCCTCATTAAAAATATAATTGCAAAACTCTTTTAACTGAGAATCAGGCACACCTGCAAAAAAGTTACAATTAAATTGTTTTTTTAGTATCTCAACAAAATTTTTTATTTCCATGACAAACATAATACATCAAAAAACTTTATTTTTCAAGAAAAAAATACATATTTATTTAGAAGTGAATAATTTTTCTTTATATAAGTTTTATAAATTATAATTATTAAAAAAAATATTTCTCAACTGGATTATTGTAATAACAAATCAAATTAAGTTCACAGTTACGAAACTCAAAAATGCCATTGTAAAGCATTAAACTGTTGTGATGTGTCATTTTCATTTTTTATTTGCACTAAGTAAATAAATGTGATAATATACTTTGTGTTTTAAATCTAATTTATTACTGAAATAAATATTAATTTACTAGGGAGAAAAATACTAAAATGAATATCTTCGATATAATAATAACAGGTCCATTAATGTGGATTGTTGAGCTTTGCTATAAAATTATTCCAAACTATGTTCTCGCCATAATTTTATTTACTTTAATTGTTAAAATAATTTTGTTCCCTTTTTCTCTTTGGGCACAATCACAATCAATTAAAATGGCTAAAATCAAGCCTCAACTAAACGAAATTAATGCCTACTTCAGCCACGATTGGAGACTGCTTTTAAAGGAACAGAAAAAACTTTATAAAAAAGAACATTATAACAGTTTTGTAACGATGTTGCCCTTGCTACTACAAATTCCCATTATTATTGGAGTTATAAGAGGTATTAATGCAACCGGCATTCTTTCCACACCACCTAGTCTTAGTCTTATTTGGCTACCATTACTTTCTGCAGTCTCGGCATTTATGCTAAGTTATGTTCAAAATTTATGCAATGTACTTGCAAAAGAAATGAAATTTTTCGCAAAATGGGGACTGGCAATATTTTTGACAGTTTTTTCATTTTATTTCACCCTAACTTCTGGTATAGGATTTGGAATTTATTGGATATCTGGCAATTTTTTGGGAATAGCAGTGCAATTTATTTGCAATGCAATATTAAACCCTAAAAAATATATTACCTATGAAATTCTGCCTCCTAAGAAAAAAGACCGAGAACTTTTAAGAAAACAACGAGAAAAGGAAAAAATTGATGTCTCAAGATTTAATAAAACGAAAAAAAACCTAGTGTTTTATTCTGAAGCTAGTGGCTTTTACAAATACTTTAAAGGGATGATTGATTATGTCCTTAATAATTCTAAAATAGTTGTCCACTATCTAACAAGTGATTTAGAAGATCAAGTTTTTAAAATAGAACATCCTAGATTCAAAGCCTATTATTGTGGACCCAAAAAACTTATAACAACATTAATGAAGCTTGAATGTAAAGTCGCTGTTTTCACCATGCCCGACTTACAAAAATATCAATATAAACGCTCTATTGTAAACAAAAATATAGAATATATTTATGTTCACCATGGTTTTAATAGTCTCACTCTTACCATAAGAAAAAATTCACTAGATCATTTCGACACCATTTTCTGTTTTGGTAAAAACTATAACGAAGAAATTAGAGCGATGGAAAAATACTATGGCTCAAAAGAGAAAAAGCTAATAGACACTGGTTACGATTTATTTTATAAATTAAAAAAAGAATATCAACCTAAACAGAACGAACAAAAAACTATAATTATTGCTCCAAGTTGGCAGAAGGACAATATTTTTGATAGTTGTATTCACCTAATTATGAAAGAACTTGAAAACACAAATTATAAGGTAATTTTAAGACCACACCCCGAATACATAAAGCGTTTTCCTCAAAAAATTGAGTTGTTAAAGACAAAATATCCAGATTCAATGCAACTAAATTTTAAAACAGAAATTCTAGATGCCGACCTTGTCATCTCGGATTGGTCTAGCGTTGCTTGGGAATTTTCCTACGCAACAAACAAGCCCGCATTATTTATTAACACTCCAATGAAAATTATGAATCCCGACTGGGAAAAATATGGACTTGTCCCGCTTGAAATTTCTTTGCGAGAAAAAATTGGTTTGTCAGTAGATATCGACAAAATTTCTACCTTAAATGAAAAAATTAATCAGTTAAGTAAAATTGAAAATCCAAAAAATATTATAGAGGATATTATGTACGACAACTCACTTGCAAACGAGAAAAGTGGGGAATATATAATTAAAGCAATAAAAGCGAAAAAGATCTAACCTTTTATCAGTTTTTGTGCATTTTTAGTAGAGCTTTAAAATTTATAAATTGTCTTTTAAAACAGAATTTTTAAGGCACTTTTCAGTATATTTGAGTTTATTAAAAACCGTGCTTTTGTCAAAAAAATAGTTTGATGATAGTTTGAAATATCATAACTCACAACAAATTCATTAACCCTTTCCATCAAATATGCTGAATTTAAACACGATCTATTTTTTGTGAATTCGCTCTAATCTTCTCCTTATTTTTTAAAAATAACACTTGAGTATTAATGAGCAAATGTGCTATACTGTAAAAAAATTAAAATCGTTAAAGATGTTTTTTGTTTAAAAAACGGTTTTAAAAACTATAATTTTCAGTATAATAAATTACTTACTGATTTTAACGAGGAGAATATTTTGAAAAAGATTGGTTTTAATTGGACATATCTTATTGTCGGTTTATTGATTATTGCTGTTTTTTACTTAGTATTTGTTCCTGCAGGTACAAGCGGACAACAAATTACTTATAGCAGTGCAATTGAAAAAATAAACAATGATGAAATATCAGATTTTTATGCAAAAGATGGAATTGCAAAGTTAAGAAAAGCTGATGGCTCTGCTGTTACAGAAGCGGAATTTCCTTCAAAAGCTGATTATTATTTTAAATTTAATCCCTATTCAAGAGAATTTGAATTGGTTATTGAAGCTATTAACGAAAAAAATATTGATGAAGATGAAACAAATAATATTAATTCTGAAAGTCTTCCAACCGAACCTTCAATCCTTGAACAACTTGCACCTTTTCTTTACATTGGAATTGGATTGTTAGTTGTATATCTTGTTTTTAAAATGATTTCCTCAACAAACAAAGGAACGCTGGGTTTTGGAAAAAGCAAAGCGCGAACTTCGGTTAATGTTAAGGTTAGATTTCATGATGTTGCGGGTGCAGACGAAGAAAAAGAAGAATTAAGAGAAATTGTTGAATTTTTACGTAGTCCTGAAAAATTTACAAATTTAGGCGCTCGTATTCCCAAAGGAATTTTACTTGTTGGTCCTCCTGGTACAGGAAAAACACTTCTTGCACGTGCAGTTGCAGGTGAAAGCAATGTTCCCTTTCTTTCAATAAGCGGTTCAGATTTTGTTGAAATGTTTGTTGGGGTGGGAGCATCAAGAGTTCGAGACCTTTTTGAAGAGGCAAAAAAGAACATGCCTTGCATTGTTTTTATTGATGAAATTGATGCAGTTGGTCGTCAGCGTGGAGCAGGTTTGGGTGGAGGAAATGACGAGCGTGAACAAACTTTAAATCAATTACTTGTTGAGATGGATGGATTTGAAGCAAATGAAGGAATTATTGTCCTTGCAGCAACAAACCGCAGTGATATTTTAGATCCAGCACTACTTCGTGCCGGAAGATTTGACCGTCAAATCTATGTTCACATACCCGATGTTCGTGGCAGAGAGGGAATAATAAAAATTCATGCACGCAATAAACCTGTTGACGAAGAGGTTAATTTCCAAACATTAGCAAGAATAACAAGTGGATTTACCGGAGCAGACATTGAAAACATGTTAAATGAAGCAGCAATTCTTGCAGCACGTGCCGGAAGAGCAAAACTTATCATGGAAGATTTAACCGAAGGTATTAACAAAGTTATAATGGGACCACAAAAAAAGAGCCGTGTCGTTACTGATTCTGATAAAAAAATTACAGCATATCACGAATCTGGACATGCAATTTTAGGTAAAAAATTAAAATATTGTGAACCGATTCAAGAAGTTTCAATTATACCGCGTGGAAATGCAGGTGGTTACACAATGCAAAGACCAGAAAATGATGATAGACATAAAACACTAAACAAACTTAATGACGAAATAGCAATGATTATGGGCGGAAGAGTTGCAGAAGAAATTATTTTTAACGATATTACAACAGGTGCCTCAAGTGATATTAACAAAGCAACTGAAATTGCTCGAAAAATGGTTACTGAATGGGGAATGAGTAAACTGGGCTTTATAGGATTTTCGGTTGAAGATCATTTGTTTATTGGAAGAGATTATCAATCTAAAGTAAATTACAGTGAAAAAATGGCTGCGGAAATTGATAATGAAATCAAAGCAATTTTGGATAATAATTATAAAAGAGCAAAAGAAATTTTAACCACTAATAAAGATTTGTTAGATAAAATGAGTGAGCTTCTTCTTAAAAAAGAAACCATTTATCATGACGAAGTCGAACTATTAATTCAGGGAAAAACTGCTCAAGAAGTTGCTGAAATAATGGAACAAAAAGACAGAGAAAAAGGAATTCGTCAAGAAACAGTAAAAAGAGAAATGGCAGAGGCAAACATTTTACGTGAACTTGATGCCAAAGTTAAAACTGGTGAAGTTTTTTACAAGAATGGAATTATCTCAAAAGATGATCTTCAAAAACTTGTTGCTAGGCGTGAAGAACAAATTTCAAAAATGAAAAAAATGAAAGAATCAAAAAATGAACAGCCAAATAAAGAAACAAAAGAAAAATTAATTAATGAAGTAAAAAAAGAAAAAAAGATAATTAAAAAAGAACAAGAAGTAAAAGAAGAACTAAAGCAGGAAAAAAAAGCAGAAAAAAAGACAGAACCGTTAATTAAAAAAGCAAAAAAAACTATGACAAGAAAAAAAGATAAGGATACAAAGTAAAAAATTTGACCAATTATTTTGGGTAACTTTAGAAAACTTTTCACATTGGAATTCGTGCAACCCAATAAAAAGGGAAAAATTAAGGACTTTAAAGGAGAATCAAAATGCTTAAAAAAATTTCTATTATTGTTTCGCTTTGTCTTGTCGGTGCAATTGTTATTACAACATCAATTTTGTCATTTGTGCAAAAAAGTTATATGCCTGAATTATCACGAGACCCTACAACAATTGAAGTTAAATCTGAATCAACACCAGAAAGAACATTTTACACCGGACTTGTAGGCTATTCAAATAAAGACAAATATGATGAAATGGTGACAATTTTTAACGATAATATGTTTAATCAATCTATTTTAAACTCAATGTTCACAGGAAATCTATCTTCTGAAATTGAAATTAATTATCTTGCAACATTGCCAGCTAAAACTGGTTATAGAGTTACTTTTGACTACCAGGGTGACATTATTCTAATGCAAAATGGACAAGAATATCATCCTCCAACAGATTCGAACCTAACTGTAAAATTTAACAAAATTATTTTTGATATTGTAGAAAAAAACGGATTTGATGAATTTAAAATGTATGCGGATGTTACAGCCGAAACTGGATTTTATGAAATAAAAACAATAGCAAACATTAGACCTCTTTACGATTTTTTGAAAAGCATAAACAATTTGTTTGCTTAAAATTAAATATTCTAAATACAAGTAACTTTTTTCCAACATTGTCTAAATTCAGCAAACCAAACATACCACCGACTTTTTTTATAATTTCTAATTTCATTAGTGCTTTGCAACATTTGCAGAGCACTTTTTATTTTCACCTTTAAAACTTGAAAAATTTATTAAAGTATTGTTAATAAGCTAGTAATCATGTTAATATATATCCATATGGGAAAAATTGTTTTAGTAAGGGCTACAAATTTTACCGATTTAAATCGCGGAGTTATTTCACAAATTGATGAAAATTACGATGGGGAGAATATTTTAATTGTTCCTGATCATTTTTCACTCCTTGCAGAATTAGAGGTATTCAAATATTTAAAAACCGATTGCGTTTTTAAAACTCAAGTGATGCCCATTTCCCGTCTTGCTCATGCATTTCTTAATGAAATAGGCATAGAGCCACAAACAATAACAAGCGAAGAGCAAAAATTTTTAATTAAAAGAGCAATACAAAATACTTCTGAAAAGTTTGTTTGTTTTAGTAAAAATCCCTCACTTTCTTTTTGCGAAGAAATTTCAAAAACAATTCAGCAGTTTAAGTCATGTGGAATTAAGAGTGATGAAATTGTAACAGAAAAAAATAACAGTGAATTTTTAAAAAGAAAAATTCACGACTTAAAGTTAATTTTCGAATGCTATGAAGAACTTTTATGTGGAAAAATTGACAGTAATGACCTTCTTTCTTTATTTAATGAAAACCTTGAAAAAATAGAAAGTTTAAAATCCACACGAATTTACATAACAGCTTTTGATTCACTTACAAACCAAACTTTTGAAATTGTTAAAGAATTAAGTAAAATTTGTCCTCAACTTGTTATTGGGGCTCTTCATCCATTAACTCAGTCTAATTTTAAACTTTTTGATTTAGACATTTTTTTAAAAGTAAAAAATGAATTTAAAGAATTTAAAACCCTTGACATAGAAAGCACACTTTCAGAAAATCAAAACCACATTTGCAAAAATTTTTATTCAAAGTTTTCACAGGCAAAAGAAAACAACAACTATTTAAAAATTTTTGAATACGAAAGTAAAAGTAGTGAAATAGATTTTGTTTTAAAAGATATTATTGCAAAGACAAAAAGTTCAAAAAGAAAATTTTGTGATTTCGCAATCGCTTGTTCAGATTTAGAAAACTATAAAAATGAAATTGAAACCAAAGCAAAAGAATATAATCTTAATTACTATTTAGACACTTCGGAAGTCTTAATCAATTCTTGTCTTTCTCAATTTGTTTTAAATTTGTTTAAAATAAACTTGGAAAATTTTTCAAGCGAAGACTTACTACGTTTCTTAAACTCAATTTTTTTAAATATAGATTTTATTACTCGTGCAAAACTTACTAATTTTTTTAATAAATATTTGATTGAAAAAGAGAATTTTCTTAATTTTGACTCTATTTTTTCTTTTCTTGATGAAGATGAAATAGCCTTATTTAAAAATGTATTTTCAAATATTTTTGAAATTAATAAAAAAATAAAAAAATGTCAAACTGTTTTAGATTTTGTCAATTTAACAAATGAAATATTAACTTTTTTCAAGTGTGAAGAAACACTACTTGCACAAAGTAAAAACCTAAAAGACATAAATGAAATTAAACAGCAAAAATTATTTATTCAACTTTTTCCCAAATTCCAAAATGCCTTAAATTCAATAGTAAAAATTTTAGGTGAAGAAAAATGTGATTTAAATCAATACTACACAATTTTAAAAAACTCACTAGAAAGTTATAAAATTTCAACAGTGCCCATTTCAAGTAATTGTGTTTTTATTGGTGATGCAACAAATAGTTTTTTTGGTGAAACGAAAGAAATTTACATTATTGGAGCCAGTGGCGAAAGTCTTCCAAAAAGTATTTATGATTGCGGATTAATAAGTGATGATGACATTGAAAATATCGAGTTAAAGGTTAAAATTTCACCAACAATAAAGTTGATTAACAAAAGAAACCGTTTTAAACTTTTTCAATTATTAACTTACGCACAAGAAAATTTGACAATCTGCTATCCCACTCTTTCCGAAAGAGAGGGTAATTTAAAACAATCTAATTTTGTAAATGACTTGTGCAAATTATTTGTTGAAAATAATAGTGAAATTAAATCCGTCAAAGTACGAGAAATGCATTTTGAAGGAAGTGAAAATGAAATTGAACAAGCAAAAAAACTTCTCTTTGATTGTGTTAATCTTCAAACCGCAAAAGAAAAATTGTTTCGTGAAATAAAGTTTAAACGAGCAAATGAAAAACTTTCAAGAGAAGTTAAAAGCGGAAATATGAAAAGAAGTGTTCTTTACAGTTTGTTCAGCGCATTAAAAAAGCAAAACCAAATTAGTAGTGAAGAATTAAAGTATTTTAATTTCAAAAATAAAATTGCAAACTTAAAAAATGCAAAAAAAGTATTTTTTCAAAAAAATTCAACGAGTGCTTCAGCATTAACTGAATATTTTTCATGTCCGTTTCGAAACTTTGTTCGTTATGGTTTGAAACTTTCTGAAAATGAAATAGGAAAGGTCTCAGAAAAAGACATTGGAAATTTACTTCATTATATTTGCGAAAACTTTGTTAAAAATAATGGTGAAAAACTTATATTATTAGAAGTAAATGAAATAAAAAACCAAATAAAAGAACTCTTTGAAAAAATTATAACTGAAAAATCTTTCTTAAAATTTTCGTTAACAGAAGAAAATAAAATGATTTTTAAATATTTGCTTTTTGAAGCAACAAACTTGGCAATTGCAATTGTTAATCAACAAAAAAAATCAAAATTTATGCCTGTGGGAGTTGAAAAAAGATTTGAAAGTAAAAATTTTTTTGAAGAATTAAATTTTGATTTGACTGGCGTTATTGACAGAATTGATACATACAAAAATAAATTTCGTATTATTGATTATAAAAGCGGAATGGTTAAAGTCAATGAAAAAACAGTTGTTATTGGAAAAACAATTCAACCTTTTCTTTATGCAAGAATGGTTGAGAAAAAAATGTTAAAAAAATGCGACGGAATTTTTTATCTTCCCATTAAAACCAAATTTAGTGATAAATTTGACTTCAAACTTCAGGGCTTTTTTCGTCATGACTTGCAAACAGTTTTAGAAATGGATAATTCACTCAATTTTGACTCTCCAAAAAGCGAAATAATTAGCGGGGCGGCAATTAGTGGAGCGAAAAAAAACAAAGAAAAAAATATAATTGAATTAACCGATTCTTCAGGCATCAACTATCTTGATGAAATGATTGATTACACGGTTTTATTGTCAACAAAAGCATTAAAAGAAATTTTGGATGGTAACATTGAATGTTCTCCTGCTGAAAAGACATGTGATTATTGTGATTACAAATGCCTTTGTAATTTTAATGTCAATGCTGGAAACCTTGAAAGAAAATTTAATTTTGAAATTGACAAAGAAATTTGGACAAAAATAAAAAATTAAAAAATGGAGAAAACATGGCAGAACTTGAATTCTTTCCCGAACAAAAAAAAGTTTTAGAAAGCGTGGGCAAAAACATGCTTATTTCTGCATCTGCTGGAAGTGGTAAAACAACAATAACAATTGAATATATTGCAAAATTAATAATTGAAGGAAAGGCAAAACTTGACCAACTTTTAATTTTAACATTTACAAATGCTTCAGCAACTGATATGAAACAAAAACTCCACGCCAAATTAAAGTCTTCATCTTCACCCTTTCTTGAAAATGCTCTTGAGGACTTGCCAACGGCTGAAATTTCCACAATTGACAGTTTTTGCCAAAGATTATTAAAACGAAATTTTCACATCTTGGGCTTGGACCCCTCTTTTCGAATTCTTGATGAAGCGGAAAAAGCATTACTTCAAAAAAAAGCAATGAACAAAGCACTTAATTATTTTAAAGAAAATAGACCTGATGATTACCTTACATTACTAAAATGTTACGGAAAAGACCGAACAGACAAAAATATAATTAATCTTGTGTATAAACTTGCAAATTTTTTAGAAACGGTTGATAACAAAGAGCTGTTTAAAGAAAACGCATTAAAAATGTATGATAACAAAATGATTTCATACAAAATTTTAAATGATTGGATTTGCGATAATATCCATTTTCAACTAAATTGTTATGAAAAGTTTTACCAAAGAGCCACCGAATTAAATAGCGAAGAAGACAAACAATATTTAATAGATATAATTTTACAATTAAAGCAAATTGAATACAAAAAAATTTTTTTTGACAATTTAGAATTTGCTTTAAATTTAAAAATAAAAACGCACAAACCAAAACAACACGAAGATGAAGAATTTAATAAGCAATTAAAAACTCAAAAAGAAAAGATTGACCACTTTATAACATCAATAAAAAACAAAAATCTTGGAAATGCTGAAACAATGGAAGAAAGTTTTAAATTTGGAAAAAATCTTTTAAAAATTTTTTTTGAAATTGTTGAAAAGTTTTCACAAGAGTATAAAGAAATAAAAATAAATTCATATGATTACAGTGATGTTATGCAACTTTGTCTTGAACTCTTAAAAAATCAAAATGTTAAAAAAAGTCTAACTGAACATTTTGAGTATATTTTTGTTGATGAATTTCAAGACATAAACGATATTCAACAAAAACTAATTGAGCAAATTTGTCGTCCAAATAATCGCTTTTTAGTGGGTGATGTAAAACAAAGCATTTACCGTTTTAGATGGGCAAAACCTCAAAATTTTCTTTTTCACCAAAAAAATTTTGAAAACGACCCAAAAAGTATTAATTTATCACTTAATATGAATCATCGTAGTGATGGAAAAATTTTGGAGTTTGTCAATTATGTTTTCAAAACAATAATGACCAAAAAAAATTCAGGAATTGATTATTTAAACGAATCAATGCTAAAACCAAACCCAAAAAATATTTTTCCAAAAAATAATTTGCCAAAAGTTACAATAAATGTAATTGAAAAAACCAAAGATGCAGAAAAAATTGTTCTTGATAATGTTTACAGTGTAAAAGAGCATCAATTTTTTGATGGTGAGTTGAAAGATGCCGAAAAAGAAGCAATTAGAGTAAAAGAAGATATTTTTAAATTTAAAGATTTGACAATAACTCAAAATGGAATTAAACGTGCGGTAAAATTTTCAGACATGACAATACTAGTCAAAAAAAGAGGAGCAAATTTTGAAGCTTTTTGCTCAAAATTAATACGTTTGGGTGTTCCTATCTATGCAAATTCATCAGATAGTCTTTTTAAAGAAGTTGAAGTTCAAAAATTGATTGCACTTTTAAAACTTTCACAAAATTTTTATGATGATCTATCTTTAGCAATGGTAATGCACAGTTTAATAGGAAATTTTTCACTTGAAGAATTAAGCGAAATAAGACTTTTGGGCGAAAATGAAGAAAAAACTTTTTTTTATAATTGTGTTTTAAACTATCAAAAACAAGACAAACTAAAACAAAAAATTGACAACTTTATAAAATTAATTGAGGATTTTACAAACAATCTTGCTCTTTGCGGTGTTTATTTTGCTCTTGAAACAATTTTAAAAACAACATCTTACACAATGAAAATATTACCCCTTTTTGATGGTGAATTGAAACTTGCTTCAATTGAAAAATTCAAAAATTTATTTTTAAATTCATCGTTTAATTTTGATATCACCTCTTTTTTACGCTACTACGAAATTGAAAATAAAGAAATTCAAGCGCCAGACTTTTATTTGGGTGAAAATGATTTTGTTAACGTTACAACAATACACTCAAGTAAAGGTCTTGAATTTCCAATTGTTTTTCTTGTGGGTTGTGGCAATGATTTTTCAAAAGTTAAATATGACGCAGAAATTGAAATTAACGATCAACTTGGAATAGGTTTAAAATATGTTGATGAAGACAACAAAAAGTTTTCTTCACCAGTTTATGAAAGTATAAAAATAAAAAATCAAGATGAGGAATTTGCTGAAACAATAAGATTATTGTATGTTGCAATGACGAGAGCACAATTTTATTTAAATATTTACGGGATTACTGACATTTTAGAAATCAAAAACTTTGAAAATGAACATGAAATACGTTTTCAAAAAACTTATTTGAATTTAATTTTAGGAAGTCTTTCAAAAGATGAAATTAAAAACTTAAGAACACAAAAAGAATTTAATTTTATCGACAATAGTGGGGATTTTGCTATTCGTAATTTTAATAGTTTTGAAGATATAGAGGAAAAAAGCGAAATTCTTTTTGGAACGGGCACACCCGAATTAGAAAAAATTTTTGAAAATATCTCAAATAATGAAACAAAAATATCACAAATTGCATTAAAAAACTCTGTTTCATCGCTTGCTACAGAAGAAGATTTTGCAAGCATAAATTTAGAACCTAAAAATTTAACATTACAAGAACATCTAGAATTTAATCATGAAACCACAGAAATGGGAATTCTTTACCATAAGGTTTTTGAAATTTTGGATTTTGAAATAACTAAAACCGAAAGTGATGTTTTAAAGCAACTTGAAGGCAAAATAGAAAAAGAAAATTTTTCACTGCTTGAAAGTAAAAAAATCTTAAATTGTGTAACAATCTTAAACAAATTTTTAAACGGTCAAAATTATTTAAAAGAAAAAAAATTCATGATGTTTGTTCCCTACAACTCACTTTGTGGGGGAGAGATTAATGACAAAATTTTAGTTCAAGGAATAATTGATTTATTTTCACTAGGCGAAAAAAATATTTTAGTGGATTATAAATTAACAAGCGAAACTCGTGAAGAAAAAATAAAAGAACGCTATAGCAAACAAATTGCTCTTTACAAAAAGGCACTTATGCTTGGTTATAACCTTAAAGAAAAAGAAATTGAAAGTTATATTTTATTAATTAACAATGGAAAATTAATTAAAATTGATTAATTGCATAAAAGGGTGTTGGGAAGTATTTAATAATAGTGTAATTTTTAATATTTTCAAAAAATAATTTGTTTTTTAATTATGAATAAAAATAAATCCGATATTTCAAAATTAATAAACTAAATTAATTCACTTTTTTTATCTATATGATTAATTTTTGCAACGCCTAACCTCAAACAAACCCCGAGCGACCAATAAATAATATAATATTTTTAAAAAAGATAATATTTTATAATTTTTTCACTTAATTTTTATAATAATTATTTTTCAACGCCCAACTCCAACGCCTAACCTTTTTAAACGAGGGAGCGAGGGGTTTTGTAACGAGCGTCTCTGCAGGTAGCACGCTAGTGCTACCGAAGCCTAGCGGAGTTACAAACCCCGAGCGACCTTTACCATATTCTTTCCTTCCTAACATTTAATACAATCAATATAACAGTTACAATTGCAATAATGCCCACGCATATTCCACCCCACATCAAGACTTCTGCAGTTCTGTCAATTGTAATAGAAACGGGATAAGAAGGACCCGAAATCAAACTTGAGCCAGTATCATATTTTGCAACAATTCTATACACACCGTAATTTGTGGGTTTAAAATCAAAAATAAGTCCACCGTATTGAACCGGTTGTGTTCTTCCCTCAATATACCAAAAAATATTATTAACATCATTTTCATCAGTAAGATTAATTAATGTAAATCTGTAACTATTCAAACCTGATGAACTTTCCTCTGTTAAAACACTATTAAGTGCTAATTGAGATTGTGAAGTAATGGGACTGTATTCCAAAAAAAACGTAGTAGGATTTGAAAAAATAAATGGACTAATACTTCCAACACGTGCAATAAACACATGTTCACCTACTGTAGGAATGAAAGTATATTCACTTGAAGTTGCACTAACCACTTCTTCATATTTATTACTCAGGAAAAATTTTTTATACCAACGAACAGTTGTTCCTAAAGGTAAATCAGTACCATCAATGTTTTTTGCTGTCATAAAAAATGAAGAAGGTGATTCTGAAAACTCTTGTGTAAAATTGCCACTGTCAATCATTATTGAGGTTTGTGCTCCTCCAATAAAGTCAATTTCTAAAGATGCTGTTGGTCCTGAATCTATGCTTGCGGTTATAGTCCATGTTGTATTTGAATTTATGTGTTCAAAAGCTCCGTAATAAACTCTTAAAGTGCTTAAAACAGTATCGTGTGTTATTGTATAATTTGCTCCATCGGTGATAGGTTGAGTTTGGTTATTAAGAAACCAAACAATATCACTACCACTAAACAAAATTGGATCAACTCCCGAAATTGTTGCTGTAAGATCAAAAAATGGTGGAAGATTGTAGTGGTTTATTGAAGTGAAATCAATGAGTTCAATTGAAATACTTTCGTCATCAGCAGAAACAAACCTAAAAGAATTCGGTTTTAAACTTCCGAAAAATAATATTGTTACCACAAAAAAAATTAAACCCCAAACCTTTTTATTCACACTTATAATTTACCACAAATACTAAAAAAAATAAAATAATTTAAGTCAAGGTTTAATTATAATTAATAAATTAATAAAAAATGTGATTAATAAAAAATTTTATGAACTTATGAAATTTTATATTTTTTGTTAATTTTTTGACTAAATTAAAATAATTTAAAATAATAATAATTTCTTTTTTTAATAATTTTTAATTTAAATAAATCTTAAAAATTTTTCTAATTTTATCATTAACATTTACAATAAAAAATATGTTACAATAAATTAACAAACTACGGAGGAAAAATGGCTGGAAAAATAATTGTTATTGAAGGAACTGATTGCTCAGGAAAACAAACTCAAAGCGAAAAAATTGTTGAAAATTTAAAAAACAAGGGTATAAAAGCTATTCGTTTCGCTTTCCCAAACTATCAAAGTCCCACGGGAAAAATTATTGGTGGTCCCTATCTTGGAAAGGTTGCCTATGGTGAATGTTTTTTCCCCGAAGGAGCAGGAGAAGTACCCCCAAAAGTTGCTTCACTTTATTACGCAGCCGATAGACTTTATAATTTACCCGAAATCAATAAATATTTGAATGAAGAATACATTGTTGTTTTAGATAGGTATGTTGAATCAAACATGGCATATCAAGCCGGAAAGATTAATGATAAAAAAGAAAAAAAAGAAATGTATGATTTTTTAGAAAATTTAGAATATGGACTTTTAAAACTTCCACGTCCCGATTTAAAAATTTTTTTATTTATGCCTTATGAAAGTGCTTGTGTTTTAAAAAAACACAGAGAAGAACCAGCGGACCAACACGAAAAAAACGAAACAATTTTAAAAAATGCTGAAAAGACATATTTTGAAATTGCCAAACTATATGATTACAAAATTATTAATTGCACAAATGGCGAAAATATAAAAACAATTAAAGAAATTGAAAAAGAGGTTTTAAAAATAGTTTTGGAATTTTTAAAAAAATAATCAGGATTAAGAAATTTTTAAGTCACTTAAAAGTTGTTTTAATTTTTCATGGCATTTTTCTTCATCTCTTAAAATTAAATTCAGCATTTGTTTAATGCTTAAATCATCTATTTTTGAAATTGTTGTTTTGTAATCAATTATAATTTTTTCTTTCATTTCAATATTTAATTCGAGCATTTGCTTAATGTCTTTTATGTAATCAATCCACCTACCCCCAAACCATCTTCCTTGATTGTCACAATAAACAGGATCTCCTCCAAGGGAAATAATTGTTTGCGCCAAAAGTTGAATGTGGAAAAGTTCTTCATTAGCAAAGTTTTCAAAAATTTTTGCGTAATCGTCTCCAAAAGGAAGTAATATATTGCTTTGGTAATTAAATTGCAAAAAAAGTGTAACTTCCCCCTC
>CAZKOT010000025.1:0-2188 GCA_964554475.1 uncultured Christensenella sp.
GGTTTGTACAAAAATTGCCGAGTTAGAATATCCCCCGTTTGAATTATTAACGAGCAATAAGTTTAATGAAATAACCGATGCATTGTTTGTGTTTATAATTGAACTGTTGTTTGACAATCCATAAAACGCAATTAAATTTCCGTTACCTGTAATTTTTCCGCTTAATGTTTCAACGAAAAATCCGCTTACCAAATTCTTCAAATTAATTTTTTTGTTAATTAAAATATTGTTTGTTAAATCAAACACTCCCGATTCAAGTTCTGTTTCAGTTCGAGCATTTAAAAATTGTGCTTCTGTGTTTACTATTAAAGGTTTTGCACTAGTACCATTTCCGCCCGTCCAAGATGGATTTTCATTTCCAATTGAAATTAAATTATTAAGTTGACTAAGACTTTCAAAATTTGTTGTTGGGGTTATTGTCCCATCAATTTTGCTTACATGCCCCCTGTTAAAAGAATTAACTATTGTTCCTCCAAAACTAATTGAAGCAACTGTTTGAGCATAAACAAATCCGGAATTAATGCAATCGGTAAGTGTCCCCGAAGTCGTACTTCCCGCAATTCCTCCCGCATTGGAATTTTGCGCTGTAACCGAAGCGGCATTAAGAGTTTTTGAAATAGCTGAATTATTAATTAAGTTTCCAACAATTCCTCCTGCGTAAGAAGAAGATAAAGCAGATCTATTTGTAACATTCACTCCAAGATTATAACAATTTACAATAATAGAACCGCCATCTAATTTTCCAGTAAAAGCACCAATTATCGCCGTTCCATTTATTTCTCCCTGTGCTAAGAACAAATTTTTTATTGTGCTGTTTGTAACTGTTTTAAAAAATCCTTCAAAACTGTCTTGTGAATTCACCCGCATTCCTGAAATTGTTTTTTCATTTCCGTCAAACTCAATATTTGAAACAGCAAAACTTTCCCAATTTGCTTCAGTTAAAGAGGCAACTTCACCGGCAAAAGGAATTTGTGTAAAACTTGTTGAATTCAAATTGTCAACAACACCCATTTCTTTTGTTATTTCAATATCGTTTGTTAAAACATAATTGAATTTAATTGAAGGGTCGCCACTAACAATAGTTTGAAGCTTACCAATATTTGGAATCATATTCTTACCATCAACAATTGTTGACGGACGCATAAAATTAAAGTGCTCACCACTGCCGTAGCCATTTCCAAAAGAAGGATAACCAAAATTTATATCTTTGTTATAAACCCAGTTAAAATAATAAGTTGATGTTGAACCATTTTCCTGTCCCATTAAAGTTGTTCCATTTGTTGCAATTTGATTTGTAATTTTTCTTTGAGATTCTAAAAGCGTTTGAACTGCCGTATCCGTTGGAGATTGCTGAGATTGTAAATTATTAATTACTCCAGTTGCATAGACATCATAAAAACAAGAGTTGTCGGCATAATTACCAAAAACATAAGCATTTTTTATAATATTTTTAGCGTATGTATCATTTTCTGAATCATAAGTTTGACTTGCTTTGTGTGCCTGTGCAATTGAGTAGCAATTTCTAACCATAGGATTACCCTCGGTTGCTTCGGGATAAGCATTCAAATCTTTTGCATCAAAACTGAAAGCATAAACAATTCCATAAAGTCCTGAAAGAACTCCACTTGAATAAGAATGCGAAATGTCTCCCTCATTTAAGCCAACAAAACCTCCTGTCATTGCATTAAAATAAATATGAGGGATTTCCGGAGGCGTTCCTGCAGTTTTAATTTCATTTTTATCTGTTAAATTAACGAGATTAACAGCAGTAAAACTATCGCCAATCTGCCCCTTGTTTAAACCGACTAAACCGCCCACATAATCAATTTGATTGGTAAAAATTTCTGCAAATTTATCATATTTTCCTGTTTTATCAGTGCTATATTCAGTTTTACCAACAACACTGCAGTTATAAATTATACCTTCATTCACAGCAGACAATGGTCCGTAGAATGAACGTGAAATTAAATTAACATCATCAAGAATTTTTATTTCATAATCATAAGGGGTTGGATAAATAATTTGTTTTTGTTTGCTTATTGCTGGATTAATAACAACTCCAGAAACAAACGAAGAATCATTAATAACATCAAATAATCTTCCCCCTTGAGTTGAACCATCATCTACATCTAGAGTTCCGCTTACATCAATTTCCGCACCGTCACCGACTATTGCGAGACTGTTTAAA
>CAZKOT010000025.1:2288-17855 GCA_964554475.1 uncultured Christensenella sp.
ATTTGTATTAACAATATTAGGATTTAATTTGTGACCGACTGTTCCCGTCATATTTTGTATAAGACTTGCTTCACTTGAAACTGTCGGGTCGCTTAAAATATTTTTATAAGTTTGATTTATAGAAAAAGGTTCTGAATCATTTCCAAATAAATCAGTTGCAAGGTTTAATTGACTACTATAAACATTGTTTGTTGAAGATGGAGAATATTCTTCACCAGAAATTGCTCCAATAAAGAAATTATTTGATTTTCTGGTTGTATAAAGAGTTGTTAAACATTTGTTTGAATTTATTAATACTCTTGAATTTCCTTCACCTATTATTCCGCCTAAATATAAATAATCTGTAACGCTGTAACTTGTTTCAACAACTTCAATGTCAGTATAAGCAAGGTTTGAATCAATAAGAATACCACCCTGTATTGTATCAGAAGGAATATTCCCATTTCCGCTTCCAATAATTCCACCTAAAGCAAGAACGGTTTCATTTGATATTGTTCCTCCAAATCTTTCTGCTTTTATTACTCCTCCAGCAAAAGAATTAATAATTTTCAAAGAATTTATTGGAGAAAGAGAGGTAATTGGAGATATTTTTGAACCAATAACTCCACCGGCATAAATATATTTGTGATCTTGAATATCAAAATAGCCGTCAAATCTAAAATTGTTTATTATTGAATAAAATAATCCGCTATCACTACCCGAAATTGAATCTTCAAAAAATCCAACTGCACCGCCTAGATATGCAATTTGTGAAGTTGAAGTTACTTCACTAACAGTGTTTAACTTATCAATTACAATAACATTGAAAAAATCTGTTACTGTTACGTTTGCAATTCCAACATGACTTGATCTTCCAATTATTCCTCCAATTTTTACCTCATGGTCAAAACCTCTCAAATCAACAAAGTTTGAAGATTTTCCTAATGGCAATGTGGTTCCAATTGTAACAAATTGAACATTTGAATTACCAGTTACAAATCCTGCAACCCCTCCAATATTAAAACCTTCAACGACTGTTATTTCTTGTGCTGGTTTAGACAAATTATTAATTTTTATAGGACAATATATTTCAAGATTTCCACTTTGACTTATTCCCACCAATCCTTCCACGCTTAATGATGTTGCTGTGCCGATAAATCCTCCAGCATTCACTTCTTTGTATTTTGCACCCGTTCCATCATCATTTTTTCCGGCATTAATAGCACAATTTATTTTTACACCGCTTGAAAAATCAGAAGTGTAAACCGAATAACCGCTTCCACCAATTGAGCCAATATTTAATTTATAAATTGAATTTGGAAGTATTAATTCCTCTTCATTATCGGGATTTAATTGCCATGCATTTGCATTAAATTTCAATTTGACATTATTAGCTAAATAATCAAATTGAGGTAAATTTTGCGATATTTCAACCTCGCCAGTAGCTTTTCCAAAAAAACCTCCAATGTTAATTTCAATAACAGGTTCATCTCTATAGTCTCCAAAATTAACATCTAATCCTTCAACAATAACGCCTTTTTCTTCACTAATACTACCAGTTATATTAATTTTAATATTTTTAAATTGCGTACTTCTTTCATTTTTAACAAATCCAACTAAAACACCTGCAGAAAAAGCTTGTTCTTCAAGTGCAGAAAACAAAGTTAATTTCAAATTAACAGGTGAAGTAGAATTTGTAACATTAATTATTTCAAATAAACAATTTTCAGCAATTCCTGCAAGTAAGCCCATATTATTAACAGGTGTTGAACTTGAAAAATCATTTCCAATTACACAATCATTAAGAATTAAATTTCGAAATACAACTCCTCTTGCTGTTGATGCTAAAATTGCATTAGAATCCATACCACCTGAGCCATCACTTTCTCGTGTTTTTCCACAATCTTCTAAAATAAAATCAGCAAAAACTGCTCCATTGCTTGCAAGAGTTACAAGTGAAGTTGAAACATTTAAGTTTTTTAGTCCAAATTTTGGCACTCCTTCGTCATAAAATTCACTTGATTGAGGGGGAATATAACCTTTCAAAATTCCCCTGAAGTTTGATATGTCAAGGTCTCCATCAACAATAGACGAGCAATCAATTAAAACTTTTTCACTACCATTTAATCCCTTTCCAATTATAATAAAAGTTTTATCTGGATATTTCGCCATAAGTTTCAAATCATCAGCCACTATAATGGGTATAACTGAACCCGAAACAGTAAATTGAATGTTTGGAAGTAGTTGACCGCTCGGTTTGTTCCATTTTAAAGCGTCCCAATTATTATTTCTAAAAATAACATTCATATAACTATCATCAACTAAAGGATTTCCGATTGAATTAAAAGTTTCAATTTTATTTGAAACAGTAACAATTTCATTTGTTTCTAACACAAGATTTCTAACTGTTTTATAGCCAGAACGATTTGGGGAATAAGTTACTCCTCCAACTGTAAAATTGCTTAAAACATAATTTTTGGGGTCATTTGCATCTCCACTTTCTTCATTAACCATAATAATAAAGTCAACAGTAACATTTTCATCAGGAATAAAATCCTTAACTTCATTAACACGATCTGAGGTAAAAAATTTGTAAATATCAAAATACTCAGTTTCACCACCTTCACCTAATTGTGAATATTGTTTAACATATGTCATTGCAAAAACATCATAAACATATTTTAAAGTGTTTGTTGATGAACCTATTGTTTCAGTTAAATCAGATTGTTCTGTCCAATCTCTATTTAAGAAATTAACAGCATTAACTCCGTTAAATGAAATATTTTTCTCAATTCCGTCCTCATCTTTTTCCCATGCAAAATATTGTAAAAATCCTGCAATTCCACCAGCATAACCCTTAACACCATCAAAATTATCATATCCAAAATCATTTGAAGTTAAATAAGTGGAAGCAGATAGTTTGAGTTCTGAATCACTGTGAACTTCAGGATTAGTGGAAACAATTGAAACATCAGATGCTTTGACATCACCAAAAGCATAAACCTCATCCAACATAATTCTGCCGGTTTTATTTTCAGATTCAACAAAATCACCTATTCCGCCAAACAATCCTCCAACAAAAGCCGCTTTTGTGTTGATTACATTTGCTCTTGAGAAACTATTTGAAATCGTACCACTATAAAGTTGACCGATTAATCCACCTACAAAAATAGGACTGTTATTGTTTAACGCACTCATAAACAAAGACATATTACCTTTATTTTGATTAGTTCCACTGTAATATGCAGTCAAATTATTTTCAATAATTCTTTGATCCGCTGAAGAATGCTCAATTTTTGATTGAGTTAAATCTCCATGATTTTCTCCTATAATTCCTCCAGCGGCATACTTATATGAAATTATTTTTTGATTATATATTCCATTAATAGAACTCATTTCATAAGTTGCATCACGAATTGAGGTTTGAATACCACTGTAACCTATTACTCCACCAACAGTTCCTCCAACAATTTGATTAATTCCGTAAACATGGAGAGATTGAACTTGTGAAAATGAAAGAACAGTTAACGGAGAGTAAGCATCATAATATGAAGATTCCAAAACAAACAGGTCAACAATTCCAACAATACCACCTGCATAGCTTAATTGTTGATTGTCAATCTGATCGAGAGAGATTTTTCTTTGATAAAATTGTCTGAGAATTAGGGGTTCGTAATTACCTGCAACAACAGAAATATTAGTGGTTTCTAAACCGACCAAACTTGAATCGCCCGAAACCAAACCAACAATACCACCAACAACATTTTGGCCAATAATAACAGCACTTTGCGATGAATTTATTGATTTAAGAGTTATGTTAACCAAACTTGCATTTTCAACTGCACCGGCAACAGCACCAACATTTTCGACATTTTGAGCACTGGCTTCGGAAAGAGTAATTTCAAGATTTTTTATTATTGAATTACTTTCAACTGTTGAAAACATACCATAATATTTTCGATTTTCACTACTATCCAAAACAAGTTCAAGGTTTGAAATAATAAGTGAATTTCCATCAAAAACAGCAGAATTAATTAAACGCATTTCTGAGGAAGACAATTTGTCATCATCAGTTGATTCTATTTCACTTAAATCAATATTATTAACAAGTCTGTAATTTCCAAAAACTGTTTTATTCTCTATATTAAAATAATACTTTATTGCAGTGCTTGTTGCCTTTCCAAAAACATTGTTGAATTCTTGAGCACTTCTAATTATTATTGGGTTTTTATAAGAACCATAAGCATAACCTTCTCTATAAGGCATTATGATGCTATCATCTGAAAGAAGCACAACCGAGCGACTAGAAACTGCAATTTGATTAGCACTTACTAAATCGGGTCCTTTGCTTGTCATAATCCAAACACCATCAAAAGAATTTAATGTAGCAAAAGACAATCCATAAAACACATCAGGATCGGAAAAACTATCAACTTTTAAAACACCCGAAGTATATAGTGTTTCAATGTCTTCACCTTGATAAGTTGCTGTTGAATCAACTGGATTATAGTAATAACAATTTTTAAATGTTCCCGTGTTTAAAAGGTCTCCTTGTTCATTCACACCACTAAAAAACATTTGCGTTGTCAAACTGTTTTCAATTAAAGATGATGAATAAGCATTGGTTACAATTCCGCTGTTAATGTAAACAAAACCAGCGCTGTATCTTCCGCTTATTCCTGTTGTTGCAGACATATCTTTAAGCATTATATTACTGTAGCAATCGGAAATAATTGAAGAATTGTTATAAACAAAACCCGCACCAATGCTTGAAGTTGAAATACCCGAACCAGTTGTTCTTATTTCATTAGGTGTGATTTGAGAATAATTTCCTTTTGCATAAGAAAGTGAAATTTTACCTGAATTTGTGATGGTAAAACCAGCTGTATAAGTTTCCATACCAACCGAAGTATTATTAACAATTGAAATTTTGTTTGCAAAACAACTTGCAATATTACCATTGTTTGAGTAAACAAAACCAGCAATGCTTCCCTGTCCATAAAGAGTGAAAAGCGAAAGATTATGAACACCAGCTTGAAGAACTCCAACAGTGGCAATTGTTAAAGTTGAACCCCCAACTCTACTATTTGTAATCGCTCCTTCAAAATTATTTTCAATGACAAAACCCGCAAGACTGCTTGAAATGTTGCTTGTAATACTGCCCATTGTGTAATTAAGTCTTAATCCGACAGGAGCAGAAGGATTAGGCAGTAAAGGATTTGTTTTTATTGCAATAACTTGACAGTTTGAAATTATGCCCGAATTACTAATTGCAAAACCAGCAAAATTAATATTACGATAAACCGCCGTGTCAATATTAACGGTTGATAAATGATAATAGTTTACTGTTACATTTTTTAACGTTGTTTGAGATAAAACCGATGTAAAAAGTGCAAGATTAATTGAAGATTGCCCTGCAGATGCTGGAATTAAATTAAAATTTCTAATTGTTATTATTTTATTGTTTCCATCAAAACTTCTTATTGCCGAAGTGTCAAAAGGAGTATAATTTGTTAACTCAATATCATTCATTAAAATATAATCTTGAGGAGCAGTTTGACCTTTTAAAGAAAGAAAATCGGCAGCTGTCGAGATTTGCATAGGTTGATCTTCATCAGTATAATTTGAAACCCTAATTGTGAAAAAATACTCAATTTGTTTTTTTGCTCCAGAAGGCGTTAAATATGAAAAAACAAATTTCATATTTTGACTTCCAATTCTATTTCCCTTTATTCGTAATTCAGCCCCTGAAGGAGCTGTCGAAGAAATGCCATTTCCTGCATACTCAAATAATATATAAGGATTAGACGGGAGTAAAACTGTACCTGTCAAAGTGTTTAAAACCTTATCAGCTGTTCCGTTTGGATTAACGTAATAAAGATTATTTAAGAAATTTTTATAAATTAAATTATCACTATCACCTTCATTATAATTCAAAATATATTTAGAACCTGATCCAAGTGGTTCTTCATTATAAAAATAATTATGCTGCTTGAAAAATGCTACTTTTTCAAATAACACTCTTACCGCTTCAACAAGAAGAGGTTTTGTTTGAGGGGGATCTGCCCAAGAAGTTGTTTGAAAATCAAAATCTAAGACTTCAGTTAATCCCATGTAAACATCAAGGATATTTTTGTTTTCTGAATCAACGTTTAAGTTAATATTTTCAATCAAAAAATCAACAACAACCACTGTAACATAAGAACTGACTTCTTCGTAAACTCCGTCGATAACTCTACTAACTGAGGCACGAATCATAAAAATTGGTTGCACACAATTAATAAATTCAACATCCTCCGAAACTGTAACATCACAAGTGAAAATTTTTAAGTTACGAACCTCATCAATTGTTTCGGTCATAACACCTAAACTAACCCCTCGCAATTGACTTCCCGCTCCACTAGCAACAATTGTTGGAGCAATTAAAGTTTGACTTGTTTCAAGAGTTATTTGTATTTGAGCTTTTTGTCCTTTTGCAATTAAGATTTCACTTTCACCATTAATTTTGATTTCAGCAGAAATTAAAGGCCGTGAGACAATTAAATACGTATTTGATTTTATAGGCTCACCTGCTGAATTAAACAATCTTGCAGTAATTGTAAATATTGTGTCTTGTAAAACGGTTACTGGAACAGTCAAGTAAAAATTAAAAGTACCCAGTGTTAATTGTCCTAATTTATCAGATAAATTTGCATAACTTTTGTACACTCTAATACCATTATTTATAATCTCATAACCGGTTGTTTTTCTGAGATATCTAATTTGTGTTGATTGAAGTGAATCAGGATTTACCTCTAACAATTGCATTATAATCGAATTTCCTTGAGCAACAGAACTTGTCAATTCAATGTATTGATAATTTGCATAATTTGGAAACAAATTAACTGAAAGAAGTGCCGAGGCACCAGGTTGAATAACATTATTTGGTTCTGCGGAAAAGAGATAACCAAAATTAGCAGGATTTTCAGAAAAACCATCCCATCTTAAAAATTTATGACTTGTAAAGAAAATTCTATCAACCGATTGTGCTTGAAAATTTACAACAACGTCATCATAAACGCTTTCAAGAGAAGGATGAATACTTGACAAATTTGACTTAAATCTAAAAATTAGCTCCAAACCGGCAAATTCGTTTCTTTCTAAAAATTCTGAACTTACATTGGTTTGAAATGTGTAAATAACACGATAAAAATTACTATCTTCTATTTTTGTAATTTCAGATTGTAAAAGAGTTGGCAAAGTAAAAATGTCAAAATATTCTGTGTATGGATCAAATAAAACTCCGCCGTTACTATCAAAAATTTCATAAATTAAATATTCTTCAACAATATAATTTTCACCTTCTTCTGTAACCTTATCAGTAATCAACTCTATTTCAAAAACAATTGGATCATCAGGCATAATTTGAATGTCACTAACATTAGCGTCAATATTTTCAACCCCTTTAAATGTTGAAATATAAAACCTGTGAGTAAATCTTAAAACAAGTAGTTCATTTAATATTTCTAATTCATTTTCATCTAAACGGATATCATTAATTAATGGAGAAACATAAAATAAAATATAATTCTCAATTTCATTGGTGTTAATTATGTGAGTAAAATTTGAACTTGAGACAATATAATATTTTGTTTCATCAATAACCGGTACGCCACCATCTAAAGAATAACCCACAGGAAGTCTGTTTCCATCACCATCTATATATTCAAATAAAATTTGTTTTTCATTTTGCTTTAGAGGAATAATTCTATCAACAGCAACTCTTCCCGTTTCATATTCAGTAATCAAAGTCTCAGAGCGACCTTTTTTAATACTAATTTCGGAATCATCGTTTAAAATTTCTCCATTATAAACTACATTAAAATTTGAAATGTTATTAATAACAAAAACAGTATAATCTTTTTTTATTGTATAGTTATATTTTGAAAAGACTGTTAAAGTAACAACCCCGGTTTTTAAAAGTGACAATGAATTTGAGGTTGAAGTAAGAATTTTTTCTTCATTAAAAAGTGTTGCTGAAACTCTAATACCAGTTGAATTTGTCAAATTAAACAACTTATTAAAACTAATTGTGTTCCAACTCTTAATAACCGCGTTTTCAAAACTTGTTGTAGTGATATAATCATCTTTTTCATAAAGGAAAAAAACAACATTATTTCCATTAACTAATGAAAAATTTGAATTTGAAATATTAATTCCACTTAAACTTAAAGGTGCAGTTTCATTTGTAAAATCACCGAAAAACGGATAACCGTCATTAAAGTTAGCATCAATTCTCCAAACTGTTGCGCTGGGACCTGAAAGAAGAACTGAATTAGTTGTGTAATAAGTGTAAACATCAAGATCAAAAATAGTTTTTGCGTCAATTAAAATTGTTCCAATTGAATTGACAATAAAATATTGTGAAGCGTTCGAGGGAGATGAAGTATCATAATAAAACGAATATGAATTTCTAATATAATATTCAGCTAATTCATTTTCTTCTTCTGAAATTTGATATTCTTCATTGCCAACAAAATTCCTAACATTAGTTCTTGCAAAATTTTGTAGAAGTCTTATTGTGGTCGGATTAACAATTTCACCAACAAAAGCTCCTGATTTTTCAATTCCAATAATACAATCTTCGTTGTGATAACTGTAAACGAAACTCGTGTTAATTTGTCCTGCTTGTTCTAGTTTTCCAACTAGTCCTCCAACTACAGAATTACCAGAAATTTTACCGTAAGCAGAATCCCCTTCATAAGTGTAAAATTCAACTCTGCAACCACTAATTAATCCTATATTACGTCCTGCAATTCCTCCGACATTTACATTTCCACTAACACTACCAAAAAATTTAGAATTTAAAATTTGACCAGTTGTAAAATTTTGCCCAACAAGTCCACCAACATTGGTTAAATTTGAACTTAAACTACTACTTTCAAAACTATTTAAATTCATGTATGTATCAACGGTAACATTTGATATGATTCCGTAATTTTCATTTGCAATAAACCCATGACTATTCACCTCTTCAATCTGTCCCATTACAATTAAATCGGCAACAATAGCATTTTGTGCAATTGAATTAAAAAGTACTCCTACATTATTTGTTAATGTAAAAGCAAATTCTGCTCCAATTTCTTTGCCGTAAAGTCCACCCGTCAAAGTGGGGAAATCCCACTCTAAAGAAACAATACTGTCTTGAATTAAAGTATAGTGATTTGAAAAATCATTATCATATCGGTTTTTAATTTCATCAAGGTTTGAAATTCTAAAAGATGTGTCGCGTGTTCTGCCATCCGCTACAACAATTCGAATTGATTTAACAATACCCTTTAATTTTAATTCTTCCAAATTTACTATTGTTGGAATTCCATCTATGTCTTGAAAGCGGTCTTGTGGAGCAACGGTTATTGCACCTGTACCACCTTGTCCACCCATCAAGGAAATAAAGCCCGTGTGCTGATTGATGGTTAAAATATCAGAAGAACCAACATCAGGCTCAAAAGAATAAACAAGATTTTTGTTAAAAGCATCGTCATTTATTGAAGAAACACTCACGAAAGAATTTGTATCAGTGGTTAAATCAAGATAAATACCTCTTTCCTCATTAACATTATTAAATCTTAATCCCGAAATCATTTTAACTTTAATAATTACAACTTTAACTATTATTCTGTGCACAGTATTATACTCTGTCAAGGTAAAAATAATTGTTCCGTCGTCATAACGATTTCCACTTTCACCTGGCTTTTCAGGTAAATCCGGACTTAAGGCAATAATATTCAATTTTAAAGGATTTTCGCTGTCTGCATCATAAGAAACTCTTGGACCTAATTGACTATCTGCAGTAATGTCTAATATGTTAACATCTGTTGCATGAGTTGCGGGAAGAGTGTTTTTATTAATAACTAGTGAAACGCTTCCTTTTGCTAAATTTTGATTATAGTAACCAACAGAATCCATGCTGTAAAGAGTAATAACATCTTTATCAGTTTCAAATGTAGTAATTGGTATATAAATTTCAACATGAAAATATCTTAAAATACTATCTATATCTTCTTGAATTTTTCGGGTCATAGGTATGCCTTCAATCATTGTTGAAAATTCATCAATTATTTTTCCTGAAAAAATTGCTCTTACCCAAACTTTTCCTGTTGCAATACCCGAAATAAGTGAAAAATTTCTAAGATCGCTTGAAGAAATTATTGAAGAAAAATCGGAGTAAATTAAACTAATATCATCATTTTGAACTATTTGTTCTGCATTGTAAGATGCAAACAAATAATTCACCTCAAATTTTGTGGCGCCTCCGGTTAATACATCAACTCTTGAACTCATTCCATATTTTGTGGCAATATTAAATTCACCAGCTTTTTCATCATCTAAGTAAAAATTTTCTTCCATCATGCCAACAGCGGCGTTTTCATTTGGGGATTGCGCTGTTAAAAACAAATTTTCATCTTTAAATGGGACAAAGGTTTCAACACTAGCACTTGCCCACCTGCCGTTGCCAAATTCAATTCTCAATTGGCCGACTCGATTTGAGTAATCTTCTGTTGCTTTAATTTGAAACGAATATATTCTACCAACAGTCTCATCTTCTTCAATAATATCTGCTAACATTGTGGGATTAGAAAAAATCTCAAAAGAAGAATTTGAACAAGTAATTAATGCTGCCAAAGCATAAACATTAAAAGGTCTTACTTCAAAATAAACTGTTTCGATTGTTTGATTTTCTTCTTCTGTTGTTGTAGGAATGTTGCTGTTTAAATAATAATTTGGAGTTTCACCCTCATTAAATCCCAAAAATTTAAGTGAGGTTGCTCCTTCGTAAATATTAAATTTTATATGTACTTCTCTAGTACTGCTACCTGGATAAAAATCAGCAGTAAATTTGCTTTGAACAGTAATTCTTGCTTCATTTACACTTTTTCCCGAAACAGCTTTAATTATAATTTTTTCGCCACCGGTTATTTTAAAATATCCATCACCCAAAATGTCATCTTCGATTAGCTTATTTAGTCCAGTTTTATCATAGAGTAAAATAGTATTTTCTTCATCAGGGATTGTTGAGTCATAATCATTTGTGATAATGTAAAAATCTTTATACGCACTTGCAACTGTGTTAGGAGAAGCATCAAAAACCATTTCAAGTCCACTTTTTCCAAAGTAATTGGAAAAAAGATTATATTCAAGTGGATTTTCAACAGATGTATCAGTTGAAGCAAGAGTGTTATTGACAAAAATTTGTTGAATCACATCGTAAGAATAAATTTGTGTCTTATAATCTTCGGTTGTAAATGTATATGAGTATCCTTCATAAGATATTTCGAAATATAAAAAACAATCATCACCGGTATTAATTCCAGCATTAATTAAAACCTCTAACGAAGCAAATTCGGTATCACGAGCATAAACCTTGGAAACAATAACCGCTAAATTAGGATTAGTAACAATTGGATTAATTCTAATTGTTTTGTCTCCAGTTACAGGAACTTCAATCCTAACAATTTCATCACAATGAGATGAATCATTGTGTGCAAGATATATTAAAGGTTGTTGCGGTTCTTGTGAACTTGGAATTAAATCACGATTGCTTTTTAAAGCAGTTAATACAATATCTGAACCAAAAGGTTCCAAAATATCATAAGTAAGATTTAGAGGTGAAATATTACGAGTTATAGATGAAATTTGTAGACTTATGGTTTTTATTGTTGGATTGGTATCAGCCGCAACAAATAAATAGTTTCCGTCAATAATTCTAATTTTTTCTCCGTCTGTTTGTTGCTGAGATGAAATTGTGATTTCAACATCTTTTTCATCTGTGAAAGAGGGTAAAAAATTTACAAGTTTAGTAACGTCGACTAAAGTTTGTTGACCTCTTACAACATAAGGTTTATCACCTGTTTTTGCTGATAAACCTGTTACAGGTTGAATTATGTTAACATTAATAATTTTAACAATTTTTTTGTTTTCTGATGAAATTACCTTAACTTCAGAACGAGCAGTTTTAGCATTTGCTTTAATCTTTATTTCTGTTTTCCCATTACCTAAAAAATTACTTGTAACTGAAATTTTTGAATTAGTAGAATAATCTAATAATAAAACACCATTTCCACCTTCAACAGTTGCGATAATTGTTTGAGTGTTATCCGGAGTTTCACCCAAATAAATAAAAACTTCCTCTTTGTCAAGGGATAATTTAATGTCATTTGTACTAACGCATGCAGAAAGAAAACCGCCAAAAAACAAGCATATCAAAGAGACGATTGCAAAGAATATTTTTTTGTTGCCCTTGCCTCGCAACTCTTCCATTTATCCTCCGTGAAAATAGTTTTAAACTTTTAAATAAATATATACTAAAATAAGCATTAAAAATAATTAAAATTGTCATATAGAGTATAATAAAATTAATGTTTTTAAGTCAAACAATTTAATTAGTAAATATAGAGAATAAAAAATATATAATATGTTTTATTAAAATTAGAATTATTTTTTGAAGGCAAGGCAATTTTTTTTAATAAATTTGGCAAAAAAATTAATTTAATCAAACTTTAATTTTATTTGTTATAAATTAAAAATTTATTAATCATAATAGATTTAATGCCTATAGAGTTTGCGAAATACTAAAAATAATTAATAAAATTAATTTTTCATAAAAAAAAATCAAATCTGCAAGTTTGATTTTTTCTTGTGGTGGCGGTGGTCGGGGTCGAACCGACACGGTATTGCTACCGCGGGATTTTGAGTCCCGTGCGTCTGCCAATTTCACCACACCGCCCTATAAAAAAATTTCTATTTCGTAAATCCTGTTTCGTCCTTGCTAGTAAATTTAATTCTTACAGTTAATCTTCTTTGCTCTTCAAGATTTCTTATTTCTTGTTGTGATGTTTTTCTTACATCTGCAATCTGTTTTTCATTTCTGTCCATATAAAAAGCTTTCATCCTTTTTTTTAATGATTTTTTAATTTCTTGAATTTCATGATTTTGAAAGTTCATTAAAACTTTCAAAAGTTTATCACATTATTTTTTCAATTGCAAGTTTTTTGAATATTTTTAAATAGTTATAACAAACTATTATGCGAGGAGGAAAAATGAAAACTTTTAGAATCATAAATTTAATCACTTTTATTATGCTTTCGCTCGGCGGTATAACTCTTCTTGCCATGGGACTTTTTGATACGAATATTTTAAGAAGCATTGTTGCCGGGAATGACATTGCAGCACGAGTCATGTATTCGCTAATAGGAATAAGTGCATTATGGCTTATTTTTTCAGCAGCATACACAGGTCATATTGGTTTTCCATGGGAAAAAGAAAAATAATAAATAATAGAAAACCCATAATAAAAAATGCATTAAAGGTGCATTTTTTTAATTTTTAAATTATATGGTTTTCAATTAAAAATTATTAGTAATTATTAAATTAACAAAATTTAAAATAATAAAATTTATAATTCTTTATCATCATTAAAATTATTTAAAGCTGATATTTTAAATTCATCAATTAAACTTGTGACATAATCATTAATGGACAGATTATCATCTATTATTAATGGAGTTAAATCCATTGCATAAGTCAATCGTTTGCAATTATCGACTAGATGACTTTCAGAAAAAGTTGCATTAGCTGTTCGTCTTGCTAAAGTGGCAAGGTCATAACGTTTTCCACCCATAATTTGAGAGTCAAAAACATTTAAAAGCATTTTTTCTAATTTTAAATTTCCATCACAAACAAGTTTTACTCTTTTATCATCATTAAGCCAATCTAAATCACGCCACACTTCACAGCCGAAAAGTTTTTTTGGACGAATTTCTTTTTGTAAACTTCTTATTGCTTCAATCACTTTAACAACAACCTTTACATGTGTTAAATGCTTATCTGCAAGATTATGAGTATAAATAATATCAGGTTGAGATTTTTGTATAATGTCGGCAAATAGCTCAACTATTTTGGGATTTTTTTCTTTAATTTCTTTGCTTGAAAACTTTAGAATGCTTAAAAAGCCATACTGTCCCAAAACCGCCGCCCTTTTTTGCTCTTCAATTCTTAAATCAATCATTTGTTTATTTGTATAACTTGAATATTTCCCCGTTCTTGGACTTCCCGCACCGTCACCAGTTACCACTGCCGAAAACCATTTATCACTTTTATTGTAGCACTGCAAAATTCCATGATAAGCGAGTATTTCAACATCATCAGGATGAGCAACAATTGCAAGATGAGTAGTTCTTTCAAAAGGTTTTTTATTTTTATCGAAAACAAATAATTCGGGTCTATTCATATTTTCCTCTATTTTGTTAATCTAGTTGTTAAATAATAGCTATAATACATTAAAAAGTCAAGTTTTATAATTTTCTCAATTCAATATATTCAAGTTTTTAATACTTTTTCAATTCATATATCTTAACATATTATATTTTATTAAAACCTAGTACTTATTATTTTGTTATCAAATTGATTTGTGTTTTGTATTTTATTTTTTGTTATTTAATAACAATCCACCCCGCACCATTACTTCTTTTAACTTTTTGGGATTGAATTTTTTTTACATCCTTTAACCAAATAAGTGTGCAATATTTTTTGTGTTTAATTTGATTCCAATTTGAAAATTTTCTTATTCCAATTTTTTCACCATAAAAATTTTTAATCTCTTCAGCTTTTTCTAAAGTTAATTCAAAAAACAAAATTTTTTTGGCAACTGCTAATGCAGTAACATCTTTTCCGCTTTCTTTCAATAAAATCAAATCACCTTTTTGCACTTTTTTATATGGAGCAATCTTTCGATTACTCCATCTACTCTCAATTATTTTTTCACCACTTATAATCATATCAAAAAAAGGTTGGCGAAAAATTGCAATATGGGTCATTTTTCCTCACTAAAGAGAATATAACATTTTTTTAGCATATAGAAAATAAAAAAATAAGGTTTTTAATAAATTTTATGTGAATATAAAAAATTTTTAATTAATAACGAATGTTTTATTTACTTTGCTTGCTTACTTATTACTAATAACAGAAACATTTTCTTTTTGTTTGTTAAAAAGTTTTAAAATAGCAAAACGTATAATCAATGCACCTATAAAGCCACATAAAACAACAGTTAAAAGTTCTTCATTTCCCAAATAACAAATTTCTTCACTTTTTCGACTAAAAAAGAAAATAAATTCACCTAAATTTAATCCAATAAACATTGAGATAATTGTTGTGGGTAATGAAGATGTAAAAATAACTAAAAAACAACCTAAAAGAAGAGAAAAAAACATATAGGGTTGCAATAAAAATTGAGGATTTGCTTCAATTTCCAAAATTCTATAAATAATCAAGCAGAATGTACAAAGAAGAATGCCAACAAGCAAGCGACTAAATTTTTTTGTTTTAAACAACAATATTAAAGATAAAACAGCTGGTAAAATAAAACCACTCACACTTAAAATATATTCTTCAATTTCTAAATTTGGAATATCAAGTCCAATCATCATTAATGCAAGAGTTATTAAAACATAGATTTTTTTTAGATGAAAATATTTTAAAACACTTTCTCCAACTCCAAAAAGCACCAAAATAAATATACTTCCCAAAATTATTAAATTAAACATTTGC
>CAZKOT010000026.1:0-17699 GCA_964554475.1 uncultured Christensenella sp.
AATCAAATCTCTTGAAAGTTGACGTTTGATACGAGGCACCAAAAACACGAAAGTGATTTGCCTGTAATTTAAATCTTTAAAATTTTACTTTAAGATATCAAAATATATTAAAGGCAATGAACAATTTTAATTTAATATGCTGGTGTGGCTCAACGGTAGAGCAGCTGACTTGTAATCAGCAGGTTGAAGGTTCGATTCCTTTCACCAGCTCCATTATAATAAAAGAATTAATAATTTGATTTGGGAAGATTGCAGAGCGGCCAAATGCTACGGTCTGTAAAACCGTCGGGTTTCCCTTCGGTGGTTCGAATCCACCTCTTCCCACCAAATAAAATCTTCGTAAGAGGATTTTTTTTTGTTGTACAAATTTATACCTATCATATTTTTTTTATTACTATTAAATTTGTAAAATAGGAAATTAAAATGTTTGCTAATAAACTTAAGAAAACTTATACAAATTTAAACAACGCAAAAAAACAATTAAAAATTTAAAAAAATATGAACCAATCCTAATTGAAAAACATAAATATACTTCAAAGGAAGTTTTTTTATGTTTTTCACTTTAAATGATAATTTTGAAAAAATAATAAAGGAAAATTTACAAAATGATGAGATTATAATCAAAAAAATTCCAACAGGTTGGACAAATTATGTCTTTAAAGCAATAGTATCAAAAAGAAAATCATTTATTTTTCGCTTTCCGCGAAACGATTTTTTTGCAAAAACTTTGTTAAAAGAAGAAACATTTTGCAATTTTTTTAAAGCAAAAAAAATTCTAAGTTTTAAAATTCCTGACATACATCTTTTCTATCACAATGAAAGACCTTTCACAGTTCACAGATTTATGGAAGGAAAATCATTAACTGAGTGTGCTTCAAACTTAAATCATGAGGAAAAAGTTCAACTTGGAAAAGATATTGCAAAATTCATTTACGAACTTCAACATGCAACAAATGAAATTTTGAAATTACCTAGATTATCAGAATTTTTAGATGGTCTTTCAAAAGTTGGAAATGCTGAATATGATCTTTCTCGTCATGATGTTTTAAAAAATTTAGAAAATGAATCTTTGGTTTTAAGTCATGCTGATTTTAATCCTGGCAATATTCTTTTAAACAAGAAAAACCGTATGTTTGCAGTTTTAGATTTTGCATTTATTTCCTACACATCACCCGTTGTTGACATATTAAGAGTTGTGGGAAGACTTCCTCAAGATTATCACGATGTTTTAATTGAGCAATATCAAAATTATTGTAATTCAAAAATTGACACAAAAAAAGCATGTGAAATAATTGATTTATGGAAATATGTTGAAGAAAGATATATTAATTACATGAAAAACAATCATCCTGATGTTATTTTGCCAGCATTTCATAATTAGAAAATAACAATAAATTATTTTACGTCTTTAAAAGCATCAATTCATAAAATTTTATTTTTTCTTCTCTTAATTCTTCTTCACTATATTTAAATTTTTTTATTTTTTTTCTGTTTTTTAAAAAAAATTCATAGCAATGTGCTAGTTTTCCGTTGTAACATGGTTTTTTATCAAAAGCATTCCACATATAACAAGAAAAATAATAATTGTTTTTTATGAGAAACCTTAATCCTTTTGGTAAAATCTCATAAAAATAATCAGCTGAATTTTTTGGTGTTACTCTCCCCGCCTCTGCACCAATGATGGTATTCTTTCTTTTTTCAATGAAATTATTGCTAATTTTTTTATTAACTGCCAACAAATGAAAATTAACCATATAATTATTTAAAACTAATAAATCAGCAAGAAATTTTTCTATAACAGGAGATAAAATTGTTAAATCTAAAACAATATAATAACCTTTATTTATTGCTAAAAATAAAACAGCACACAAACACTTTAATGCAAATCCATTTGTTTTTTCTCTAATATTTGCTTTTCCATATTTTTTTAATAAATCATAATAATGAGGATGAGATTCTGAAAATGTTCGCACTGCCAATGTTAACGGTTTAATTTCTTTTTTCGAAAGTACGGATAAAATTGACATACCTAATTGAGTAGTTTTTCCGCTTCCGCTTTGTCCACTAAATCTTTGAAATATCTTTTCTTTAGTAATGTTTTTTAAATTTTCACAAAAAAAATTTGCTATTTCGCAAATTTCTTTTTCTGAAGTTTCATCTTTCCAAATTGTTGTGTTTACATAATCAAAAACAGGTTTTAATAATTCTAAAATATTTTTTGCCATATTCTAAATTTATGAAAGTTTTATTTGATAAATGAATATGCAAGTAAACTTTTTCAATTTATTTTTACAAAAAATAATCAACAATTTATTCAAAAAAAATTTAAAAATAAGATGATTGAACAAAAAAACTAATCCTCATCAGAGCCTAAAACAATTCCTCCTGAATTAGTCTTTATTTTTTCATGAATTAAATCTTCAATTTGTTTGTAAAATTCAGGATTTTTTGCAATGTAATCTTTAGCATTATCTTTACCCTGTCCAATTTTTTCACCTTCAAAAGCAAACCATGCGCCTGTTTTTGTGATGATATTAAAATCAACTGCTAAATCAAGAAGACAACTTTCTTTTGAAATACCTTTTCCATAAATCATGTCAAATTCCGCCAATCTAAACGGAGGAGCAAGTTTATTTTTAACAACTTTAATTTTTGTTCTTGCTCCAATAATTGTATTGTTATTATCTTTAATCACATCACCTTTTCGAACATCAAGACGAATACTAGAATAAAATTTTAATGCTTTTCCTCCAGTAGTTGTTTCAGGATTACCAAACATTACTCCAATTTTTTCACGAAGTTGATTAATAAAAATTACACAAGTTTTGCTTTTGTTAACAACAGCAGTTAATTTACGAAGTGCTTGAGACATTAGTCTTGCTTGAAGACCCATTGCACTTTGTCCCATATCCCCTTCAAGTTCTGCTTTGGGAGTAAGCGCGGCAACAGAATCAATAACAACAATGTCAACTCCACCTGTGCGAACAAGCATTTCACAAATATCAAGAGCTTGTTCTCCATTGTCAGGTTGTGAAACATAAAGTTCATCCAATATAACACCTAAATTTTGAGCATAAATAGGATCAAGAGCATGTTCTGCATCAATAAAAGCAGCGGTTCCACCAAGTTTTTGTGCTTCTGCCATAATATGTAAAGAAACAGTTGTTTTACCAGAAGATTCCGGTCCATAGATTTCAATTATTCTTCCACGAGGAATACCTCCAATTCCTAAAGCAAGGTCAAGAGTTAAACATCCGGTTGGAATTACTTCAATTGCTTGAACAGGTGCTTCACCTAATTTCATAATTGCACCTTTGCCAAAATTTTTTTCAATTTGCAAAATTGCATCATCTAGCAATTTCTTTTTTTCTGCATTTTGAAGATTTGAATAATTAGGTAAATTTCCTCTTTTTGCATCTTTTGCCATAAATACATTTCTCCTTAATAAAATCAATTATACATTAACTTTTATAAATATAAAAATCTTTTTAAAATGTTCTTAAAAACTATTTTAAGCATTTTAAAAAGTTTTAAATTCTTTTCTTGACAGTTTTTTGATTATATAAAAAAATGCTGTTTTTGTTGCGTTCTCAATAATTCTTTTACGACTCCCACTAAAAATACTTTTATAAACATCAATTCTTTGTTTATCACCGACTGCAATAAAGCACTCACCAGCCATTTGTCCACTTGCAAAACCTGTTGTCGCAACAGCAATATCACACCGTGTTCTTCGTAAAAGTCCATTTGCCATTTCGTAAGCAATTTCAGCAGAGACTGCACCTTTTGAAGCAAGCGTATCCTTACTTACACCAAGAATATTTTGCTTTTCTTCATCACTGTAAGTAACATATGATTGTTTAATAATTTCACTTGCCCCTTCATTATTTTTTATTAACATTGCACATACGTTTCCACCAGTAATAGATTCAGCAATGCTAATAACTTTATGCCCTGCTTGCAAAAGTGAAAAAGCAGTTTTATAAATTGAAATATCTTCATTTGCATAAATAAATTTTGATAATTTTCTATAAATCATTGCCACATAATCATTTAGTCGCAAATTATCTTCTTTAGCTCTTAAAATAATGTCGTTGTCTAAATCATCAATTGCTGTATAAATTTTAATTCCGTCTTTGTTTTTTACATATTCTTCTAGTAATTTATTTAAATTTTCTTCTAATAAACCAAAAGTTTTTAAACTTAAAGTTCGAAATTTAGTATTTTCGATTTCATCAATAGCAATTAAAAACAATTCTTTAAAGTTAGAAAGTGAAACAACAATAAAATAACTTTGTTCAAATTTTAAAAAATAACCTTGATGAAAATCATCAACACTAATAATTCCTCTAGCTTTTGAAGGAATAACCCATTCTTCATCTCGTTCTTTTTCAATTGGAACATTACGTAATTTATAATTTTCTAAAACAGCATTTTTTAAAAACACATTTTCTTTCAAAACATCAGATGTAAGTTGAGCAATTGTTTCATTCACACGAGCTTTAGCATTTTCAACAACAATAATATGTAAATCCTTTGGAAATTTTTGAAAAATTTCTTTTAAATCTGGATGGAAAGATGGAAAAATATTTTTACTTAAAACATTAAATCCTTTTAAAGTGCATGCTTGTTCAATAAAAGAAGGACAAACTTTTTTGCCCAGTAGAATATTATCCGACAAAAATATTATGTGAACATTCATCTCTTTGACTTTTCATATAAATTTTACTAAATTTAGTTTAAGAAAGTCAAATTTTATCCCGTAATATATTAATTAAGTTGTAAAACAAAATAATAAAAAAAATATTTTAAAAATAATATTTTTTTATTATTTTCAAATACAGTCAATCTTGCCCCTTTGCTTCGCATACAGCAATTAAATTACTTTAACAATTTATTTCTAAAACTGCTTATAAAATTAAAACTTTCTTTCATAATTAAGTTTGCAAAATTATTTTTGATTTTTTTCAACATTTTCTTGAAAAACATCTTTGTTTTTTATTAAGTAATTTATCCCCGAATAAGCATTTAATATAGTTGCAACTCCAATCAAGGTGTAACAAAATATTGCATAAACTAAAATCCATGTATTTGTAAGTTCATAGTTCATGTCAAAGAGTAAAAAAGATAAAATAAAGAGAGCAACAAGAGAAACATAGAAAAATATTGCTTTAATTTTTCCCCATTTGTCAGCTGAAATAACAAATTTTTTGCTTGCTGCAATTTGGCGAAGTCCACCTATTAGAAAATCTCTTAGAATAAAAGTAAAAAAAACTATTATACCAAAAGGATGAGGTATCGTTCCATCAACAACAATGACTAAAAGTGCAGAAAGAGCAAAAACCTTGTCAGCAACTGGGTCTAAAAGTTTTCCTAAATCAGTTACCATATTATATTTTCTGGCAATATGACCGTCCACTGCATCACTTACACATGCCAAAATCAACAAAAATGTTGCAATTATTTTTGAATAAGGAATAAAACTACCACTTAAAAAAAAGAAAAGAAAAACAGGAATTAAACAAATTCTAAAAATTGAAATTTTATTTGGGATATTCATTTTTCACCTCACCTTTTGGATTATACAAAACTCCTATTAAGTTTCTGTTAAAATAATCAATTAATTCAACTTTGTAAAAATTTCCTATTTTTAATTTTTGCTTAGAATAAATTAAAATTTGAAAATCTACATCAGGAGAATTATCATTATCATGGGCATAGTACAGTTCATTTTTTTCGTCAAAAGCATCAATTAAAACTTCCTTCACATTACCCAGTTTTGCAAAATTTTTTTCATCAGCAATTTTTTCTTGAATTTTTTGAACCTTTCGAAGTCTTAATTTTTTAGTTAAATTACTTTTTTGTCCTTTTAAAAAATATGCTTTTGTGTTTTCTTCTCTATAGTAAGGAAAAAATCCCACATTGTCAAGTTTTGTTAGCCTTAAAAAGTTACAAAGTTTAAAAAATTGTTTTTTTGTTTCGCCAGGATATCCCACAATAAAGGTAGACCTAATAATAATTTGAGAATAATGATTTTTGATTTTATTAATTAATTCAAAAATTCCATTTTCATCAATTCTTCTATTCATACTTTTTAAAATTTCATTGTCAACATGTTGAAATGGAACATCAAGATATTTGCACATCTTTTTTTGAGAAACTATTAAATTTAAAAGCTCATCAGTAATTAATTCTGGATAACAATAATGTAACCTAATCCATTTTAATTTTTCTATTTTACATAATTCTTTTATAAGCGAAATTAATTTATTTTCATTATAAAGGTCAACACCATAACGCGTTATATCTTGTGCAACTAATAGTATTTCTTTCACTCCATTTTGACAAAGTTCTTTTACCTCGTTAATTATGTCATTCATTTCAAAACTTCGATATTTTCCTTTTATTTGTGGAATTAAACAATACGAACATGAATTTGAACAACCTTCAGCAATTTTCACATAAGCATAATGTAAAACATTTGTTAAAACTCTTTTCTTACCGCAACTTGAAAATGATGTTTGCACATTATAAAGTTTTTCAATAATTTTAACAATATTTTCGTTTTCTTTTAAATCAACGAAATAATCAACGTCTGGTAACATTTTTTTTAGTTGAGTTAAATCTCTTTGAGGTAAGCATCCGCTAACAACAACTTTTTCGCAAACTAGTGATTTTTGAGAAATTGCAAATTTAATATTTTCAATTGCTTCTTTTCTTGCAGGCAAAATAAAACCACAAGTATTAACAATAACAATTTCTGCCTGAGTAACATCGTTTGAAAAAACAAAACCATACTCTTTAAGTTTAAAGAGCATATATTCCAAATCAACCTTATTCTTATCACAACCTAATGAAATTGCTGCAATTCTTTTTTTAGTCAATTCTTCTTTAGTAATCATATTTTTTTCACTTTTAATTAATATCTTTAACTTCTTCCAAATAAATCATCAAGTTCTTCCATTGATATCAAAACTTTACGAGGCTTATTTCCGTCTGGACCAGAAATAAAATGTGCTTGTTCCATTTGGTCAATAATTTTCCCCGCTCGCGGAAAACCAATTCCAAGTTTGCGTTGAAGAAGTGCAATAGCTGCTCCGCCATTTTCAATGACAATCTTTAAAGCATCATACATTAATGAATCAAAACTGCTTTCGCCAACAGCATCATTTGCTTCAACATCGGAAGATTGAGAAGGTTTTTTTAAGTTAATTGTTTGACTAACTGCATTATCAAAATCCATAGTGTTGTTATTTCTAATATAATTAACAATTGCCTCAACTTCTTCACCCGAAACAAAACATCCCTGTATTCTTCTAGGTTCTGAAGCATCGCTAGGAGAGTAAAGCATATCACCCTTACCAAGTAATTTTTCAGCACCTCCTTGGTCAAGAATAGTTCTACTATCTTGATAACTAGTAACTGAAAAAGCAATTCTTGAGGGAAAATTTGCTTTTATTGTTCCAGTAATAACATCAACAGAAGGTCTTTGAGTTGCGAGAATTAAATGAATTCCACATGCTCTTGCTTTTTGAGCAAGTCGCATTATTTTTTCTTCTGCATCTTTTTTTGAAATCATCATTAAGTCAGCAAGTTCATCAACTACAATAACAATAAACGGCAACTTTTCAATTTGACCATATTTTACTTCATCAAGTTGATTATATTCTTCCAAATTTCGAACTCGTGTTTCCATAAAAAGCACAAAACGACGCTCCATTTCATTAATGGCCCAATTAAACGCATTTATAGCCTTATCTGCTTCTGTTATAACATTTGGTATTAAAAGGTGTGGAAGATTGTTATATAGATTAAATTCGACACGTTTAGGGTCAATTAAAATTAAACGTAAATCTTGTGGAGAAGTTTTGTAAATCAAACTAATCAGTATTGAATTTAAGCAAACACTTTTTCCAGAATTTGTTGCACCTGCAACTAATAAATGGGGCATTTTTTGGAGATTACAAATTTTAATACTACCTGAAATATCTTTCCCTAATGCAAATGTAAGGGGTGAACGATTAGAATTAAATTCTGTTGAACTTAAAACTTCTTTAATTCCAACAGTTGCAATTTTATTGTTTGGAACTTCAACTCCAACTGCGCTTCTTCCTGGTATTGGTGCTTCAATTCTAATTTTTCCATTTGAAGCAAGGGCAAGAGCAATATCATCAGCATGAGTAATAATCTTTTTAACAGTAATTCCTGGTGGCATTTCAAGTTCATATCTGGTTACTGCAGGACCAACAACAACAGCAATAACCTTTGCAGGAATTCCAAAAACTTCTAAAGCTTTTTCAAGTTTAATTCTTTTTCCCACAACATCTTCATTTAATGTAGAAAGATCAATCGAACTGTTGTGAAGAAGATCAATCGACGGATTGATGTAAGAATGTGATTTAGAATAAAAATTTTTACTTTGTTGATTTTCAGTATTCTTTACAATTCCATCAATAGTTAATTGTCCCAAATTTCTTCCTCTTCGAGAAATATTTGTTGGTTTAACAGGTTCACCATTAATTTCAATCTTTTGATTTTGGTCTAATATTCTTTTTAAAACTTCGTCTGTATTTTGAGTTGAATATTCATTCTCAAGAGGTTCTAAAATTGGTGAACGCTTCCCTATACTTCGAAAATTTGATGTCATATTTGGAAGTTGATCATGAACAACTTTTTGTGGATTAAATTCATTTGGGTTAGATTTTTGAAATTTGTTTTGATTAAAATTATATAAAAAATTATCCTGTTTAACATTATTAATGTTACTTTGAATTTCATTATTTTTTGCTTCGCGAAAACTACTGTATTTTGACAAATCAACAGGAGGTGGAGACATAATATAATCTCGAAGATTTTCAGGTGTTTTATTTTGAACAGCTTTTGGATTTAGGTTTCCACTAATTAAACCTATTTGATTGATTCTATTTTTTGTTTCATTTAATTTTTCTTTTTCAATTTCTGAATTTAAAGTAATTTTAATTTCTTCTTTTTGTTTTTTTGTAACAGGTTTAATATCTTCATTTTCCATAGTAAGAACTGAAGGGGGTTCTTTTGAGTAAAATTTTTTCCTAAATGAAACGGAACCCAAAAGAGAAACATTTTTTTTAATATAATAGAGATAATCTAAAATTAAACCAACACAAACAATAAACCCTATTCCACAAATAATGTAGGTAGCTAAAAGATCTAAAATAAACAAAAATGGTGAAAGAATAAGACTAATCAAAATCCCACCTGCGGTGTATTGAAAATTGTAAGAATACAACAAATATTCTCCAAAATTTAATGAGCTTGGTTTTCCTAAAATTATTAATTGAATTAAACAAAGTAAAAAAATACAACATAGCGCTAAATAAATAGCATATTTCAAACTCATAACATATTTTTTATGATTTATAAGTGCAATTGAAACAATAAACAATGTTATAAAAAGCGGATATGCAAACAATCCAAATATTCCCATTAAAAAAATTTGCATAAAAGGAACTAACCCAGTGAATAAAAATAAAAAAATCAAAGAACAAAAAACAAGTAAACCAATTCCAATAATTTTTGATTTACTAATAGAAATTTTTTCATTACTTTGAAATTTATATACTGCCAAAACAACTCCTTATAAAGAATTATTTCTAAATTTCGAATCGTTAAACACAAAAAATAAATATATAATGAATTTTATATTTATAAATATTCATGTATTAACATGCATATTTTAACATATAAAAATTAAAATTCAAATTAATTACACGAGATTTTCGCTAATTGTTGTTAATTTGAATCCATTATCAAAATAAAATTTAATTATATTTGGTAATGCTACAAGAGTTGCCGAAGTTGGATGCATCAAAATAAAATCACCACCCATAGCATTTTTTGTAGCTCGAGTATAAATCAAGTTACTGTCTTTATCACGCCAATCAATAGTGTCTTTTGTCCACATAATAGTTTTATAACCCAAATTTTTTGCAATCTGTAAAGTTGAATTTGAAAACGCTCCACTAGGAGGAGCAAAAAGTTGCATATCTATTCCCGTAATTGTCTTTATCAGTTTATGAGTTGAATAAATTTCTTCTTGTTCACTTTCAAAAGAAAGTTTTTGATGGTCCTTATGAAAATAACCGTGATTTCCTAATTCATGACCGTCATCTCTTATTTTTAAAAGTAATTCATTGTTTTGAGCTGCCCAAATTCCACCAATAAAAAAAGTTGTTTTAATATTATTTTCTTTTAAAACTTTCAAAATAGGCTCAATAAATTCTGTCCCCCAATAAACATTAAAAGAAAGTGTTACATTTTTTTTAGAAAGATTACCGTGATAAATAGGATCGGAATTTGAAGATGAAAAAACATTCAAAACACCGCCAGCATAACTAATAATTGTTAAGGTAACCAATAATAAAACTATTACCACATTTGCTACAGTATCACGAAAAAACTTAAACCTAGTCTTCATCATAATATCTTATGATTAAAAGAAAAAGTTAATGATTAAGTATTTAAGGTTTATATTAATTATTAATTTTCACATTTCAAAAGTTGATTGACTTTCAAAATCTTCAAAAATATAGTCGAATTCTTTGTCAATTTGTTCCTTCTCATTTTCAATTTTCAAAACACCATTTTCCCAATAAGTTAAAACCTTTAAATTACTTTGAGGGTTAATTTCAGTTATGTATCCGTCATATTTGCCATTTTTCCAATTACCTTTAATGATTCTTCCATCATTAAAAAAGAAAATTCCTCTTCCATCGAAAACGCCATTTTTAAAAAAACCTTTGAATTTATCACCATTAGGATAAATCATTTTTCCCGGTCCATTAGGCACTCCATGAATAACAAGCCCCTCAAATTTATCTCCATTATTAAACATAATGTTTTGTTTTACGGCTTCAACATTTTCGAAATTAATTTCATCATTTGCCTGCTTAATGCCATTAACCCAACTCTCAACAGTTTTAATTCCGTTAATTGTTTTAATCATTAAGCCATTTTCTTTATCATTTTCCCAATCACCTTCTAGGGTATCCCCATTTTTAAAAGTTAATTTACCCTTTCCATGTTTTTTGTCATCTTTCCAATCACCTTCAAATTTGTCACCGCTTAAAAAATTGAAAACACCTTTTCCGTGTTTTTTTCCATTTTTAAATTCGCCTTGATATTTGTCTCCTGAATTGTAAAATAATTCACCTTTTCCATGTATTTTTAAATTTAATGTATCACCAATATATTTACTATCTTTAAAAGTAATACTAACTTTATTATCCTTAATTTGTTCCCAAAACTCAATTGATTGTTCTTTTTTAGAATTAATTCGAACTGTTTTATTATTTGGAAATCCTTCTTTAAATTTACCTTCTAAAATTTCACCAGTATCTAAAAAAATATATTTACATTTTCCTTCAAATTTTTTGTTATAGTCTAGATTCCCAATCACGGCATAATTATCTTGTATGTTAAAATAAGCTATATTTGAGGTTATGTCTTCACCTGATTTTGATAAACTCATAATCTTAATAGGTTTATTAGAAATACGTAAATATTTAAAATTACAGTCAATTTGAGTCCCATTTTCGAAAATAAAACTGCCTTTAACTCCTTCTGTAAAATCTATTATAAGACCAACATAATTGTAGATTTTAACATCCATATTTCCAATAAATTTTCCAAAATTAGCAATTGAAAAACTTCCGTTTCCCATAAAATAACCACTTGAATCTTTATTAATATTTAACAACTTGATGTTGCCATTCAATTCACATCCAATTGCCCATGTGTATGTCCCTTCACCTTCCATTGAACCATTTTTAAAGTTTCCGACATACTTGTCGCCATTTGAAAAAACTTTTGTTCCAAAACCATGTGGCACAAAATTTTTGCCATTAATTGTTAAACTATGATCACTATTAGATGAACCTTTTTGTTTTACTTCACCTTCATAATATGCCCCATTACCAAGTTCAACTCTTGTTTTTTTTTCTCCCATTTCTTAACTCCAATAATGTAAAATTTTATATAAGGATCCTATCGGCCCTAAACTCTAATTTTCTCATCATTGCACGAGATAAATATATTTTCAAAATTCGCTAAATTAGTTTTGTAAATTTTATCAATGTTTTATTGACGTTTGTAATTTTATATTTTTAAATTTAATTAGCAAGTATAACATCATAGTTTCTACTTATTTTTCACACTACCAAATCATTTTGACGGTACAATAATATTGCATTCAATTAGGCCAAGTTGTTTGTCTTGACGTTTATAAAGAATGTTAACTTTTGATGTTTCGTTGTTTAAAAAAACAAAAAAATCATGATCTAAATTTTCAAGAGCAATTTTTGCATCGTCAATTGAAATCGGTTCCAAATCAAATGTTTTCTTTTTAAAAATTTCTGTTTGAGTCATATCAGGTTCTTCTTCAATAAAAACATATTCTTTTTTATCAAAAGCATCTTTTTTAAAGAAATCTCTTCTTTTAGAAGCATATTTAACAACTTGTTTTTCAATTTTTGGTAATGCTATGTCAATATTTTCATACATATTGTCACCAATAACTTCTGCACGATAAATCATCCCTTTTGAAGTGATTGTCAATTCAAGTTTTAGTGCTTTGTTGTCTTGTTTGCAAACAACACGAGCTTTTGCATCATCTTGAAAATATCTATCCAATTTGTTTAATTTTTTGGAAATAATAGTTGCAAGTTTTGCTCCGATTTCATAATTTTTCCCCACTAGTTCTAGTTTCATATCTTTCACCTTTCCTATTTAAAATAATAACAGATTTTTACATTTTAATCAAATGATTAATTAGAAAATACCAATTTTCCCTTTTCAAGTTTAATTGAAATAGATCCTGTTTTGTTTAATTGTCCATTCAAAATTTTTTCTGCAATTTTATCTTCTACTTCTTGTTGAATAAAACGTTTTAGAGGTCTTGCCCCATAAATTAAGTTTGAACCATTTTCAACCAAGTATTCAAGCGCATTATTTGTAATTTTCAATTCTAATTCTTGTTTTTGAAGACGTTTATTAACATTAGCAATCATAATTGTTGCAATTTTAAACAAGTCTTGTTTTGTGAGAGGATGGAATACACAAATTGAATCAATTCGGTTAACAAATTCAGGTCTAAAACGTTTTCTTATTGCTTCCATATATATTGCATTTGCATCATGTGCGCTATTTTCTTCGGAAGAAAAACCAAGTCTTCGTTTTTCAATTTCACTCGATCCCAAATTACTAGTCATAATAATCACAGTGTTAGTAAAATTTGCAACCCTTCCTTGATTATCAGTAAGTCTTCCATCATCCATTATTTGTAAAAGAGCATTACAAACATCTTGATGTGCTTTTTCAATCTCGTCAAAGAGAATAACGGAATAAGGTTTTCTTCTAACTTGTTCGGTTAGTTGTCCTCCTTCATCATATCCTATATATCCAGGCGGTGCTCCAATTAATTTTGAAACAGTATGTTGTTCCATAAATTCACTCATATCAAGTCGTATTATATTATTTTCATCATCAAACAAAGCTTCAGCAAGTGCTTTGCAAAGTTCAGTTTTACCCGTTCCAGTTTGACCGATAAAAAGAAAATTTCCAATTGGTCTCTTTGAATCTTGCAGTCCAACCCTGCTTCTTCTAATAGCTTTTGCAACAGAAGTGATTGCATCGTCTTGTCCAACAACACGCTTGTGAAGAATTTCTTCCAAATGAAGTAATTTTTCTTTTTCGGTTTCGGTAATTTTAGTAACAGGAATACTTGTCCATTTCGAAACGACTTCGGCTATTTCTTGAGAAGTGATTGTATTTGAATTAGTCTTTGTTTTTTTGTCAAATTTATCATTAAGTTCTTTAATTTCTGCTTCCAAATTAATTATTTCTGTTTGAATTTTTGCTGCCTTTTCATAATTTCGTTGATTTGATGCTTCGTCGCGATTTGCCGAAAGTTGTCGTAATTTTTCTTCTTTCTCACGAATTAAACTAGGTTTTAAATTAAAATTTACTTTCGCTCTACTACTAGCCTCATCAATAAGGTCAATTGCTTTATCCGGAAGACTTCTATCCATAATATATCTATCCGAAAGTTGAGCCGCTGCTTTAATAGCACTGTCTGAAATGATAACCTTATGAAACGCCTCATATGAATCTTTTAATCCTTTTAATATTTCAATTGTTTGCTCAACAGAGGGAGGATTTACCATAATAGGCTGAAATCTTCTTTCGAGCGCTTTGTCTTTTTCAATAAATTTTCGATATTCATCAGTTGTTGTAGCACCTATTGTCTGAAATTCACCGCGTGATAAATAAGGTTTTAACATATCAGCAGGTGATGTTTCCCCTTTTTCACTTCCAGCTTGAGCAAGTGTGTGGATTTCGTCAATAAAAACAATAATATTTCCATTTTCAATTATTGTATCAATTGCATCTTTAAGCTTTTCTTCCATTGCACCACGAAATTTTGTTCCAGCCATTAAACCACCAATTTCAAGTTGATAAATAATTTTATTTTTTAAAATTTCTGGAACATCACCGCTTGCAATTGCAAGAGCCAATCCCTCAACAACAGCTGTTTTACCAACTCCTGCTTCACCAATTAAAATAGGGTTGTTTTTTGTTTTTCGACAAAGAATTTCAATTATTCTTTCAATTTCTTCCTCTCTTCCAATAATAGGGTCGATTTTATGCTTTCTTGCTTTTAAAGTTACATCACTACCCATTTGCAAAAGTTTTTCAGGGATTGTTGTTTCTGCTTCTGATGATTCTTGTGAAATTTTTCCCGAAGTTAATGAAGGATTTACTTGAAGTAAAGAAAGTAATCTTGTTTTTAAATCATTTAAATTAATTTTATAAAAAGAAACTAAAAGACGAACAGCAAAACTACCAGTACTGGAAATTAGAGCTAGTAATACATGCTCAGTTCCAACATAATTATGACCTAGCTCCATTGCAATTTTTTGAGCAAGTCTTAAAATTTCTTTTACTCGTGGAGAAAGTTCAACATCAGTAATAAGATTTATTTCATCTGCATTATCTTCAAAAATTGCTTCTAAGTTTCTTTTGTTAACTCCAAATTCATCCAAAACTTTACATGCAACACATTCTTTGTTACTAACAAGACCATATAAAATATGTTCTGTTCCAATTTGATTACTGCCGTATTTTAATGCAATTTCGGTTGCATATTGTAATACTTCTGTTAAGCTATCAGAAAATTGAGCCGCAAGACTTCCCATAATTTCCTCCGATTGTTATTTTTATTTGTATTCCCTTATTATTTTAACCATTTAATTATAATTTTCAAAATAAAATTTGTCCAAAATTTTTTAATTTTCCTTTTCTAAAATAAGTTGCTTTCTTAAATATTCTGCCCTAAAAATATCTCTTTCTTTAGGATTCATTAATCTTCTACTTATGCTCATTATGTGAGCAGGTTGAGATAAAACAGTAAGCTCATCTAATATTTGCGGATTTTTTATTTTAAAAAACCCACAATTAATTCCCAATTTCACTTGAGAAAGAAGTTTAATTGCCTCGCCTGCAGAAAGAATATGTGAATTTGTTAAGTTTCCAAAAGCACGCATGCAAATATCTTTTATTTCATCATATTTTACTTTTAAAAGTTCTTTAGTAAATTCTTCTTCCATTTCACATATTTTTTTTGTTACATCTGTAACGTTTGTAATAATTTCATTTTCAGTAATTCCCAAAGATGCTTCATTAGAAATTTGATAAAAATATCCTTCGGCATTACTATTTTCCCCATATCTGCCTCGAACAGTCATTCCTAATTTTTCAACTTGATTTGTTAGAGTTTCAATTCTACCTGTAATTGTTGTTGCGGGCAAAAAAAGCATTACCGATGCTCTCATTCCTGTTCCCAAATTTGAGGGTGAAGCAGTTAGAAATCCAAATTGTTTTGAAAAAGCAATTTTAAAATTTTCAAGAATCATTTCATCAATTTCTTCAATTTTTATAAAAGCATCCGTTAGGGATAAACCATTTAAAACGCATTGAAGTCTAATATGATCCTCCTCACAAATCATAACAGAAAGATTTTCTTTTTTTTCTCTGTTTATTAAAACTGAAGAAATATCTTTATTATCTAATAATTCCTTTGAAATAAGTTGCTCCTCAAGCATTTTTAAACTTTCAATATCAGAAAGATTTTTAATTTTTAAAAATTCAAAATCTTCGAAGTTTGATAAAAGTTCATAAAGATATTTAGTAATTTTAGACGCATCATAATCAGAAATTTTTAATGGAAAATTTACATCTTCAAAATTGCGTGCAAGTCTAATTCTAGAAGAAAGAACAATGTTTTCAAGCATATCATTTTCCCTCCAACTTAAATAATTCATTTTTAAGTTTTGAAGCAAGTTCATAAAAATGATTTTTTGTTGCTTCTTCAATTTGCATTTTTAATTTTTCAATTTTACTTAAGGGGATTTTTCCAATATGTTGAATTTTTTCAAAATGTTGTAATTTAATATTAGGATATAATTCAGAGTTAAAAGTATCATAGCATTTTGCACATCCAACATAACCACTTTCAAAAATTTCTTGTAGCTTTGTTCCGCAAAAACAAACCTTATTATCATTTTTAGTTGAAAAATTTTTATTTTTCAGATTATGGACTTGCTTTTGAAAGCACTCGCTACAAATATAAACATCCCTATTATCATTTCCAATTTGAAAAACTGTCGCATTATTTAAAAAGCATTTTTCACATAACATTTTATTCTCCAACAAATACTATTACAAATGTCATTATAAAATTTTAAAATTTTTAAAGCAAATAAAAAAACATTCAAATAAAAAGAGACAAAAAATTCGTCTCTTATTAAATTATAATTATTTTTCATTTGTTAACTAAAAAAAATCAGTAGAAACATAATATAGAATTTTTTATTAAAATTTGTTCTTTATTGAGACAAAAAAAACATATAATAATCTCTCTTATCGTTTTGAGAATTGTGGTGCTTTACGTGCTTTCTTCAATCCGTATTTCTTACGCTCTTTCATTCTAGAATCACGGGTTAAAAAGCCTGCCTTTTTAAGTTCACCTTTCAAATTTTCTTCCGCTTTAACTAGACCGCGAGCAATACCATGACAAATTGCTCCTGCTTGACCAGTTAAACCACCGCCACTAACATTAATAATAATATCGTATTTTTCAGTTGTTCCAGTTAAAACAAGTGGTTGACGAACAATTAATTTAAGTGTTTCAAGTTCAAAATATTCATCAATATTTCTTTTGTTAATTGTAATCGTTCCCTTTCCATTAGGAATCAAACGAACACGAGCAATTGATTTTTTTCTTCTACCTGTACCACCAATTAAAACAGGTTTTACTTTACTTACAGTTTTTGATTTTTTTTCAACGTTAGCTTTTACAACTTTTTTTTCCTCTACCATTATTCAATCCTTCCTTCAATAACAATTTTTTCAGGTTTTTGCGCTTCATGATTATGCTCTCCCCCTTTAAAAAGGTGAAGTCTGGTTAACATAGAGCGTCCCAGAGAATTTTTTGGAAGCATTCCTTTAACTGCAACTTTTAAAGCTTTGTCTGATTTTGTTGCCATTAAAGTTTTATAATCAGTTGATTTCAAATTGCCAATATAACCCGAATGCGAGTATAATTTTTTTTCAATTAATTTGTTTCCGGTTAAAACAAGATTGTCTGTATTTAAAACAATAACATG
>CAZKOT010000027.1:0-10780 GCA_964554475.1 uncultured Christensenella sp.
ACTTTTCTTCCATTTGGTAAGGTTATTTCATATAATCCGCTTTGCACAGCAGGTCCAACAGATAAATCACCTGATGTCCAAACTCCTCTTGGGTCATTATCAGGATTTTCATATCTTGCATCAGCATCTAAAGTTCTTTTTAAACCATTACAAACACATTTTTCATTATTTTTTGCAAATAATAATATATAATCGTGAGAATATGAAAAGTGCTTTTTTAAATTTACTGGGGCAAAAGCCCTTTCCCATATAATATTCGCCACAAAATTTTCTTCTCCAAAAATTTCATCACACAAAACTTTCAAGTATGCCTGTTCGCTGTCATCAATTGAAATGAAAATAACCCCTTTATCACTTAAAAGTTTTTTTGCAAGTTTAAGCCGTTCATTCATCATATTGAGCCAACCGTCCCTTGTAAACTTGTCACGATAAACAAATTTCGAAGCTTCAACATTGTCTTTATAATTATTTCCTTCTTCTTTACTTTTTTCGGTGTTATAGGGTGGGTCAATGTAAATTACATCAATCAATCCTTTATATGTAACAAGCAAATTTCGAAGAGCGTCAAAATTTTCCCCGATAATGAGTTTGTGTTCAATTTTGTCTTGTAATCCATTATCATTAACATTGATATTTAACTCTTTATTCTCCTCAATAACGCAAACGCAATCATGACGAACTTCGGGTGCTTCGTCAAAAACAAATCCTGTCTTAACACGACGAGTAATAAGACGATAAACTTCACCGATATTATGCTCATTTGAAGAATTGATTATTTCTTTTGCTAATTGCTTTTGTTCGCTATTAAAACTACTTGCAATAATTTCATCAATCTTTTTACAGTAATATTTTCGCTCTTCTTCAATATTCATTTAAATTAATCCCCCAAAACAATAAAGTTAGTATATCAAATTAAAATGATATACGTCAAAAAGATTTTTCTTTAAAAATTTTTTGCTATTTGTCTTCTACTATGATTTTACTTTGAAATTTATAAAAACAAAATCTAACAAGAAAAAACACTCCCAGGGAAATACCTGCCCCAAAGAGAACATCGGTGAAAAAATGAGCTCCAACAATTATTCGTGAAAGTGCAACAATAAAAACATAAAAAATAGAAATAAACCAAAAAAGAATTTTAAATAATTTTGTGTTTAATTTTTTAAACATATCACAAAGGATTGTGGTTGTAAAAATACTACCGGCAGCGGTTGTATGTCCCGAAGGAAAAGATTTATACCATTCAACCATATCACCCTCGGGAATACTTGTTCTAAAATTCACTTTATACCATGGAGTATAAAGTGAAAAATCGTTCTTGTAATTCATTGTACGAAAACGAATTCTTCCAAAAATTATTTTTATTCCCTGCGTTATTAAATTCGCAAACATAATTGAAAATATAATTATTATTGCAAACAATAAAAGTTTTTTGATTGTTTCTTTCTTAAAACGTTTGAAAATAAAAAACATCATTAAATTAAATAAGCAAGAAACTAAAATCAAAATCAAAATTATGTACCAACTTGTGTTCGCAGGTTGTCCTGAATGTTCTGCTGCATAAGACGAAGCACGCCAAAGAAAAACAAAGATTGATGCTACTCCGCCAAGAAAAAAAACAATTTTTAAACCATAAACAAAGGTTGATGAACAAAAAAAATTATTAATCTTTTTGCTTCTATATTTTTTATCAACCACCAAAGTATCAATTGCATAAGAGTTCGTTCGTTCTTTTTTCACATTTTGACAGTTTCCACTTCTGTTTTTGTCTCCCCTGTTATTATTCTCATTTTCATTTTTACTTTCTTCAATTTTATTAATGTTAAAAAGAAAAATGAGCATTGAAACTGAAAGCAGAATGTAAAGCGGAAATTCACCAATAATTTCAAAGAATAATCCAAATTTATTTTCAGAATAATATTGCCCACCATCAAGATCGACTAAGTTTTTACTAATCTCAAAATCCCAAATACTTCCCACAACAAGTAAAGTAAAAAAAACAATTAAAATGCTTGAAATAATGATTGTTTTTTTCACTTTCGTATTCAATTAATTTTCTCCATTTGAATATTTATTTTTAAGTATTAATAATGATTAAATTAATATTTTAATTTATTTTTTTTATAATAATAGCAATCTAATTTTTCAATATTTATTATGTTTAATAACATGCCTTTTTATTAATAATGAAAAGAATATAATTGCTAAACTGTATCAAACCAAACTCAGACTGTCGAGAAAGAGCAATGATCCCTACGCTCCTTGACGGATTTACATTCGTAAATCCTGCAAATTGCTTTCGCAATTTGACGCTCAGGTCGCTCGACAAATGCTTTGAGCCGATAAATTTGCGGTAGCAAATTTACAGAGTTTACGGTAGTAAACTCGTCAAGAGGCGAAAAAGGCAGGAGTTTACTTCCATGTAAATGACTACCCTCGCCTCTTAACGGGCTTCGCTCTGCAAAATTGCAAAAAGCAATTTTGACGACTCGGGTCGGCATTTGGAAGTAAACGCAGCAACAAAATTAATTTTGTGTCCATTGTTCTTTATCGACAGTCTGTATTATTGTTCTATTGCAGCAAACCCCACTGCACCGATTCCAACATGACAACCGAAAACAGGGCTGCAAGCAACGCTTTCAACTTTTTCAAGATTTAAAATTTTTTTTAATTTAAAAGCTAATTGTTGAACGTTTGAATTGTCATGAATATAGCAAATGTAAAGCTTTTTTAAATTTTTTGGTAACATGCTAACCATCTCTGCAAGACTATGTCCAAAACCCAAAACCTTTTTTGCAACAGAAAGAATGCCCTCTTTAAATTTAAAAATAGGCTTAATTTGAAAAATGCTTGCAATTGTGCCAGCAAGTGTTCCAATTCTTCCGCCTTTAATTAAATACTCCATTGTTGCGGGAACAAAAAGCAAGTTTACTTTTGCATGAAGCAAAGCAACTTCTTTTTCAATTTCATCCAAAGTTTTTCCGCTTTCAATAAATTCAATTACTTCTTCTGCAACAATTTTAGAACCAACTGTTGCTTGTTTTGAATCTATAACCAAAATTTTTTTATCTTTAAAAGATTTTGATGCTAAAACTGCAGAATTAATTGTTCCGCTAAGTCTTTCTGAAATTGTCAAAACAATAATTTCAGCATTTTCATCACGCTTAAAAATTCGCTTAAATGCGACAATAAAATCCTCAGGACTCGGTTGTGAAGTTGTGGGAAAATTTTTTGAATTTTTAATTTTTTCGTAAAACTGGTCCCAATTTTCCTTAAATCCTTCATCAACAGTTTCATTATCTAGATTTAATTTTAAATTTACAATTTCGATTCCTTTTTGTTTTGCAAATTCTTTTGAAAAACCAAACGTTGAGTCAACAATTAAATGTATCATTAAATTCCTACCTTTTAAAAATTGTGTCCATTTTTTTAATTTTATTACATTTATTACTATATAAGAAATCGAAAAGAAAAACAACGTAAAAATCCGGCATTTTTTAATTCTTTATATTCACAACTTCTTCGGTTTGCTTTTTTTCAAAATCATAGTAAAGTAAACTGGGTTGAATTCCTTCGTTATTTTGGTACTTTTTTGATTTATATTTGATGCTTTTATCGCCAAAAACTGTATGATAATAAATTTGACAAATCTCAATATTAGGATAAATTATAACCGGATGTATGCAAGAAATTTCAAGAGTCCAGTATCCCGCAAATCCAATATCACCAAAACCAGCAGTAATATGAATAAAGATTCCCAACCTTCCAATTGATGACCTTCCTTCAAGCATGGGAACAAGATTATCTGTTTTTGTATGTTCAAATGTTCGTCCTAAATATAATTTATTTGGCTCTAGCAAAAAGCCGGTTTCAGGAATAATAATTTTTTTCGCTTCATTTTTTTTCTTCATGTCAAGCGGAAAATTTTCATACATTAAAAGTTCGTTTGCCAATCTCAAATTATAACTATTTGGACCAAGTTGTGATTCATTGAAAGGAGTTATAGTGATGTCTTCTCCTAAATGTTTTTTAATTTCTAATCCTGACAAAATCATAAGATCCTCCTTAGTAAGACAATTTGTATTTTATCATTTTAAAAAAAAATTGTCTATAAATTTTATTGTATAAAAAATAAAGACAATCACTTGAAAATTTTAGAGCAAATTCTTATACCTGTTTTATAATCCCTTCAATTAATAATTTTAAATCCCATTTTTCGACAGTATATTTTCTTTAATTAATATAAAAATTAATTAAAAATTCTAAATAGTGATATAATATAAACAATTGGAGAAAGAAATATGGAAAAAGTTTTTTTGTTAACGGGAGCTTCAGGACTGCTTGGAAGTAGTCTTACAAGAGCACTGATTGAAAAAGGTGAACATGTTCGTGCACTAGTACTTCCTAAAGACCCAGCCATTTCTCACATTCCTCCGCTTGTTGAAATTGTAAATGGCGGAATTTTAGATGATGAGGCACTTGAAAAATTTTTTAATGTTCAAAATGATGCTGAAATTTATGTTATACATGCTGCAGGTATTGTCACAATGGACCCTCTGCCTAACAAAAAAGTATATGATGTCAATGTAGGTGGAACACAAAAAATAATTAACTGGTGTTTAAAGAAAAATGTAAAGAAATTAGTTTATATTAGTTCCTCAAGTGTTATTCCCGAATTAAAAAATGGAAAAATAATGCGTGAAATTGAAAACATAGACCCTAATATAACTATTGGATATTATGCAAAAACAAAAGCAGAAGCAACAAACCTTGTTTTAAAAGCAGTGAAAGAAAATGATTTAAATGCATCAATTGTTTATCCCAGTGGAATTTTTGGTCCTAATGATTATGGATTTGGATTAATAACAAGCGCATTAAAAATGATTGCCTCAGGAAAATTAAGAGCATCAATCGGTGGTAGTTTTAATTCTGTAGATGTTCGTGATTTGGCACAAGGCATAATATCCTGTGCTGAAAAAGGACGAAAGGGAGAGGGCTACATTTTATCAAATGACTGCAATAGTTTAAAAGAAGTAATGAAGATTGCCGGGAAAATAACAGGAAATAAAATTATTGCTCACTTTCCTCTTTGGTTCGTATATCCTTTTGCTTGGTTTGGTGAATTATATGCAAAAATAACACGAAAACCAGTTTGGTTTTCAAATTTTGCTCTTTATAATTTAAAAAGAAATAACAATTATTCAAATGAAAAAGCAAAAAAGGAATTGGGATTTACAACTCGTCCTATTGAAGAGACGATTAAAGACACAATACATTGGTTGCAAAGCGAAGGCCTAGTTAAACAATCAACCAAAAAAGAAAAAAAGAAAAAAAGTTTGAAAAAGATAAAAATAAGAGTTGAAAATTGATCTTATTTTGATATATTTTTTTAAATCCTTTACCCTTACTCTTGGCGGATTTGAGTGCAAACACAATGTTTTAATAATTATAATTCTTACTTAATAAAATCAAAATCAAAAATTTCCTTAAATTTTTCAAGGTCTTTTTCTCTATAAATGCTTTTGGGAAGTTTTCCTTTTTTAGGCTTACCCCAAATTTGAAACAAACCGCTTGGAACAATATATTCATTTTCTTTTGCAAACAATGCATACACAGCACCCAAAGCACCAGTTGCAGCTTTATGACAAATTCTATGAAGAACAAAATTGGCAATTGGATCAATAAATTTTGTCCATCCTTTAGTAGTCATTTTTGATGCCACAAGACCTGGGTGAGTCATAACCATTGAAACATTCGGGTAATGTTTTTTAGCATAGGAAGAAAGCATTTTTGCTCCTAAATGTAAAAGACGTTTTGAACGGGCATATTTAATTGTTTTACTTTTAATGTTTTTACTTTCTATATCATTCCAGTTGATTTTTTTAAATTTTGAAGAAAAACTTGATTGAAAAACAATTTTTGAACCCTTATGCTGATTTAAAAGTGGCAATATTTTAAGGCCAAGTAAAATATTACCCCAAAAATTTGTCGCATAATGAATTTCATTTCCTTCACTTGTAAAATTTTGCGGAGATGTTAAAATTCCCGCATTACAAATCAAATGATTTGGGGAAATTTTTTGCTCAATAATTTTTTTTACAAAATTTTCAATCGAACTTGTAATTGCCATATCAAGTTCTAAAATTTTAATTTCGGCGTTCGGATAAATTTTTAAAAGTTCAATTTTTTGCTGTTCTGCTTTTTGAATGTTACGCACAGCCAAAATCAAATTCCCACCCAAAAAAAGAATATGTTTTGCAATTTCTTTTCCTATATCCCCTGTTGAGCCAGTTAAAACAATGGTTTTTCCATCAAGTCTTTCGCAATTCTTATTAAGCCATTTCTGCCATTTTGTCATTTGTAAAGTCCTTTAAATTTAAATTTCGAAATAATTTGTAAAATTGTGTTTAAATTCAATTCCATTTAAGTAATTAGTCACTCTCGACTCTTAACTTTTTTACTAGTATATATCATTTAACTAAAAAATAAAAAATCTTTCCGCTTAGAATTTCATTAAAATAAAATTTTTTAAAAATAAAAAATGGTCTTAATTCACGACCATTTTTATTATGCTTTCAAAATAATACTTGACTATTCAAAAAATTAATCAACACAAAATTTATAACTTTTTTTAATTAATAAGATTTTTAAATAACAAATCTTAATTCAAAGTAATTTCATGCTCTACTTCTATTAATTTTTTAATTCTAGACTTTTCTTTTAAAAAAGGAATAATACTTTTAACAATAATTGCACGTATTTTTGCTTTTTGTTTTTCTGTAATGCTTTCTTTTTTTCTTTTATTAAACATCTCCAAAAGAAAATCATAATCTAATTTTCCATTATTATGATTATATGGGGTTGGTTTAAATGCTCCCTCTTTATATAATTCTTCAAGTATTTTCCTCGAAAAAAATGATAAGTCAATGAATGAATTATCTCTAACAGCATGCAATAGTTTTAAATTTCTTTCAATTTTTGAAACACGCTCATTAAGGTCTTCACGTCCAAATTTTTTTATGCATTGACTTCCCACAGGAAATAATATTTCATTAGTTTTTTTATTCTTTACTTCAAAAAGATATCGTAATCCTTTTTGACCACAGCAAGCACAAGATGATGCCATGTTTAAATCTTCATAAAAATCAAAAAGATCCCATTCATTTGTCGCCTCGTCCCAATCCTTACTTCTTGAATGCGAAAGAATTGAATTAATAACATTAATATTTCCCTCTTTTATTAACACAACAATTCTCCTATTAATATAATATAATAAATTAAAAAAAATTGCAAGTAATGTGTAGTTCCCTTTTAAAGGGAACTACTTTCCCTATGTTTGGGACGGTGTTTTAAGCATTTCCCTTCATGCTTTTTTTATCTTTAATTTATACTCCACATAAGACAAAAAAGGGAAAAATGAAAAAAATAATTTTTTATAAGAGTTTAGATGATGAATTTGTAAAAGCTCACTATAAACCCAAAATAATAAATAAAAATTACAAATATGTAAGCAAAAATATTTTTTATAAATTTTTTTCTTTCATTTTATATCGTTTAATTATCACTCCAATTGCCTTTATATATTCAAAACTACTAAAAAGGATTAAATTTGTTAACAAAAAAGTTTTAAAAAATTTTAAAAAGCAATCATATTTCATTTTTTCAAATCACGTCTTACCAATATCCGATGCTCTTACTCCAACTGCGATTAATTTCCCAAAGGGAGTTTACATAATAATCAGTTCAAAAAACATGAGTATTCCTTTTATAGGTAAAATTATAAAAATGATAGGGGGACTACCCTTGCCAGATGATTTTGACAGCAGTAAAAATTTTTTAAATGCAATAGAAAAGCGAATAAAACAAAAAAAGGTTTTTGTAATTTATCCTGAAGCACAAGTTTGGCCCTATTACACAAAGATACGACCGTTTAAAAATACTTCATTTAAATACCCTATTAAATTTAATCTTCCTGTCTTTTCGTTCACAACAACTTTTCAAAAAACAAAACAAGGTAGATTAAAAACCATTATTTACATTGACGGACCTTTTTTCAAAAACAATGACATTGAAAAAAATTTACAAAGTGAAGAATTATGTAGTCAAGTTTACAAATGCATGCAAGAACATAGCAAAAAATCTAACTATGAAAAAATTAAATACATCAAAAAGGAAAAATGATGAATAAAACAATTAATATTCTATATTGCGGAAACTTTAAAGTATTTGACGGAATACTGACCTCACTTTTGTCAATTGTTAAATATAATAAAGAACCTCTCAACATCTTTTTTTTAACAATGGATTTGCAAGACATGAATAAGGATTTTCGGTCAATTTCAGAGCGAGAACTTTTTGTTTTAAATGAAATAATAAAAAAGGCTAATTCTTTAAGCAAAATAAGCAAAATTGACCTTACTGAAAAATTTAGAAAAGAGCTTTTAAAATCACCTAATATTATAACAAAATATACACCTTACATTTTTTTAAGATTGTTTGCGGAAGATTTGGACAAAATTCCAAATAAAATTTTATACTTGGATGCTGACATAATGCTACTTGGAGACATAAGACAACTCTATGACATTAACGTAGAAAATTACGAGTATGCCGCCGCCCGTGACTATTACGGTAAATTTTTCTTTTATCCAAATTATATTAATTCGGGAGTTTTACTTTTAAATATGAAGAAAATCAGAGAAACAAAACTTTTCAAACGGACTTTGGAATTAGTATGCAAAAAAAGAATTTTTTTGCCTGATCAAACCGCTCTTAATAAATTAACCAAACACAAATTAATAATAAGCAGTAAATTTAATTCACAACGAAGGATTAAAAAAGAGACTATTGTAAGACATTTTTGTAAAACAATTCGCTTTTTTCCTTTTTTTCATACTGTTAATGTAAAGCAATGGGATATTGAAAGAGTACACAGTTTCTTAAAATGTTATGTATTTGATGATATTTTTGAAAAATATCTAAAAATAAAGGAAGTATTAAATAAACCTACTTCCATAGCAAAAAAAATAAAAGAGGTGAGAAAATGAAAACTAGTAAACAAAAAGAAAATGATGAACAAATTAAACAAAAGGAAATTCCAATATTTTTTGCCTGTGATGACAACTATATTCCTTTTTTAGCAGTTGCCCTCCATTCACTAATTAAAAAAGCGTCAGACAAATATAATTACAAAATTATAATTCTTAACACAGGAATAAAACAAGATTATAAAAACAAAATTTTTAAATTTGAAAATAAAAATTTTAAAATTGAATTTTTTGACATCACAAAAACAATTAAAAAATATAAAGATTTACTTTCAGTTAGATTAAGAGATTATTATTCGGATGCAATTTATTATCGCATGTTTATTCCTTCCCTTTTTCCCATGTATGACAAAGCAATTTACTTAGATGGTGATTTGGTTGTTTTGGAAGACATTTCAAAATTTTTCAATATTGACATCCAAAATTACTATGTTGCTGGGATAAATGACCAAATAATAACAAGCAATGAAGATTTTAGTAATTATTCAAAAAATGCAGTAGGTATTGAGCCCAGTGAGTATTTTAATTCAGGTGTTTTGTTAATGAACTTAAAAAAATTTAGAGATGACAAAATCGAAGAAAAATTTTTACATCTATTAAAAACATATAATTTTGACACACTTGCACCCGACCAAGATTATTTGAATGTCTTATGTAAAGGAAAAGCTTTACTTGTTGATTTAGGTTGGGACAAAATGCCAATTCCTAATAAGGATTTTCAGGATGAAACTTTAAAAATTGTTCATTATAATTGTTTTGACAAACCCTGGCACTTTTCAAATGTTTTATATGGTGAACTTTTTTGGTATTTTGCAAAAGAAACCGACTTTTACAACCAACTTTTAAACTTAAAAAAGAAATATTCACAAAAAGATATTGAAAATGATAAAATCGCAGCAATGAATTTGGTAAAAAATGCACAAAGAATTGTCACTGAAGATCCTGCAACCTTCAAAATTATTTTAGGTTAGGAGAATTATGCAAAATCTTATAGTTGAAAACATTAAAAAAGCGGTGAGCGAGGGCAACTTTAATGCTAAAGTAATGCCTAATGACCATGTTGTAACAAACAAAGAGCGAAATAAAATTATTCTTCCATATGACATATTGAAAAAAAAACTTATAAACAAAGTGAAAAATTTTATTGCAACATTAATTGTTAATCATATAACAAAAAGAGAAAACACTAAAACAGTAATTAAAGGACTTGAAAATGTTTCCAAAATTGAAAGCGGAGCAATAATAACATGTAATCATTTTGGACCAATAGACAATATTATCATTAGACATTTTGTCAATAAAGTAGGCAAAAAACTTGATATAGTTGTTGCGGAATGTAATTTTTTTATGAAAGGAAAATTAGGATGGCTACTTCGTAATTGTAGTACTATTCCCTTTTCTGAAAATATTAGTTATCAATGTAATAATTTTAATCCAGCAATTAAAAAATTTCTTTCAAAAAAGCATTTTATTTTAATTTACCCCGAACAAGAAATGTGGTTAAATTACAAAAAGCCCCGCCCACCTAGAAGCGGTGCTTATCATTATGCTGCAAAACACAATATTCCTATTATTCCCACCTTTATTGAAATGCATAAGAACAATAATAATATCAACTATGTATTAAATATTTTCCCACCGATTTATCCTGACAAAAATAGATCATTAAAAGAAAATAAAACTGAAATGTTAAAAAAAGATTTTGAATTAAAAGTTTTTTCATATGAAAAAGC
>CAZKOT010000027.1:10880-17398 GCA_964554475.1 uncultured Christensenella sp.
TTATTAAGAATTTCGTATTTAGAAATACTTTCTTCAATTTTGTAAAGTTCTTTATATTCTTTGCAGTTTTCAATTAAGTACTTATGTTTTCCCTGATTTATTACTTTGCCTTTATCAAGGACAATTATTTTATCTGCATTAACGATGGTTGAAAGTCTATGAGCAACAATAATTATTGTATGATCTTCTTTTAAATTTTCAATTACATCAACAATTTTATTTTGATTCTCATTATCAAGTGAACTTGTGGCTTCATCAAGTATAATGACTTTTGTATTTTTTAAAAGTAATCTTGCAATTGCAAGGCGTTGTTTTTGTCCACCGGATAAAATCACTCCGTTTTCACCAACCATGCTGTCAATTCCTTTTTCAAGACTTTCAACAAAATCGTAAATTTGTGCTTGTTTCAACACTTTTATAATTTCTTCTTCTGTTGCATTTGGATTTATTAATAACAAATTTTCTCTAATTGTTCTGTTAAAAATATATGGATTTTGAGTAACTGTTCCAACATTATCTCGAAGCGAATCTTCGGTCAATTGATTAATGTTCAAACCATCTAAAAGAATTTCCCCTTCTTGAATGTTGTAAATCTTATTGATTAAAGATAAAATTGTACTTTTGCCACTTCCACTTTTTCCCACAATTGCAGTTGATTTAAAAGGTTCGAAATTTAAGTTCACATTTGAAAGAATAGTTTGATTGTTTTCATATTCAAAACTTACATTTTTAAATTTAACATTACCAACCAAATTTTCAATTGTTTGATTTCCAAAATGTTCTTTTGGGAAAACATCAATAATTTCAAAAATTCTTTGTGCTGCAAGTTCCCCTTCTGCTGAATACTGTTTTATTGAAGCAACATACTGCGACACCATTTTAACATTAGTATGATATAAATAAACAACAAAGAATCCAGCCAAAGTAACGTAACTTGCTTGAACAAACAAAATGCCCATTACAATAAAACCAACTTCAAAAATCCCAGCACAAATATATTTTAGAACTTTCCATTTTGATCTTGAGTTGTATGATTGTTTGTAAATGTTTAATGTAACGCTTTCTTTTTTTGAAGAATCCATAATGGTGTTTTTGCGAATATTAAGACTTCTTACATCTCTTATGCCTCTTATTTGTTCCGCATATGTTCCAGTTACAATTTCACGAGCATCTTTAAATTTTTTTCTTAATTTAAACCACATATTTTCAGTTTTAATATCAAAACACCAAAGCACAATAACATAACTTAACATTAATAAGAAAAACCAAATATTCAAAAAAGCAATATAAATTAAAAAACCTATATTAGTAAGTAAATCAACAAAAGCTTGAATAATATCAAGTAAAACATCAGGGCATCTATAAACATCTTCAGATATTCTGTCAATATATTTCCCGCTGTTAGTTTTATCATTCTTACTCATAGTGACTGAAGTGATTGATGAAATCAAATCTTTTTTTAAATCAAATAAAACATTATTGACAATTTTAACGTACAAAATATTATTAAAATATCCCATTACATAAGTAATAAGTTTTACAATAAGCAACAACCCTGCAAAATATAACGCTGTATTGTAAGTTCCCTCAGTTAAAGAGGCAATGGAATTTGCTGTAAAAATTGGTGAGAGCATTCCTGTGACAGGAGTTAATATAACAATAAAAATTAGCAAAGCAAAACTCCTACTATTTTTTTTATAGTAGGGGAAAATCTTTCTTAATCCCTTATAACCTTTTAATTTGTTAGGCTCTTTTTTGTTTTTCATTTGTAGTTTTTTTAATCCTAAATAATCTTTAATTTTTTTAACTTTTTATTTCTTAAGTTATGAAATTAATATATCTTATTTCTTTTGCTTTGTCAAAATAAATATTTTTTTTAATAAGTCACGACAAAGATTTATTTATTTTATTAATTTTTTGTAATAATTGAAAAATTTCATGTTAAATTGAAAAGAATTTGAAGAGATATCTTTCAAATTGTTTTACGATATTTAGAATTTTTCTTTATAAAAATATTTTGCAAAAACTGCAAAAAATCATGCTTGGCATAATTGATTTTAAAAAATAAATATGATAATATTGTTGGCATTAGGATAAAAAAATGAAAATGCTAATTAATAATGAAACAAAAATCAATGAAATATCTTTATGGTCGACTTCTCAAGTGTTAACTCAATTAAACACAAGTGTAAATGGATTAGATGATTTAGAAGTTCTACAAAGGCAAAAAACGCTTGGAAAAAATGTCATTAAAAAACCAAACAAGTTTTCAACATTAAAAATTTTGTTAAAGCAGTTTGTTAATATGATTGCAATTTTATTATGGGTTGCGGGCATTCTTGCTTTTGTTGCTCAAATGCCAGATTTGGCAGTTGCAAGTTGGTTGGTTGTAATTATCAGTGGTATTTTTTCTTTTTTTCAAGAGTATAAAGCAAATAAAGAATTAAAATTATTAACCAATCTTATGCCAAAAAATATTAAAACCATTAGAAATGGAAAATGTGTTGATATTTCAACTGAAGAACTTGTTGTTGGGGACATAATCAAACTTGAGAGAGGAAACATTATTCCTGCAGATGCAAGATTAATTGAAACAAAGGATTTACTTGTTATTAACTCAATGTTAACTGGTGAGTTCACTCCTGTTTGCAGAAATCATTTGCCACTAAAAACAGCCATTCAAAATGTTTCAGACATAAATAATATAGTTTTTGCTGGTGCAACCATTAATCAAGGAACTGCAATAGCGGTTGTTTATGCAATCGGTAACCAAACTCAAATTGGTGAAATTTCTACAATTGCAACAAACATGAAACAAGAAAAAAGCACATTGGAACTACAAATCACCAGAGTTGTAAAAATAATTACATTTTTAGCTTTATTGATTGCTCTTTTAGGTTTTGGAACCGTCATGTTAGTTAGCGGTATGAGTTGGGAAGTAGGCTTTATGTTTGCTTTAGCAATAATTATTTCAAACATCCCTGAAGGACTTTTACCAACAATTAATTTAACCTTGGCAATTGGAGCAAAAAAAATGGCAAAAGAAAATGCTCTTGTTAAAAAATTGTCCTCAATTGAAACTCTTAGTGGTGTTACTGTTCTTTGCACAGACAAAACAGGAACATTAACGCAAAACAAATTAACTGTTAAAAAAATTTGGTCTTTCGATTTGGATTTAGATATTTTGCAAGATGAAAAAATTATTCTTAATGACAATCAAAAACTATTAGCAAATAAAATTTTTACTGTGGGCACAATTTGTAATGAAACGTTTTTAAATGAAACAAACAATTTTGAAAATGGAAATTCAATAGATGTTGCACTGCTTAAAGCAACCAATATTTTTAATGCTGAAATATTTGAGTGTAAAGAACAGTTTGAAATTTTAAAAACTCATTCTTTTAGTTCAGAATCAAAAAAAATGAGTGTGATGATAAAAAATTTATCAAATAAATATTTTGATATTGACAAGAATTTTTCGTTTAAAAAGGGAGCTCCCAACATTATTATTAACAAATGCAATTATTATTACTTAAACGGAAATCTTACCGAATTAAAAAACAATGAAAAACAACAAATAATGAGCAAAAATGATGAATTTGCAAATGATGGTTACAGAGTTCTTTCTCTTAGTTGTAAAATAGATGAAATAACCGAAATTTTTCTTGGACTTGTTGCAATTTTTGATCCTCCTCGTGATGAAGTTAAAGAAGCAATTATGAAATGTAAAAAAGCAGGGATAAAAGTTACAGTAATAACGGGTGATTATGGACTTACAGCTGTGTCAATTGCAAAGCAAATCGGAATTATTGAAAATGAATTTGTGAACATTTCAGGGGAAGAACTAGATTCGTTGGAACAATTTGAACTTGAAAATATTTTAAAAGAAAACAAAACCATGATTTTTTCAAGAGTTAATCCAAAGCACAAATTAAGAATAGTTGAGACTTACAAAAGAATTGGCGAAATTGTGGCAGTCACAGGAGATGGAGTTAATGATGTTTTGGCTTTGAAATCAGCTCACATTGGAATTGCAATGGGAAAAAGTGGTATGGATGTTGCAAGAGATGTGGCAGAAATGATTTTGTTAGATGATAATTTTGCAACAATTGTTAAAGCAATTGAAATAGGAAGAAACATTTATTCAAATATTAAAAAATTCATAACTTACATTTTAACATCAAACATTCCAGAAATTATTCCCGTTTTAGCAATGGGCTTTTGGGGTATTCCTCCAGCTTTGACTGTTCTTCAAATTTTGGCAATTGACCTTGGAACAGACATGTTTCCGGGAATTGCTTTGGGCGCTGAAAAGCCCGAGAAAAATACCCTTAGCTGTCCACCAAGAAAACAAACAGACAAATTAATTAATAATGTTTTTACGTTCTTATTGTTTTGTTGGAATAATTGAAGCAATAATTTCAACAAGTGTGTTTTTTATGGTGTTTTACCGTGCAGGAATTGATTTTTCAACAATTTTAGCACATAACATGGCAATTATTAATGGAACAGCTGACATTGCAATTTTAAATACGTATGTTTATGCAACAACAATGGCTTTAGCTTCAATAATTTTTTGTCAAATTGGAAATCTCTTTGCGTGTCGTTCCGAAAGGAAATCATTTGTGGAAAGTTTAAAATCAAAAAATAAGTTAATTATTTATGGCATTTTAACTGAACTGGCAATTCTTGCTTTAATTGTTTATGTTCCATTTTTTCAAACAATTTTTCACACAGCCCCTTTAACTTTTAATGATTGTTTACTTCTTTTAATATGTCCGGTAATAATTTTGTTTTTTGAAGAGATAAGAAAACTTATAGTTAATATGCCAAGCAAAAAAAGATTCAAAAAATATTATTAAAAAAAATTTTTAACTTCTTATGTGATTATAATTCTTAATTAAAAAAAAGATTCCTTAAAAAAATTAAGGAATTTTTTTATGCAATTTTTAATTTATTAAAATCAATTTATTAGTATAAAATAAATATGATATAATATTAAACGAAAAAACTAGGTTTACATTTCCTTTACAGTTTTTTGAAAATTTAATAAATAAATTATATTTAATTTTGTTTCTAAAAAATTTTATTAAATTCATAGTTTAATATTTTTAAAAGTAATATTACAATAAAAAAGAGGTTTAAAATGAGTAAAAAATTAAAAATTGTGATTATAAGTATTGCATCAGTCATGGTTCTTACTCTTTCAATAGTTTTACCCATAGTATTGATTAATGGTGAACCTATTACTCATACAATTACATATAATTTGAATTATGATGAAAGTCCAGAAAATCAAACTATTTCAGTAATTGACGGAACCAATTTAACCCAGCCACAAAATCCTTTACGAAATGAGTATTATTTTTCTGGCTGGTTTATCAATCTTGAAGGAACGGGCGAAAAATATGACTTTGATCAACCAATTAACAATAACCTAACTTTATATGCAAAATGGCTTCAAGGAACCGAAGGTCTTACGTTTGAATTAATAAATGATAATACAGAATATGAAGTAAGCGGAATGCTTGAAGGCTATGAGACAGAAGTTGTTGTGTTGCCAGCATTACATAATAATAAAATGGTTACCAAAATCGGTTATTGGGCATTAAAATCTCTTATTCTTATAGAAACAATTTATGTCCCGGACACTGTAACAATTATTGATGAATCTGCTTTTTCTATTCCAACTCTTGAAACAATTTTTATCTCATGGGATAATTTAACAAGCATCGGTGGAAATGCATTTTATGGTAGTAAAATAACACAAATTGAAATACCAAGTGCTTGGACTGTGATTGAGCAAGATGTGTTTGCTGGAATAATGATTACTGAGATTGCAATTCCAAATAAAATAACTCAAATTGGAAACGGAGCATTCTATGATTGTATTGCATTGACAACTGCAATATTACCAAACAGTTTAACAAGCATTGGTGAAAATGCATTTTGGGGAACAACCAATTTAGAAAGTATTTTTTTTGTAGGAACAGAAACTGAATGGAATTTAATTACTATGCAACCAGATGAATTTTCTGATAAAGATATTTATTACTATTCAGAAACACCTGTTTTTGACGGAGACCATTGGCATTATAATGAAGTCAATGCTCCAACCATTTGGACAGAATGATAGCGAATTATTTTTCTAACAAAAAAAAGATATGTTTTCAATAGTTATCTATTATTTCAATTTAACATGGAAATTTAATAAAATTACTTGTATAACCCTTAAAAAGCAATCTATTAACTGGCGGGAAGCAAATCATCCAAACTGAACTGTATTTGCAGAATTATAGGTTAATTTTAGAAATTGCAATACAGTAAATTATTTACAATTATATTAAAATGTGATAAAATGTCTTAAAATCATAGGAGTTTTATTATAGTGAAAAAGATAGAAGTTTCAGAAACAGTTACAGAAAATATATTTAGACAATTTTATGGGGCAAAAACTTTTATTGAAAAAAGTGCTATACCGAAAAATTGTGGGTTTACTTCAAAAAAAGGAACAAGTT
>CAZKOT010000028.1:0-16696 GCA_964554475.1 uncultured Christensenella sp.
TTAAAAAAAATTATTGATGAAGCAAAAGCAATTCATATTGAATTTCCAGCTGTTATACTTATTGTTGGAGTAAATGGAGTTGGAAAAACAACGTCTGTTGGGAAATTAGCTTATTTTTTTAAGCAAAACAAAAAAGAGGTTATGCTTGTTGCTGCTGATACTTTTCGTGCAGGTGCCACTGAACAATTAACAGAGTGGGCAAATAGAAACAAAGTTAAAATCATAAAAAATGATAGTAATGATTCCGCTTCTGTTGTTTTTGACGGAATAAAAAGCGCAAAGGCAAAACAAACCGATGTTTTACTTGTTGACACAGCAGGCAGATTACATACAAAAATAAATTTAATGCAAGAGTTTGAAAAAATTAATCGAATAACTTCAAGAGAATTTCCAGAAGCAAAAAAATATACATTTTTAGTTATTGATGCAATAACGGGACAAAATGCACTTTCGCAACTTCAAACCTTTAAAAACTATGTTGAAATTGATGGTTTAATTTTAACAAAACTTGACAGTACATCAAAGGGCGGGATAATTATTTCAGTTGCAAAAGAATTTAATATGCCGACTTGTTTTGTTGGAGTTGGTGAAAAAATTGAAGATCTTGAAATTTTTGACAGTCAGGAATTTGTGGACGGTTTGTTTTAATAGTTTATGGTTGAGAATTAAGAATTTTTTATTTAAGTATTTTGTGAAAATTTTTCCTTTATTTTTATGTCAAATTTTGTTATTTGATTTGTGGAAAGGTTATTGATAATTATTAGGTGGTATATTATATTGTATTTTTTTTGTATTTATTGCTTGTTATGTAATTTGCCGTTTTAAATTTGTTATTTTTTATATTTTGAATTTTGTATTTTTGTTTTGTCGTTTGACTGTAAAACAAAAAAAGAATATAATTTTAACATGGAAATTGAAAAAGATTCAGTAATTTTAAATTGTGAAGAAGACGAAATTTTTTATAAATTTAAGTTGGATAATTATGAGGGTCCGCTTGATTTACTTTTGGATTTAGTAAAGCATTCAAAAATGGATATTATGGATGTAAAACTTTCCCTTATTACTGACCAATACATGGCATATTTACATAATATAAATAACCTTGATATGGAAAAAGCAAGTGAGTTTATAACAGTTGCTGCAACACTTCTTGAAATTAAAAGTAAAAGTTTACTTCCCAGTAGTAATAAAGAAGAAGACTCAACGGTTGATAATGCCGAACAAAATTTGTTAATTAGACTTGCAGAATACAAACTTTTAAAAGAAGCAGGGGAAAATCTTGCTAATCATGAAAATATTTCTCGTCTTTACAAAATGCCAGATAATAATGTTGGAAAACTTCATTTTGTTTTAAGTGATGTTAGTTTGGATGATATGATTTCTTCTTTTGTTGAGATTATGGGCAGAGTTGAAAGTAAAATAAAAGAAGATGAACCAAAAAAAATCGAAAAAGATCGTTTTACAGTTGCAGAAAAAATTGTTTCAATTAAAGATGCTATTTTGCTTTATAAAAAAATAAAATTTACAGAACTTTTTGAAGAAGGACAAACAAAAAGCGAATTAATTAATATTTTTTTGGCTGTTTTGGAACTTGTTAAAATGCAGGTTGTAAAAGCACGTCAGGGCGATATTTATGGCGAAATTGAAATTATTTCAACGTTAGATGAAGAAAATAAGTAGAAAAAAATATATTAGTGAGACTTGTTTTTTACAAATAAAAAAAGGATGGTGATAAAATATGAAAAAAATTAATTTAAAAGAATTGATTAAAGCAATCCTTTTTGTTTCTGGAGATGGAATAGAAATAAATACTTTTGCTCTTAAATTTGGCTATGACTTAGAAGAGGTTAGAGCTCAAATTGAAAGTTTAAAAAAAGAATACAGTGGCGACAATGGAATTCATTTAATTAATTTCGCAAACAAGGTTCAATTTTCTTCTAATCCATTTTATGTTGATGAAATTGCTAGCGTTTTAAATCCAATTAGAGAGCGTGCCTTAACAAAAGCAACAATGCAAACTCTTGCAATAATTGCTTACAAGCAACCTGTTACAAGAATTGAAATTGAAACTATAAGAGGTGTTAATGCTGATTATGCAATACAAATTCTTTTAGAGCATAATTTAATTGAAGTTGTAGGACGAAAGGACACAGTTGGTAAACCATTGCTTTTTGGAACAACTGAATTGTTTTTAAGAAGATTTGATCTTGATAGTTTGGATGCACTTCCAAATTACACCGAATTACTTGAGAGAATTAAATTGATAAAAATTTCAAATGAAGAAAAAATTAATAAAGATTTGTATGACCAGCGTGATATTGAAATATCAAATGATGAAGATATACATCAAGGTGAGCAACTTGACATGGAAAAAATCACAAGATTAAATATGCAGGAAGATGTTGAGAAAAAACTTAAAGGAATTGACAGCATTATTAGAAATTCTTCAAAAGGTCTTAATAAAATTGAAGAAAATAAAGATGAAAAAATTTTGTCTACTGATGAAATTTTTAATGAACTAAAAAAAGATGTGAAATAAATTAATATCTATAAAGTTTTATTAATAAAAAAATTATAGTGATGTTTTTTAATGTTATTTTTAGTATTATTACAAATCTTTAGTTATAAAATTAGCTTAAGCTATATTTCTTTTTTTGAAAATAATTAATGATAAAATTAAAAACAATAAAGATGAACAAAGTAAGTAGGTTATACTTAAAGTAAAATTAGCATTTACAGGGATTATAAAATCTAAATAATTTCCAATATTTGAAGATGATCCAAAATATTTGTATAGGTCAAAATGTGCAATTGGAAAAAGATAAAACCATGTTGTTTTATATAAAATTACATTACCTATTATTGAAATCGCATAAAAAATTAGACTTAACATTATTGCCAAAGTATTTGATTTAAGAATAACCGAAATTAAAAGTGCGAGTGAAATATAAAATACCATATTTAAAAAGATTGAAAAAATATAAATCAGTGCATGCAAATATGGTTGTAAAACTAAAACGTTTTGTGCATCAAAAACAGTTAAAACATTTAGGGTCGGTATTCCATAAGAAACCCACCCAACAACAAAAGCAGAAATTGAAAAAATTACTAGTAATATGGTCATAAAAGTGATACATGCAAGAAATTTTGCAAAAACTATTTTGCTTCTAGAATAGGGTCTTATTGCAATCATTTTTAAAGTTCCTGTTGATTGTTCATTTGCAATTGTTCCAGAAGCAACAAAAATAGAAAAAAGCGTTATTATTAAACTTAAAATTTGCATTGCAAAAAAAAGAAAATCATAGGCATTTGTTTGCTGCGATGATTGTTGATTAAAAGAAAAAGGCATTAAATAATTAAAATCAAATTTACCTTCTTCTAAAAGAAATTTGTTTCTTTCTGATTCTTGTTTTAAAAAATAACTATTGTAATCTTCGAAACTTATGTATTGTCGCAGTTCACTATCTGATTTATTACCACTTTTTGCAATGTAAAACTCATTAATTAAAACTGATGAAGTCATCTTTGCAATACTATTGTATTGTGAAAACATTTCGTTAATTTCAATTAAATACTGCTCGTCTGCAAAAGAACCATTAGTAATTGAATATTGAATTATATCATCATATAGTTTATTTAATCTTGGTCCTAGGTCATTCGGGTCAAGAGGATTTAACATTTCATCATAATATTTTGCTAGAAAAGGTTGAAAATCTGATTCTTTAATAGGAATTTTTGTTAATTTTTCAAGTATTGGTGTAATTTTCGTAAAACTAAAATTTTCGGTAATAAATTCGTTTATGATAATAAATTGAGAACTAGGAGGGGAAGAGGGAATATTATTAATTAATCTTTCGAAAAATGAAAAAATGTAATTATAATCACCTTCACTAATATAAAATGTAATTTGTGTGTTAACTTCAATGTTTAAAAAATTTAAAACATCTTGTGAAGATGATTTTAATTTATCCATTCCTTCAACAACATCATTTGCGGTTTTTGTTCCTGCTAAAAAATTTGTAACAAGATTTGTAAAATTCAATTTATCTGTTTCAGCAATTGCAATTTTTGATTTAAAAAGAGCAAGTCTATCTTCACTCTCGATTTTGGTCAAATAATCAGTAATATTGTTTTTGCAGTCAATTAGTGAATTATTAATTTGATTGTAATACTCTGCATCAAAATTATTTTTTGCATCTTGTACTGTAGTTCCATAAACATTAAGATTTGTTGTTGTTCGTGGCATAGGTTTAAAAACAAATGTTAAAACAACTAGTGAAAGGGAGAGTATTAAAAACATGAGCCACATTACCGGACGTAGAAAAATTTTTTTGATTTCCGCTCTTGCTAATTTAAATACTTTCAATTCTCCTCCTTTGAAAATTTTAAAAATTTTGCTTTATAATTTTGAAATTAACATTTTATTCAGTTATTTTAACATAATATTGCAATTTATGAAATACCTGTTGAAACATTGTGTTGTCCTAGAACATTTAAGAAAACATCTTCGAGTGAAGTGTCAACTTCTCCAGCGCCATAAATACTAATTTTATTTTTTGTTAATATTAATATTATTTCTGCAAGTTGTGTGTCATCTGCATCGAATATTATTTTGTCATTCGCAATACCAACTTTTTTACCAATATGTTGTTCAATTAATTTTCCTGCATAATTCACAGTGTTAACTTTTATAAAAGTTGAACCATATTTGTGAATTGAACGTTTAATTTCATCCATTGTTTTGTACTCAACAATTTCACCTTTATTAATTATTGCAATTTTATCACAAAGGTTTTCCATTTCGCTTAAAATATGACTTGAAATCAAAATTGAAATTCCTTCTTGTTTTGAAAGTGTTTTTAACAAAAGTCGCATTTCTTTTATACCATTTGCATCAAGACCATTTGTAGGTTCATCTAAAATTAAAAGTTTTGGTTTGTGTAGTAAAGCTTGAGCAATTCCTAAACGTTGCTTCATTCCCAAACTATATTCAGAGACTCTATCTTTGATTCGGGAAGAAAGGCCGACAAAACTAACTATTTCATTTATCCTGTCTTTTGAGATACCTTTATATAGTTTTGCAAAGTATTTTAAATTATTAAGTCCGCTCATATAAGAATAAAGCGTTGGCATTTCAATTACACCACCAACAAAATTGATTGCTTTTTCAAAATTTTTTAAAATTGAATTGCCCATAATAAAGACATCGCCCGAAGTGATTGAAGAAAGTCCTGTTATTAATTTTATTGTAGTACTTTTTCCAGCGCCGTTAGCCCCTAAAAATCCAAAAATTTCTCCCGATTCAACTGTAAAACTAATATTATTTAAAACAATTCTTTTTCCATAATTTTTTGATAAATTAATAATATCCAACGGACATTCTTTTTTTGTCTCAGTTGGTGAATTTATTTTTTTTTCTTCAGACATAATGACTTCCATTTATTCTCCGTAAGAAATTGTGACTCTTTTTTAATTAAAATGAAATTTTCTAGTAGTAATTACTTGTAATTTTACTTAATGCTTTTAAAATATTATTAATATTTTTTTATTTCCATTTTATTATTTAATCAGTAATTATTAATGTTTCGTAAATAGATTCATAAACCAGATGTGCTTTTTCTTTCCATTTTTTACATGCTTCGATTGCACTATGACGTGATGGAGCTTTAATTTTTAATTCAAGCAATGGTTGATTAATGAGAGGGGAGCGAATTTTTAAAGTAACTAAATAGGAACCATCATTGTTTTTTGAATAATCACCTACATATTCTTGTGCACGTTTAAAATGCATTTTATTGTCTTTTGTGAAATTTGTAATTTCTTCACGCAGTTTAAGAGGAATTCTTGTATAAAAATGTGATAAACAATTTCTTCCTTCGTAAGTAATATTGTAACGGTCTTCACCTAATCCGTCATCTGTTTTGTAAATAAAACCTGCTTCAATTAGTTCTGGTTTCATATCACGGTATTCCATGTAATTTACCCATGGTTTTGGTCCCGATGTACAAATTTCAACTATGGAATTTTCCGTTAGTGGAATTTCCATTTTATCCAAAACGAAAAGAAGAATTAATTTGTTGATTGTTGATTTGCTGTCATCCATATTTAATTTATATTTTAACACAACTACATTATTTTTGTCTATTAATTTATTTTTTTTAAAAAAAACAATATTAAAGGAAAATTTCAAGTAAAAATCAAAGTTATGTAACATCGAAAAAAGTTTTCTCATATGATAGCGTGAACAATATATTTTTAAAGGAGAAAAAATATGAATTTTTTTAATAAGTTACAAACTTGTCCGCAAGGGCAAACTTCTTACACTATTAAAGCTGGCGACACTCTTTACAAACTAGCACAAACGTATGGTGTTACGGTTCAAAGTATTATAGCTGCAAATCCTGGTATTAACCCAAACAATCTTCAAATAGGGCAACATATTTGCATTCCATCAACTTCACCGAGTACATGCCCAGTTGGCAAATTTTCTTACATAATAAAAGCAGGGGACAGTCTTTACAAACTAGCACAAACCTATGGTGTTACTGTCCAAAGTATAATTGATGCAAATCTTGGAATAGATTTGTCAGTTCTTCACATAGGAACACAAATTTGTATTCCACAGCAAGCTCCAACAGTATGTCCGTCAGGAACATTTTCTTACACTATTAAAGCGGGGGACACACTTTACAAACTAGCACAAACTTATAACGTTACTGTTCAAAGTATAATTGATGCAAATCCGGGAGTTAATTTAACAATATTACATATTGGACAAAAAATTTGTATTCCGCAAAGCATACCTTCAACTTGTCCTTCAGGCTCTATTTCTTATATTATTAAAGCTGGAGACACTCTTTATAAACTAGCACAAATATATGGCGTTACTGTTCAAAGCATAGTGGATATAAATCCTGGAATTAATCCAAATAATCTTCAAATTGGGCAAGCAATATGCATTCCAAGCACAACTCCTCCATCAACTTGTCCAACAAATTCTTTTTCGCACACAATTGAATCAGGCGATACAGTTTACAAACTAGCACAAACATATGGCGTTACTCCTCAAAGTATAATAAATATAAACCCTGGAATTAATCCAAATAATCTTCAAATTGGGCAAGTAATTTGTATTCCAAATCCTCCATCAAATTGTCCTCTAGATTCATTTCCTTACGTAATTAAGTCAGGCGATACGGTTTATAAACTTGCTCAAATTTACAAAGTTACAACTCAAAGCATACTTGACTTAAATCCAGGAATTAATCCAAACGCACTTCAAATCGGACAAATTATTTGTATACCATTAATTTAATTAAAATTTATTATTTTAAAAGTTTTTAATAATATAAAACAAGCCGGCATCTTTCCGGCTTGTTTTTAAGTAAAGTAATTTTTATCTAAAAATTGAACTTTACATAATTTATTGTTTACTATTTTTTTTATAATATGCAAATAAAAAAATAATTATTAGGAAAATAATTAAAAAAATCATTAAAAAAATATTTATTTTTTTTGTTAATTATTTATAAAATAAAAATAAATAAAAAAATTATAAAATCTAAAGAAAAAAATATTAAAAAATAAAAAAAAATATTAATAAAAAAAAAGGATTTTACTATAAATGTGGCGAAATATATTATAAGAAATATTTTTTGTATGAGAGATGATTTAATGTTTTTTAAGAAGTTTGCTATTGAAACTAATGGAGTTAAAACAGGAGTGACGAAAATTGATTAATAGAGGTTTTGATTCCGATTGGCTTAGTAAGTTAAAATATAAGTGCGATATTGTTTCGGTTTTGTCAAAAAGGCTAAAACTTGAAAAAAAAGGTAAAACTTTTTGGAGTTGTTGTCCTTTTCACCATGAAAAAACCCCTTCTTTTGCTGTTAATGAAAATGAACAGTTTTTTCATTGTTTTGGATGCGGTGAAAGTGGAGATGTTATCACATTTATTCAAAAATATGATTCGTTAGATTTTTTAGAAGCTGTAACACAACTTGCCGATAGTGTAGGAATGGAAATACCATCTTTTAAAGATAATAAGGAATTATTTAAACTTAATGAAAAAAGACAAAAAGAAAAAGAGATTTTAAAATTAACATGTCAGCATTATTTTGAAAATTTGAAAAAAAATGACAGAAAAACCGTAATCGATTATTTAAATAAAAGAAAAATTTCACAAGAAAGTATTGAAAAATTTAAAATTGGTTATAGTAGAGATTGGCATGCACTTGTTGATTATTTAAAGAGTAAAAATTTTAATTCTCAAGATTTAAAAAGTGCTGGCGTTGTTGACCTTAAAGATGGCAACATTTATGATTTTATGGGAGAAAGACTTGTTTTTCCAATTTTTAATACTCAAGAAGAATGTATTGGTTTTAGCGGTAGATTACTAGAAAAAACAGATGAAAGAGCAAAATACAAGAATACATCACAAACAGATATATTTAACAAAAGTAAAGCTATTTTTGCAATTAACCATATTAAAAAATTAAAGCAACAAGGAGAACTTAAAAGAATAATTTTGGTTGAAGGGCAGATTGATGTTATTTCAATGCATCAAAATGGATTTTATGAAACCGTTGCTTGTTTGGGAACTGCATTAACAAAAGAACATGCACGTGAATTAAAAAGATTTTGTGATAATTTAATTTTGTGTTTTGATGGTGATGATGCGGGAATTAAGGCAACGTTACGTTCACTTGAAGTTTTGAAAGAATTTGATTTCAATTTAAAAATTGCATCACTTCCACCAAAAACAGACCCCGATGAATTTTTAAAAGAAAATGGTAGCGAAAAAATGGAAGAATTATTAAGCGGGGCAAAATCTGAAATTGATTACAGATTAACAATTACTTCAAAAAAATTTGATGTGACAAAAATTGACGAAAGAGCAAAATTTGTAAAAATTGCATTAGAAATTATTAATCAACTTGAAAATTATTCTGAAAAACAACCTTATTTGGAAACAATTAAAAAACTTAGTGGAATCCCAATTGATATTTTAATGCGTGATCTTTCAAAAGACGACAGCGGAGGAAAGAAAACAAGTACTTCTTTTAATCGAGAAACAAATGAAACCCGTGAAAATGCAAGCATTAAAGCGACAAAATTTATTTTAGCATCTTTACTTTTTAAAAAAGATTATGCTCAAACTGAAATTCCTCTTGAAAAACTTCTTAAAAATCCTATACATAAAAAACTTTTAAATTATTTAAAAGAAGAGAGTAAAAAAGGAAAAATTGTTACCATAAGCGATTTGTACAATGTTTTTGATATTGACAATGAACCTGCTTTAAAAGAAGTAATTTATTATAATTTTGATGAAATTGGGAATAATGCAAAGCAATACTTCAATGAATGCGTTTGGACATTTTGTGAAAATTATTTGAGAGAAAAACAAGAAAAATTAAATGAAGAATTTAATAATGCTAAAACCATCGAAGAGAGACGGAATATTGCAATCAAAAAAAATCGAATTTTATTACTACTGAAAAATAAAAAACCGGAGGAAGTAAATCTGTGAGAGAGAAAATTGAATTAGAACTTAGCAAGTTTTTGGAAATAGGAACAAAGAAAGGCTCTTTAAATGAAGAGGATATTTATTTTAAACTTTTAAAATATGAGTCAACTGCTGAAGAAATTCAGTCTGTCATTGAATCTCTTGAATCTTCAAATGTTAAGATTATTAAAGCAGAAGAACCTGCAACAGACAATGTTGCAATTTCAGAAATTATTTCTCAAGTTAGTGTTGATGACCCTGTTAAAATGTATTTAAAAGATATAGGTAAAGTCCCTCTTCTTTCAAGTGAAGAAGAAATTATCCTCGCAAAAAGAATGTTGAGCGGTGATGAATATGCAAAAGCAAAACTTTCAGAGTCAAATTTGCGACTAGTTGTTAGTATTGCAAAAAGATATGTTGGAAGAACTTCAATGCAATTTTTAGATTTGATTCAAGAAGGTAATTTGGGACTTTTAAAAGCGGTTGAAAAGTTTGACCACACAAAAGGTTTTAGATTTTCAACATATGCAACTTGGTGGATTCGTCAATCAATAACAAGAGCAATGGCAGACCAGGCACGAACAATTAGGATTCCTGTTCATATGGTTGAAACAATTCATAAATTAACTCGTGCAGTGAGAATTTTGATTCAAAAATTAGGACGTGATCCCTCTGTTGAGGAAATAGCTGAATTTATGCAATTAAGCGTTGAAAAGATTTCTGAAATACAAAAAATTGCTCAAGATCCAATTTCACTTGAAAATCCTGTTGGTGAAGAAGATGACAGTAAAATTGCTGATTTTATTGAAGATGAGACAATTCGCTCCCCAGTTGAAGTTGCTTCGCAAAATCTTTTAAAAGAACAACTTATGACAGTTATTGACACATTGACTCCTAGAGAACAAAAAGTAATTAGACTTCGTTATGGCCTTGATGATTCACATCCTAGAACACTTGAAGAAGTGGGAAAAGAATTTAATGTTACTCGTGAACGTATTCGTCAAATTGAAGCAAAAGCACTTCGAAAACTTCGTCATCCTCACAGAAGTAAAAAATTAGTAGATTGGAACGACTAAAAGTAATTTAGATAAAAAGTATAAAAACTTCTTTCAAATAGAAGTTTTTTGTTTTCTGCTACTGTTATCAGTTTAATAATAAGATTAAAACTATTGATTTGATATTGTTTTTAAGTTATACTATCTTTAATAAATCTAGGAGTGATTATGAATATTGCAAAATTATTAGAATATCAACAAAAAGACTTTGAAATAATTAAACTTGAAAATGAACTTAATAAAGGTGATAATAAAAAAATTGTTTCCGAAATGATTTCATTAATTAAAGAGGCGCAAAATAAGTCAATTCAACTTGACAAAAAAGCTCTTGAACTCGATTTGGAATATAAAGCTTTATTGAAATCATACGATGAGAATTCAGCTAGTCTTGAAAGTTTAACTCGTAAAACTAGCGAAAACTTAAATGAAAATGAAATTTTATCAATTGAAAATGTTGCAAACATAATTGCGACAAATTTAAATTTACTTGAGAAAAAATTAACTAATTTAGCGGAAAATATTAATACTATTTTAAATCAATTTGAAAATACAAAAAAGATTTATAACAATGCTCGTACAAAACATGCTCAATATAAAAACCTTTATGAGAAACAACAAAAAGAAATTCAACCCAAAATAGACAAAATTATTGCTGAATTAAAAACAATTGAAAAAGAAATAGATGAGAAATTAATTGTAAAATACAAAAATAGAAGACAAGATAAAAAGTTTCCTATTTTTGTCCCTCTTAATGGCGAATACTGTGGTGGTTGTAGCACTCAACTGTCAAAAGCGGTAATTGGAAATTTAAAAGAAAAAGGTTTTATTGATTGCGAGAATTGTAGAAGAATTATTTATAGCAATTAGTAAAAGATTATTTTTATATTATGACTTTTAAAATAATTTTTTGCATTTTTTTAATTTAAAATAAATATGTTATAACATATGAAAAAAATATATATTGCAACAATGCTTATCTTAGGTTCATATATCGGGGCAGGATTTTGTTCAGGTAAAGAAGTTGCAATTTATTTTGCTAATTATGGTTTTTATTCTTTATTCTTTGTTCCAATTTTTTTTGTCTTAAATTACTTTATGTTTAAATTTTTTTTAAATTTAGGTAATAAAAATCAAAATAAAACTTTTGGGGATTTAAATAAAGATATTTTTTTTAAAGGTGGATTATTAAATTTTTTAATGATTTTAGTTTGCCTTATTTTTTCGTCGGCTATGTATGCTGGATTATTTGAAATAAGCAATATTTTTGATTCAACTTTGGTTAAATATATTTTAATAATTTGTATTGTAACATTTACATTTGTTATTTTACTTCGAAATTTTTCTGCGTTTAAAAATCTTAATTCAATTTTAACGCCATTTATTTTGTTTACTATTATTTTGTGTTCCGTTGTAAGCTTAAAATTAAATTCTGATTTTAATTTCGTTTTTAAAATACAAAACGGTTTTTTAATGTTTTTTAATCCAATTATTTATGCATGTCAAGGACTTACAATTAATTATTACATTTGGGCTAAAGCAGGTGAAGATTTAAATAAAAAACAAATTAATTCAGTTGCATTTTTTTCCTCATTTATTTTATGTTTAATAATTTCACTAACTATTATTGTTTTTAATTTTGAACCCGAATTACTAACTCAATCCATGCCTTTTGCTTCATTAAGTTTTAAATTTGGTTTTCCGTTAGATATTTTGTTTTCAATTGTGATTATTCTTGCTATTTTAACCTCACTTCTTGGAACAACAAGATGTTTACATGATATTTTAATTTTAAAAATTTCAAACAAATTTTTACGAGCTTTTCTTTCAGCAATTGTTCCTATTTTGTTTTCATTTATAGGATTTTCAAAAATTATTACCTATCTTTATCCTTTGGTTGGATGTATTGGATTTATACTTTTTATTTTAATAATTTTAAAACAAAAAAATTCGCATCATAATAAGAATTTTTTAAAAAATAAAATCTAAAAAAAATTTAAATGCGTCAATATTAATTACATAACTCGTTTTTGTAATTCTTTTTTGTTATATATGTAAAAATTTGAAAAATAGTGAAATTTATTGTCTTGTTAGTTTTAAAAAAAATAAATTGTTTCATTTCTTAAAATAATTTAAATTTTAACACAGTTAAACAAAATTCGCATTTGAAAATTAAATTATAAATTTTATAATGAAAAAGTCATGGCAAGAAAAATCGTTATAACGAGTGGAAAGGGCGGAGTTGGAAAAACAACAATATGTGCAAACCTAGGTGCAAAACTTGCTGCACTTGGTTTTCGTGTTGTTATTATGGACGTTGATTTAGGTCTTAATAATTTAGATGTTGTTTTAGGAATTGAAAACAAAGTTATGTTTGACCTTTTCGATGTTATTGAGGGTAGATGCCGTTTAAAACAAGCTTTGATTCAAGATAGTCGTTATCCACTTCTTTACATTCTTCCTTCAACTCATTTCACATTATCACCTGTCATTTCTCAAGACAGTATAAAAGAAATTGTTGAATCTCTTGATTATAATTTTGATTATATACTTCTTGACTGTCCTGCCGGAATTGATAAGGGTTTTCATCGTGCAGTTTATGCTTCAAACGAAGCTATTATTGTTGTAACACCCCATATTTCAAGTATTCGGGATGCTGACAAGGTTTTAACTTTATTAAATAATTATAATTTAGTAAATAAGTATTTAGTTGTTAACAGAGTTCGAGGTGATTTAATTTTAAACGGGGAAATGTTTTCAGTAGAAAGCATAATTGAAACAATGAAGATAGGAGTTTTAGGAGTTATTCCAGAAGATGATGACATTTCAACACTTTCTGCTTTGGGAGGTTTTAGTGGTTCTTCATCGGGAGGAAGGGCATTTTCTTTACTTGCTGAAAATTTACATAATGGTTCAAAAAAAGTTTACGACTGTACAAATAAATATCGTGGATTTTTTGGTATTTTGAGAAGAAATTTAAAAAGAAAAGTTTAAAAAAATTAAATAAACTTTTAAATTATGTAAAAAAAATTAGGGGGATAAATGAAAACAATATCAGAGTATGGAGAAAACAGATTGACAAGAATTTTGGCAGGCGACAAAAATCAAAATCCACAGCGTTTTTGTAGTTTAATTAAAAGTGATGTTAAAATGCTGATGGACAACTACATGGAACTTTCAGATGAAATTGAAATTCTTTTAGTTGAAGAAAACGGAGAGTTTACATTTGAAATCAAAGCAAAAGCACGCAGAATGAAAACCTTAGGAATAGTTCCTTGAAATCAAAAAAAATAATTGCTTACATTAACATTTAATTTAAAATTTTGTCATATTTTTTCTTATTTTCCAATATAAATTATTAGAAGTAAAAAGCGAATTTGCTAAATAAAAGTTATGTTGGAGGTTAATGTGCGATTTTTAGTTTTGAAGTCAAAATTTATTAAATTGTTTTTAGTTATTTCAATCGTGATAGTTTTACTTGTTATAAGTATTGACGGAATTTCATCTGCACAAGTTTTTTTTGGATATCCTCTTAAAAAAGTGCCAGTTTATTATGTTCAAACAGAAGAAAAGAAAATTGCAATAACTTTTGATGCTGCTTGGGGAGGAGATAAAACTGAAAAAATAATTGCAATTTTAAATGAGTATGAAGTAAAAGCAACATTTTTTTTGGTTGGTTTCTGGGTGGAAGCATATGGTGATCTTGTTTCAAAAATTGTTGAAAATGGTTTTGAAATTGGAACGCATTCAAATTCACACCATGACTTTACAAAACTTGATAAAGAATCAATGAGGACAGACCTTCAAACATCAATTGATTTGATAAAAGCAAAAAATGGGGGAAAAGAAGTTGAATTTTTTAGACCACCTTACGGCGCTTATAACAATACATTAATTGAACTTTGTGAAGAAATGAAAATAATTCCAATACAGTGGAATATTGATTCACTTGACTGGAAAGGAATTTCGGCTGAAAGTATAGTTAATCGTATAACCCCAAATGCAAAAAATGGTTCAATTGTTTTGTGTCATAATAATTCTGATCATATTTTAGAAGCATTACCAATGTTGCTTTCGCAACTTAAGCAAATGAATTATCAGGTTACAACGGTTGGCGATATTGTTTTAAGAACAGATTATACAATTGATAGAACGGGTAAGCAAATACCAAAGTTATAACATTAAACACTTAAGTTTTAATGAATGTAAATTGTTAATAATTATAATTGTGAAAAGTATATTTTAACTCTACTTATTTATTAAAAAAAATAATTATTCAATAAAAAATGTTAATGAATATAAAAAAATCTAAAGTAAAAATAAAAATATTAAGGAGAATTACATGAAATACGAACAGATAAACAACAATAAAGTTGTTTTAACAGGAGAAGTTCAAAGTAAACCTATTTTTAGTCATGAGACTTTTGGAGAAGGATTTTATGAAGTGGGACTTTGTGTGCCCAGGTTATCTCAAAGAGTTGATATCATTCCAATAATTATTTCAGAAAAATTACTTATTGACAACAGATTTTCAATAGGAAACAAGGTTTGTGTAAAAGGACAATTTCGCAGCTATAACAAAACGGATGGTGAAAAAAGTAAGTTAATTTTAACAGTGTTTGTTCGAGAAGTGATTGATGTAAATAGTGAAATAAACCCAAACATAATTGAAATCACGGGCTTTATATGCAAACCTCCGATTTACAGAACAACACCTTTTAAGCGTGAGATTTGCGATATTTTGGTTGCTGTAAATAGAGCATACAATAAATCAGATTATTTACCCTGTATTGCGTGGGGAAGAAATGCACGCTTTATAAAAAATATTGATATTGGTGCAAAAATTTTTATTGTAGGAAGAATACAAAGTAGGGAATACCAAAAAAAGCTTGAAAGTGGGGAAGTTTTAAATAAAATTGCGTATGAGATTTCGATAAGTCGTATTCAAACCGAAACTCAATCATCTTCTTCAACTGAAGAAGATGAAAACGAAGATAATGCTGCAATTAATTTATAAGTTTATTATTATTTTTAATTTCTTATGGGTAAAGTTTTAAAATTTATCATTAAAATTTATTAATTTAAAAAATTATTTAAATATTTTGACTATATAACTAAAAAAATAAATTTATTTTGTAAAAAAGTTAAAATATGTTGTTTTTATTTTGAATTTTGTAAAAAAATGTGTATTATTAGTTCATGTGACATAGGGGGTCATATGAATGTACAATATTATTTATCCAATTTATTAAAAGAAATGAAAATATCGCCCAAGTATTTGGGGTATATTTATTTGGAGGCAATTGTCATTTATACATATGAAAATAGAATATACCTCAAATCACTGAGTAGATTTGTCTATCCAGAAATTGCAAGCAGATTTTTAACAGCACCAAAAAGCGTTGAAAAAGCAATTGATAATGCCATTTCAAAAGCATATCATAATGGCGGATTAGTTACAATTTCCGAAGACAAATGCCCATCTAACAAAGAAGTTATTTCATATTTTGTTAACACATTATATGAACAAATTAACAAACTTAATGTACGAGTGATGGGTTTTTCAACAAACATAAGTGAATTAAATGTTAACTAATAAAAAATTTATTTTTCTACTTTTATTAGTTTATAGTGGTTTTATTAAATAAATTAAATTTATAATTTGTTTTATTTTTTAATTAATGGTTTAATTAAAGATGAAAATTAATTAAAATTTTTTTAGTCTTTTATAAAAATTTTAGTCGAACAAACCTTATCATAATTTAAGAAATAATAATTTCACCTAAAAAACAAAGATAATTTATTATTTTTTTTATTTTATTAAAACTAAATATATCAATTTGTTGACAAACACTTCTTCTTTTGTTACACTAATCAAGCATTTTGGGAGTTTAGCTCAGCTGGGAGAGCATCTGCCTTACAAGCAGGAGGTCGTAGGTTCGATCCCTACAACGCCCACCAAAGGCAATGAAAAAAAATATTGCCAATGAATAATAAAAAACAATATTATTTTATGATGTTTTAATTATTCATAACAATAAAAATAAATATAAATATTTATTTCATAAATCATAATATTCATTGCTGATATATCAATGAATTTTGCGGGAGTGGCTCAGTGGTAGAGCGTTGCCTTGCC
>CAZKOT010000029.1:0-13153 GCA_964554475.1 uncultured Christensenella sp.
TCTATTGCATATTTAGCAACATATTTACTCTTTAATGGTTTAAATCCAAATTTATCTCAACAAATATATAATATTTTAGGAATACCAATTCAAAATCCCCCAGCACCCCCTGCACCTCCTGCACCTGCACCTCAAAACCCCGATCAGCAAAACCCTGATCAACAAAATCCTCAAAATCCTGATCAACAAAATCCTCAACAACTAAATGCGGAAAATCAAAAACTAAATAAAGACAGCGAAGGTCCGCCAGCGCCAGCACCAAAAGAAAAAAGAAAAACCGAAGAAATTGACCTCTTGCCAGTTGCAAAAATGTTTGGTCTATTATTCTTTATGTTTAGTTTTTTAACAGGTTTTGGAGGAATTTTAGGTCTTATTATTGGTTTAGGATTAAGTTCTGCAGAATTTTCCAATCCAAATTGGAAAGTCGGCGGGTATGAAATTGATGATGTAAAAAGCGGTGGTAAAAGTGGAGGATTGGGCTTTTTTGGTAAACGTGCTCAAGAAAAATTTTTAGAAATACTTAATAGCAAGAAAAACGAATGGATTGAGAGTCATGCAAACGATCACGCTTTTATCGAAGATTATTTAAAAGAACAGAGTGAAAAACTGCGAAAAATGCAAGCCTATTATGAAAACTATAATGCAAAATATGGTGCAACTCAAGCGGATAATCTTACACAACTTCAAGAAGAAATTAGAAAAATGGAAGAGGCACACACAGAAATAACAGGAATGAACATATCAGTTTCTCAACTTGCTCATGACAAAATTTTTGAAGTTTTAAAATCAGCGGCAAAAGACAATAAAATTGCAAAAAATTCCCTTGAAGAAACAATGGAGCAAATCAATGGTTCTATTGAAAATGCCCAATCTGAATTAAATGAATTAACTATTAAAGAAGAAGAAGCAATTGGCAATATCCATCCTAGAGCTAATTCGACTGTTGCTGAACATGTTCGATTTGAAAAAGAATTAATGGATGTTAAACTAAGAACTTTCAAAACAATGCTAAAAAAACTTATAGTGGAATTTCAAGGTTTAAACTTACCTGTTGATTTTGGTCAAATTAATATTGAAATTGAAAAACTAATTGCGGAAAAATCTAAATCAGCAACTGAATTTAAAAATGCACTTTCAAATGCACTAACACTTATGCAAAACATAAAAGCAGCTGCAACCGACAATTCGCCAGGATTTGATTTAGTGCCATAAAAAATACCCTTTGGGTATTTTTTTTGCTATTTTTTTTGTTTACTTGCTCTGATTATTTTTAGCTATTTCTTTGTAAAATACTTGTTTGAAGAAATGTTTTTCATCAATTTAATGCAAACCAAGAACTGACCAAATCGCCATCCTTTAATTTTTCATTAAATAAAAAAAATACCCAAACGGGTATTTTTTATTTAGCGGTTTCCGCGTCTTTGCTTATTTGCTCTACGGCAATCTGCACAACGTGAAGGTTTATTTTCAAAGCCTTTTTCTTTATAGAATGCTTGTTCGCCTTCGGTAAAAAGAAATTCTTTTCCGCAGTCTTTGCAAACTAAGGTTTCCTCAGCCATTTTACTCTCCTTTTAAAGTTCGATAAAGAAAAACAGCCAATTTTTTGAAATTTAATAGGGAATTTTCTTTATGTTTCTTTTGATTTAATAAAATTATATATATTTTTTTATGTTTTGTCAATAAGAATGTGCAAAAAAAACTACAAAAGTTACAATTGATATTATTTTTTTTATTTTTTTAGTTTTTATTCTTTAAAATTGATTTTTTTATTTGTATTTAAAAAGTATTCTCAAATTCTTAATCCTTAATAACGTAATTATAAAAAAAACAATTTCACTTTTTTTGTCATTTTAATTAATAAGCAAATTAGTTTGCTCGTTTCATTTTGTTTTTCTATAAATCAGGATTTGCTAAATTAAGCATTTTCATTTTTTCACTAATTGATTAATCAATGGATTTAGAATTTACCTTTTGCCTATTTCCTTCTGTTATATTTTCTGCATCCGTTTCATGTATTTTATTAAAACACTTATCCGACTCCCCTTCTAATTCAATGGTTAAATGATTAACTTTAAAGTTTTCAGATTTTTTTCTTATTATCTCTTTTATTTCATTCCATTTACTGCTTGTGTTAGGTTGAATTGTCACATGCAATGTTCCAATTAGATTAATGCCGTCAAGTGTCCAAATGTGCACATGATGAACATCACAAATTTCAGGAATCGCCCTAATTGCACATTTATATTGTTTCATCTTAAAATTTTTTGGAGTCTTTTCAAGTAAAACAGAAAAAACAGAAATAAGATTTCGAATAACTTCCACAATAATATAAGCCGCAACGCAAAGAGATAAAATCGGGTCAATAAGCGGGATATTGAAAAAATGTATTACAATTCCACTTATTAAAACAACAACCCAAGTTAAAACATCCTCAAGCATATGAATATTAATTGATTTCTCATTTAAATGCTTTGTTCGTAAAGTAATGTATGCAGCTGTGCCGTTAACAACAATTCCAAAAACTGATAAAATTATTAACCATAAAGCTTGAACGGGTTCGGGTTGAATTATTCTTTCAATTGCACTATAAACAATATATCCTGTTGAAGCAAGAAGAAAAAGTGATGTTAAAAGTGCACTAATGACTGAATATCGAATATATCCATACGTATAAACATCATTTTCACTTTTCTGTGCTTTTCGCTCAAACAAAAATGAAAGACCAATTGAAAGACTATCGCCAAAATCATGAAAAGCATCTGAAAGAATAGTAATACTATTACTAAAAAAACCTCCAACAAATTCAATTGCGGAAAAAATAAGATTTAAAACGAAAGCAAGTAATATATTTCTTTGCTGTTTTTTCATATTTACCTTTTATATTTAAAACATAATTTCAAAAACTTTTTACAAATTAATATATGCATATTTCATATTATATCATAACAAACAAAAAAATGTTCAAAAAAACTAATACAAATATTCTTTCTCTATTAATCTTTAAAACCTAATCTTTCTAATCCCTCTACAATTTTTTTGTTTAGATTTAGAAAATTAGGTATTTTTTTATTATTTTAAAAAACAACTTGTAATTGACAAAATTGAAATATTTTTGTAATATGAAACTGTTTTATATATGAAAAAAGTTTGGTAAATATGATAGAAAAACAAAATAAAGATAAATATAAAACGGTCGTAAAAGCACCAATTAAAACAATTGTTACAAAAATTGTAATTATGATTGTTTCTCTTTTGGTTTTAGCAGCGGCTTGTGTTTTAACTTATTTTTATATATACACGGCAGATAAAAACTTTGCTATTGAAAATATAGCAATTCATGTTAATGATGCTTACATTAATGAAAGTATTGAAAAAGAATTTACTGCAGAAGATTTTACTTTAAGTCTTGTTATAAATAATGGAAAAAATGATAATTTTAAAAAACCTTTAATTGAGTGGTCAATTATAGGTAACGATTTAAACTGTGAAATTGACAATAATGGAAATTTTAAAATTGGTGATACTCTTGGAACAGTAACTATTCAAGTTAAAGTGATTAGTCAAAATGAAATGTCAAAAGAAATCACAGTTAACATTTTTGCAAGTAATGATTTAGAATTAGAAAGTCTTGAAGCAATAATTTCTGAAAGTGGTTTAAATTTTATTGAAGGGCAAAGCTTCTCGTATAATGAAGTTGAAATCTTATTACATTTTTTAAATCAATCTAAAACAGTTTTTTCTAATGATTATACTTTTTCCCAAGAGCCTTTAACTATACTTGATAATGTTATCACTATTTCTTATTTACATGCTGGAATTACGAAAACAACAACAATTCCCATTACAGTAATTCCAAAATCATTGAAAAGTATTGAAGTATTAAATGAACCAAAAACACATTATGTTGAGGGTGAGTATTTCGATAGGACAGGTCTGGTTGTTGTTGCAAATTATGAATATATTTTTGGTGTTGAGATAATAAATTATACAATAGCAAATGATGATATTCTTTTAAATCCGTTAATTGCATATTTTACAATTTCATATACAGAAAATGGTGTTACCGAAACAGTTATACTTCCAATTACTGTTTCTCAAAAAGAGTTACAAGACATTACACTTGACATTTCCAATGTTAAAAAACAATACACACAGGGCGAACTTTTTGACCCTGTTGGTCTTATTGTAACTGTTCATTATCAAGTTTTTAGTCAAATAATAATTAATTATCTAATTGATAAAACAAGTTGGCTAATTTCAACCGATAATGAAATTGTTATTTCGTATACTGAAAATGAAAAAACAATATCTAAAACTATTCCTATAACTGTTTATGCTCCTTACAGCACTCTTCGAACTGTTCAATTTGAAAACCCATTTGATGCATCATTATCATGGAATTACTCTTATCGAACTGATGATGGCGAAATTGTTAGTGAAAACACCGAATTTGAAGATTACGAAGGTGTTGAGTATGAACCTGAAACTGGAATTTATTGCATTCCAGTTGGAGCAACAGTAACCTTATCTATAGTTAATCCAACTATAAATGCATTTGTTTTTAATGGCATAACACATGAGATTAATTATCCCGAAAAAACACTAGATTTTGAACTGCAAGACGGCACAATTCCTTTAATAATTTCATTTGAAAAATCATTAGGTGAAAAAATTACTGTTCGATTTGAAAACGGAGTTTATGGTCAAAAATGGGCTTTCGTTTATCCACCAGATTGGAATGAACCGATGAGAGCAAGCGACCTTGAGCAGTTGTCTCAAATTTATGAAGAAACAGAAGATTATTATTTTTTGTTTACAATCAATGGTGAAGAAAAAACTTTTAGTGAACTTGCTGTAACTGATATAACTGAAAATATTTTTATTAATGTTTCTCAAATAGAGAGACCTGAATTTGACGAAACGATATCAATTAATATTGAATATTATAATGATATTTTAATTCAAGTTGTGCTTAATCAAAACGATGAAAACACTCTTTCACTATTACCTCAATTTGAAAGAATAGGATATTCATTTGATGGCTTTTCGTCCTTGCAAACTGGCGGAATAATTTTTGATGAAACATCATTTGCAAATTGGTTGGCGACATCTTTTGATAATATGACAATTTATGCTTATTACACTTTTAATGCTATCTCACAATCGGGAAATTTTATTGGAACATGGCAATATGAAGAAATTATTGATGAAATAGTTTATGGTTTAACAATAACATTTAATTCTAACGGAACCTATAATTATATTTCAACAGTTAACGGAATTGATAATTGCAATTTTAGTGGGATTTTTGAAGAAATCGATAATGTAATTAATATTTTAAGTATTGAAACCAGTGCAGAATATTTGTTTGTTAACCCAACTGATTTTGAAATAACATTCAATATTAACACCCTTAATCTTACAATCTTTATTGTAAACGATTTCATTGTTACTTCATGGCAAATTAGTATTACGATTTAGCAAATTTTTACAAAATTATACTTGACAGTTTTTCTATTCTATTATATAATTTTATCAGTAAGTAATTTTTTTGTAAGTTCAAGAGAAAAAGAGAATTTTCACATAAAGGAGTTTTTATGTTGAAAAGAAAGAGGAATTTAATAACGATTTTATGCCTATTGTTTTGTAGTGCTATAATATTATCCTCACAATTTTTTGCTCAAAAAACTTTTGCTCGCAGTGATTATGAATTTGAATATGTTACAATCAAAAGCGTTCAACTCTCAAGGGATATAGAGACTATATTATATGAAAGTGATGAAGAACAACTAAATATTACAACCACCCCAAGTTATGCAATTAAAACCGCAAAGAACATTTCTTTTGAAATAACGCAAGGCAATCATCTTGCGAGTATAAGTTCCAGCGGTTTTTTTGTTGTCAATGAAAAAATTGCTATTGGTGGCGAAGTGATTGTTAAAGCAACTATTGATAATATTATTTCAAATCTTCTTACAATAACAATTGAAAAATCTCCAGAGATAGATTTCATAGCTCCCACTTTTATATCTATTTCTAATAAACAACCAACAACAAGAGTTGATGAAAATTCAGTTTTTAAAGTAACAGATTTAATTTCAACGATTATTGAGCCATCTACATGTAGTATAACTGAGCCAACATCTTACACATTAGCTAGTGGTTTTGATTATGTTGATTTCGATGGTAGTAAAATTTATGTTAAAAAAAATTTACCTGCAGGTGAACTTTCTTTTTCATTAAAAGCAAATGCTTTTGAAGTGAGCAGTGAACCTATTTCATTTAATATTTATAAACCAGTAAAAAGTCTTACATTCACAGCAAATAATTTTAGTCCTATGTCAAAAAAAGATATAGGTGACAGTGTTGATTTAATAGCAGTTGTTAATCCCGAGGCAACAGTTCAAACTCCAGTAATTAGAGTTATAGAAGGAGCAGATTTAATTAATGGAAATTACATCAACGGAGATGAAATTCCATCAAACTTTAACATTAAAAAAAATCTTGCTGGCATAATTGGCAGTAACAAGTCAATCAAAATTCAGGCAGAAATAGAACAAAATGGAATAATTGAAAAAATTGAGCCTCTTTGTATTTTGCAAGATGAACTTAGAGTTGAAAAAAAAATTGAAGTTTATATTCCTGTTGAAGAATTTCAATTAACTTCAAGAAATATCGTTGAAACAACTAACTATATTGACAGAGGCGAAACTGAAGAAATTTTCTTTGGAAACATTACTCAAAATGCTGATTATCTTTCGTGGGAAGTAACACAGGTCAAAATTAATAATATCGTTGATGCAACTAATCAAGTAGAAATTTGTGAACAAAGCATGACTGTTAAAGTTCCAAAAACAATGTCGGCTGGAACAAAAATTACTGTAGCTTTCCGCTCTTGTGATAGATTGGGAAATGATTTTGAATCTGAATTTTTTGTGGCTCCTATGACTGATAATGAGAAAAATTTATTCACTTATACTTATAGTAAAGACAGTAATAATTATTCAATAAATCAAACAAATCCGCAATTGTGGGCTGGGAAATCAACTACTATTGAATTATTAATAAACGGTTTGCCGATTTCAGAATTTGGAATTACCGACTACACAATAAAAATTCAAAGTGGCTCTGCTACTGCACTTAATCATACTTTAACAGCTAATTCAAGTGCTAATGGTAAAACAAGTATTCAATTTATTGCTGAAGTAATTGATGGAAGTTTTACCTATTCATTACCAATTGGAAGTATCGAAGTTTTCAGACCTATGAGTGGAGATATTGGCTTTTTAAATTCAAATATTGTGGAGAGGCAAACTCAATTAAGTATTCGTGGAATTACTGCAAATGATGTTTCAAAAATGAATCAATATAATGATTTAACAAGACAAATAGATGCATTATGGGCAGAATCTTGCAGTTTACCATGGTATGAAATAGGAAGAAAATTAGACCTTGCTATACAAATTGAATCATTAAAATGGCAAAGAAGCTTTTTAAATACTCCAATTCAAGTTCTTTCTGACCTTGATTCTATTTTGTGGGATTCAAATGCAACATATAATTTGTCAGATTTAAAGTTTGATTCTGTAATAGATGATAATCACATTTCTGGCGGAACAAGCATTACTAATAACGGAATTTTAAGCATTAATTCAATTTCAGTTTCTCCAATATTAACAATAAGATATTCATGTATGCAAAACTATAATGAACACACCATTGTATATCAGGGCGAGCATAGACAAGAATTAATTAAATCTTTGACGTTAGATAATGGAAGTAATGAAGATATGACTATTGCAGTAAATGGATTTGATGGGGTTATTAAACCAAAATTTACAAACTGTGCTTTTGTTGGATATTTTCAAAATTCCGATGGAACAGGAAAGCAATATTTTGATTATAATAAGAAATTTTCTGATATTTTTACACGAAGAACTTCTGAACCGTTTACTTCTAACATGTCATCAAGAATTTATGCTAAATGGATTCAAAACACCCAAACATTGACTTTACTTCAAGAGAAAGAGAATGATGAGACATATTGTGTTCAGGAAACCCTTGTTACAAGTGATTATAACGGTTGGCAAGCGGTAACTTTAAATTTTGAAAAATTAGAAGACATGGGTTATACAACTGTCACTTTAACATGGGATATATCACTGACAAATGAGCAATGGGAAACATGGTTTATTTGGCTTATTGATTCTGGAACTGCTGAAATTGCCATTGCACTTGAATATAGCACCTCCGATGATGGAACACCTGATGGAAGTATTTATTATGACAATGACACTGGTTGGGGCGTTGGTTGGGAAACGCATACCCTTACATTTGAATTACCTATTAATGGAATCGCTCAAAACTGGCTTTTTAGAGCAAAATTTTGGGATTCAAGTAAAGATGAAAAATATTATATTGATTGGAGTAATTTAAAAATTTCAGTTAGTTAAAAGAGGAACGATGAAAAAAAAGCAAAATCTTTTAATAAAATTTACAACAATTTTTGTTTGTGCTTTTTTATTTTTTTCTTTTGCAAACTTTAGATTAAAAACATATGCAAGTGATGAAGTGACAGAAATTGAGGAAACAGATGTACAACCATTTATTACAAGTCGTGAAATTTTAACAACAAATTCATTTAATCTTGCCGATAACAGCGGATATAATATTGACGGAAAAACTCCAACAATACATCCTTTAAATGATAATTGGGCGGAAATTTCACTTAGAGTAAATGGTGGGGAAATAATAAAAGATGGTTTTGCTAACTATAGCAACAATGAAGTTTTAATTCAAACCGAAAATAATGGCAAACCTGCTTACGGTTATATTATGGGTGATGATATTAGTGACACTAAAACATCAGGTGTTGATGTTGTTCTAAAATATAACTTTAAAGAAGTTCAAAATATAAATAATACATTATGGAATATTTCAAAAGATACTTGGCAAAATGCTCTTAATGGGATTAGTGGAGTCGGTCCTGTTGGGACAGGTGCACTGCTTATTCAAAAATCAAACACAGGAAATCTTGATGACTGGCAATGGAACAACCCTCAAATAAAAGAAGACACTGAAAGCTTTCATACAATAAATTTTACAAGCAATTACTTACCAAATGAGTATGACGGACAAGAACGCACAGTTAAAAGATTGCTTCCAGTTGAGAAAAAAGATGAAAATGGAAACGTTGTTTTAGATGCTTACGGCAATGTTGTTTATGAAAAAAATCTTGACGGCACAGTCAAAAAAGAAATGCAGGATACTTTGATTGATGGTTATTTACCAATTTACGCACCAAGCGGACAAGATTTGAATACAGGAATTTTCATTCGAGTTTTATTTGCTTATGAGTTATATTATGTGAAGTCATTACTCACACGCACAGAATATGAGAGACAATCGACTGCTCAATGGTATTACACAAATATGGTTGAAGAAACAGTATTTTATTTATGCAATGCAGGTGGAAAAATTCTTTTCCAAAATATTAGTTTCAACAGTAGCACTGAAAACCCTCAAAATGCATGGACAGCTGAAGAAGAACAATTTTCAAAACTTATGCGTAATTATGGAACAGTTAAAAACAATCACGCAGTCAACGATGCATTTAAGGTTAATTTTAATGGAAATAAAAGTTATAAAGCAGTTTACAGAAAAAATGATGCTACAAGTTTATCTCCTGTTTTTGACGGTCAAATTTTCTCTGAACCAGGAAGATATGAATTTTATGTAAGCACAAAGTTCACAAAATACAAAAGTGCTCCCGATATTGATGACCGCATTAAAACAACAATTTACATAAACAATCGAGGCGTAAGACAAAATCTTCAAAAATATTTTGTTGATGGAAATTTAATAACTCCTGACAGTCATCGGGTGTTTTCAAATAATAGTATGTTACCGATTTATACTGGCGAAGTTGGTTGGCAAACAAAAGCAGTTGATGAATTTAGTATTCCTCTAGTTGGAAGAATTGGCTGTTTTGTTGAAACTCTTTCGTTAGCAGATTACAAAACAAAATATTATATTGATGGCGAGGACAAAGACACAACAATATTAAAATTTGAAACAAGAATTGAAGTTGATGAAACTTATGAGCGTTTATATGAATTAGATGAAAATGGACAATTTATCCTAGATGAAAATGGACAAATGATTTCGCTTGATGATTATTTGGAAGAAACGATTAGTGAGAAAATTGTAAGAACAATTTTAGGGTTTCAAGTATACAAAATTGTCGATGAAAAAACCAATGAAAAAAATGGTGGCACACTCACTCAAGTTGGAATGTATATTGCAGAGTTTGCAAACAATCCAGACTTTTTAACAGGTGGAGCAAGTGGAGATTATTACAAATTTATTTTCCAATTTGAAATAGTTGATACTCTAAATTATCCCTCAATAAATGAGTATTTACTCTCTCGAAATATTTCCTTTTCTGATTATGCTTCAGGTTATTATGCTGTCTCTTTAAAAACTGAAAACGGAAAAAATATAATTTATGCTTTTGGGAATTTTTCAGATGCATATAATTTTGCATATGAATATGAACGCTCACTCGTCAGTTTCGATGGAATAAGTTATATATACAAAGGACAAAATTATTCTTCCCAACTTGAAGTTTTGGGTGCTGTTGATGAAATTTCAAAAAATGCAATAAGCCGTAAATATTTTGATGCAACAAATTCAGATTCTTATTTAACAATGCAAAACGAAGTTTACTGTGAAATTGACCAAACAACAGGACTGGCACAACTGAAATTAAGAAAATTAAATCAAGAAACACAAGAATTTGAGATAATTAAAATTTTTAGTTTAGAAAAAGATGTTATTATTTTTGATGACAGTATGACACCTTTTAATAGTGTTGTTGGCGAGCCATTTTTAAATAATAAACAATATAATTATATTGATAATGATGGTAATATAATAAGTGACTTTTCTTCAATAAACTTCATTTCAGTTGCTGATTTTGAAAGTTACGAAGTAAAATTGATTCATGAAATAAGCGGAACATCTTTTATTATTCCTTATGGAGTTTGCATTCAAACTTATTTAGATTTAAAAAATGCATCTAGCGGAAGATATAGAATTGAAGAAAAGAATATATATGGTGATTTGAATACATATTATGGAATTTACATTAAAAAGGGCGAAAACACTAGTTCAATTGATGTTATTAGAGTTAATGGAATTCACACAACACCAGTTCAAACACTAAATCAATCTTTTGCAAATATTCGCTTTTCAGTAAACAGTTTCATCATTAAATCTGCAAGCAATCCCCTTGACCCTTACGGACTTGTAAAAATTGAAAATTTAGCAGGTGGAATTACTTATTATCAATTGGATGAAGTTGATAATATTATTTTAGACGAACAAGGACATTTTGTAATCAGTTTAATTGATAGACTTGGAAACACCACTAAATTTTTTGTTGACATTTACAATCCAAGTAAAGTAACAAGATTAATTCTTTCAAACGATGGACAAGAATTTGATAGCAAACTTGTTGCTGGTGGTACACAATTTACTTTGCCAATTCCGCCGAATGAAAACACAAATCTTGAATTTATGGGCTGGCAGGATGAACAAGGAAATCTTTATAACGGGACCATTATTTATGGTTTTAATGAAGACACAACATTAACAGCGGTTTGGAATTTTAAGCAAACAATTATAACAGTTTATGATGGCGAAGAAGTTCAAACTTATCATCAAAAACCAAATGATATTGGAATAGTGCTACCCGAATTAACAAAAAGTGGTTACGATTTTTTTGCATATGTATATAACAATACTGATAATAAAAAATTTTACTTTGGTGAAATTCCAATTGTTCCAAATGTTCAAGCAATGAGACTTGATGCAATTTGGATTGATGTGAATGATAGTATATTAGTAACACAAGGGGAAACCTTGCCAACAAGAACAAAAGAAAGCATGATTTTCTTTGGCTGGGGAACAGGAAATTCAATTGGAAGTATTTTTGATGCAAGTGAATTAATAGATTTTGAAACAGAGTCTTTAACTTTATATGCTTTATGGACAACTGACCCAAATGTTATAGAGCAACCATTAGCAGGTGCTTTTGCTGGAATTACTTTTACATTCAATAATATAGGTTTGTTCGTAAAAGATATTGCAACTAATCATTGGATTGAGATTATTTCAATTCTTATTCCTTTAATGTTGTTTATTTTTTTAGCAATAAAATTAATTAAAATATTAAAAAAAGAAAAAAATATTGTAATTAATTTTAATTCACAAACTACAAAAAATAGTAATAAACAACTAGTAACAACACAAATAAAAAATGAACTTAAAAAAGCCTTAAAAACGAAAATCAAATTAAAGCAACCCGAACGTCATTTTTACAGTCGGTTAGTTATACCCGCCTTAAGTTGTTTCTTAATGCTTGTTTTCACTATTACAGCATCCTATAAATTATTTTTTGGAATAAAAGAAACGCATGAATTAAATATTCAAACTCAAGATATTCAAAGACAATATGATGACTTTATTAACGATTTACAAGTAAAACAAGAAGAAAAGCAAAAAGAAGAACAAACGCAAAGCGAATACTTTGCACAAGCAACACAGATTTATAATGAACAATTAACACAAAGTAATTCTCAATTTAGTAGTGAGAGTGAAGAAGATGAGGAAGAAATTAGTGATGAAGAATCATTCCTCTATTCTCTCATTTTCCTTGACCTTTTAAGTTTTGGTTATGATGTGTTTCCTGCTGTTGCAACAACAACAGAAGTTTTGAACGAAAATGAAGAAATTCTTGTTGAGGCAAAAACAATCAAAGGCTTTGCTTACACGACTTATGAAGAAGTTTTCACAAATGAAGAAGATGAGGAAGAAATATATTTTGGTGCAGGTTTTATTAGTTTACTTAGTGAGCCGGTTATCACTGAAACAGATATTGAAAATGGTTTAATTGTTAATGCAATACTTGAGGAAGTAGAGGCAGACGAAGAAATTTATGATTATAGCTTTGTTATCAGTTTTGAGGAGCAATGGGGACCGGTTCATTATGTTGCTAATGAACAGTATATTAAATACTCCGTTGCTAATTTTGGAATAAATTATACGGCAGTAGAGGATGACCCAAGTTTGTATGATGTTGGATTAGGAT
>CAZKOT010000029.1:13163-16453 GCA_964554475.1 uncultured Christensenella sp.
AGAAAGATATGATAGTGAAGTATTAAAGATCTTGTTGGATTAGGATATTTATATTCTTACGACCTTGGGCGAGCAATTTATGACCCTGATTTAGGAAAGTCTTTTAACCCAAATGGCTACGGTATTACAAGTGGAATAGATTATGATTATGCCAAAGAGTTATATCAATATTTTATCACTGAACAAGATTTAAATCATGTAAGTATTGAGCCGGTTGTTATAACAAGTTTTAGTGTTGAGGCATTTAATGAGTATATTTCACATAACCAAAAAGAAGAATTTTTAGGGATAAGTGCCGAACAAATTCAATTTCTTGAATCACAATTAAATAATTCAGTCTTTTACTATATTGACAGTCAAACTGGACAACTTGAAGTTCTTGAAATGCCTCCAACAGCAAATGAACAGGCATGGGCATCATTTTGTACAGTTTTATCGTGGGCAATAAATCTTGCTCAAATTGTTGGCGGTATTATCATGATTGTAACTTCAGTTGTTTTTGCAGTAACAACAGTTGGAGTTTCAACACCGGCAACAATTTGGGGAATAGTTAAAGGTTTAGGTTTAATTGCAAACGGAGTTATGGGAATCATTGCCGATGTTGAGGGAGGAAGAGCAGCTCAAACAGTAGGTGGAATTGGTGAGGCAACTGCAGGCACTGGACTGATGGCAACAGGTTTAAAAAGATTTGCCACAGGTAATTTCGTTGTTGGAGGCTTATGCTTAATTGCAGGCGGAACAATGTTTTTGTTTGGAGCAAACGAAACAATTGACGGAGCATTTGATTACAATATTTTAGTTGACTATATGGGCATTGATGAAGAAACTTACAACATCCTAAGACAAATGGCCGACCTTTTTGGAACAATTCTTGCAGTTACAACAAGCATAGTGGATGCAAAAAAAGCAAAGAGTGTAAATGTTGTTTATGGAGTTGATGAAAATGGGAATTTTTACTTATATGATGGAAAAAGCAAATATTTTGAAGATATTGATGGAAACAAAATAATACTTACAAGAAAAAATGAAAGACGTTTATTAAAAAATACAAAAAGATTTATAACACCCGAAGGTTATTTTACTTATGCTACACACGGATCACCTTTTAGTATTAGAGTTAATGATTTTTGGATGGATGCCGAAGGATTTGTTGATGCTTTGAAAAAAAGTGGACTATATAAAGGTCAAGATTTGATATTAATTTCTTGTGAAACTGGAATGTTTTCCAATGGGATTGCACAAGATATTGCAATTTTATTACAAGCTAAAGTTCATGCTCCACCTGTTCCAGTATATGTCAATAAACATGGACAAATATTTATTATGGAAAAAGGTATTAAAAAAGTTTTTGACAATTGGCGAGATTTATTTAGAACTTTTTATCCAAATTAGTGAGGAAAAAATGAAAAGTTTATTTCTTGGATATGTGACAAAAGAAGAATTATTAAAAAAAATATCTCCCAAAAAAAGAAAAGATGAACGAAAAATACTATATTATTTAAAACATGGAGAAGAAGTTGGTGCAGGTTTTTATGATGATGTTGATGTTTTAATTTCAAAACCAATACCTGGTGAAGTAATATGGTACACAGATTGTGTTTGGGAATGGGACTCTGCATTAATTTATTATATCAAAACATATCATTATCAAATTAGTGATGAATTCTATCAATATTTAAAATCAAGAAATTTTAAACCACCAAAAATCACAAAAAAAGATCTTGAAAAATTCAATGATGAACATACAATTAAAAATGATAAAGAAAGTCAAGATTACATAAAAAAAATTAAAGAAACCTATCCTAAAAAACTTACAGAAGAAGAACTTGAAAAATACTTTGACGAACAAAAAGCAATTAGATTTAATAATGATAAAGAAAAAGAAGAATATATAAAAAAAATTAAAAAAAGATATCTAAAAAAATGAGGATTGATAAGGGACGTCAAGGGATGTTTATTGCATAAAAAATATGTAAAGACAAATGCAAATACAATAATGGAATAGCCCATTGACAGTTTTAGTAATTTAATCTTTTGACATATTAAAAAAAGAGGAGTGATTTTATGGAAATTTTGTATATTATTGTTAGTATTATTCCTTTTATAGTTTTTGGTTTTTTTATTTCATTCGTCTTAAATATTCGAAAAAGAGCTCTTAAACAACAACTTGCAAATGCATTAAAGTGTAAAGTTTTGGCTCCGCGCAATGGGGTAGCAGTTATATTAGATGATTTTGGTAAACCATATTTTTTCCAAAAAGATAGGTTTGATGTAATTACGCCTCTTAAAAATAATGATTGGTTAACTTTTTACCCAAATAAATAAGAATTGGAGAAAATACATGAATTTAAAAAAAATGAAATTTGAAAATATTGATTCAAATATAGAAAGAATGAAAAAACGAATTTCATTCGATCCACAAAAAAATGAGCAAACCATTTTAAATTATCTATATGCTGGAAGAAAGACTATTAAGCCTTTTCCTTATAAACTCGACATTTTTCAAAATAGTATTGAATCTATAAAAAAAGTTGCCCCTAATATTATATGTGCTTATTCCACTTATTCTGACAACGAATGGATGTGGACTGATGCTCTTATATATTATATTGAAAAATATCATTTTAAGGTTAGTAAAAAATTTGAAAAGCATGTATTAAATCAAGTAAAAAAATCAATAAAGCCAACCGAAATAGATATGGAATGGATTTAAAAACTGAAAAACAAAATTCTATATGTGATAATACTTACAAGTTAAAGGATTAATTCAATTAGATATGTCTGCAAAAGTTCATAATTAAAATTTTCTGAAAAAATAGAAGAGTGGATAAAAGTTCTAATAATTTATGGAGGGAAATAATAATGAAGACAATAATATTTTATAAAGGTGCATGCCGAAAATCGGTATAGAAATATTTAAAGAAAAAGTAGAATGGGGACAAATATTTAATTTGTTTAAACCTAATAATTAAAGGAGATTAATGGAAAAAAACGAATATTTACATTTGAAAACAAGAGAAGAAATCAGTTCACGAATACAAAAAATACCAGAAAAGCAAAAAAATAAAATTTTAGCTTATCTTAAAAGTTTCCCACCTTATTTTGAAACTTTCGGATGTGTTGTAGATGTCTTTACTAATAAAAATTACCCTGAACAAAACAATTATACTGATTTTACTTGGTTTTGGGATACAGATTTAATTTATTATGTTGAAAAATATAATTATCAAATTAGTGATGAATTCTATCAATATTTAAAATCAAGGAATTTTAAACCACCAAAAATCACA
>CAZKOT010000030.1:0-2731 GCA_964554475.1 uncultured Christensenella sp.
ACAACAAGTGAAGAAGATAAAAAAATTTTTCTTCGAGAAGTTAATAGACTTGAACTTGCATTAAAAAATGCTCAAAGTTTACGTAATAATAATGAAAAGGTTATTGTATTAATTCATTTTCCTCCCTATTTACCAAAAAACAAAGATAATGAATTTATGAGACTTTTTATAAAGTATAAAGTTGATATTGTTGTTTTTGGACATATTCATTTTGATAGAATTGGTTTTGCTTTAAAAGAAAAAATTGGAGAGCAAACTTTTTACCTAACTTCTTGCGACATTTTAAAAAATGACCTTGCAGAAATTGATATTAATGAAAAATAAAACATAAAAAAAGAAATAAAAATTTTTTTTGACTCTTTTTTTATTGTAAACTTGAGATTTCGTAAAAAGGCAAAAATATATGACGTTTTTTGTTGCTTTTTGGGTATTAAAAAAAAATACTTAAGCATATATATTAAAAGATGGAATGCTCATTTTTAGAACTTCGGTGCAAAGAAGTTATTAATGTTGTTGACGGAAAAAAACTCGGTCATATTATTGATGTTGTCTTTGAATTGAACAGTGGAAGAATTAATGGCTTTGTTGTTCCGGGTGATAGAAGTTTTTGGAATGTTTTTAAAAGTGGAAATGAAATTTTTATTCCATTTTGTCAAATATGCAAAATTGGTGAAGATTCAATTTTAGTTGAAATATATTCACCTTCTGACAATAATTGTGGACAGGGTAAAGTTATTGATTATTTACAACAAAAAAATAACACAAAATGTTGACGCTAAAATTGATGGTAAGGGCCAATAAATATTAAAAATTTTTAAATAAGGAAAAATATTTTTCATTACTAATAAAAACATTAAAAAGATTTTTCCTCAATTATACTTTTTTTAATTGCTTTAAGTGCGTTTTTTTCAAGTCGTGAAACTTGTGCTTGTGAAATACCAACTTCTTCTGAAACTTCCATTTGAGTTTTTCCAATAAAATAACGTAAGGTTAAAATTTCTTTTTCACGTTGATTTAATTTGATTATGGCATCTTTTAATGCTATTTGCTCAATTAAATTTTCATCATCATTTTTTTTATCACTAATTTGGTCCATAATTCGAACAGTATCTCCACCGTCCTTATAAACGGGTTGATTTAATGATATTGTGTCTGAAATTGCATCGAGTGAAAAAGAAACACTTGATGATGGAAGACCTATTTCAAATGCGATTTCCTCGATTGAAGGTTCACGCTTGTGTTCCCGTGTTAATTTTTCTCTTGCCTGAAGTGAGCGATAAGCAATGTCTCGAAGACTTCTGCTAACTCGAATTGAATTATTATCACGCAAAAAACGTCTAATTTCGCCAATTATCATAGGAACAGCATAAGTTGAGAATCTAACACCTAATTCAGTGTTAAAATTATCAATTGCCTTCATTAGTCCAACACAACCGACTTGAAACATATCATCGGCCTTTTCTCTTTTACCACTAAAACGTTGAACAACTGAGAGAACAAGACGTAAATTTGCAACGACAAATTCTTCTCTTGCAAACTCGTCACCATTTTTAACTTTTTGCATTAACTCTTCAAGTTCAAAATTTTTTAATTTGGGTAGTTTGTTTGTATTAACTCCGCAAATAGCAACTTTATTAGCCACGATATTATTCCTCATACTTTTAGTTTGAATTTGTATTATTTTTAAATGACAAAATGGAAAAAAAGTTGGAAGTAGAAAAATGAATTTTTTTTATTTCAAAAATTCAACTTTTAAATATAATTTCCAAACTAAAAATTCTTATACATTTATATGTAAGTTGTTTATATTTTTAACTTGCAAAACTGACACACTTATGTTATAATTTCAAAGTTTTTTTAGACTATAAAGAATGAACTTTATAAATTATTAAGATTTTTAATTTAATGAATAAGTACAAGACAATTATGGAACTTTAGCTCAGTTGGTAGAGCGGCTGACTCTTAATCAGTAGGTCCGGGGTTCAAACCCCCGAAGTTCCACCAAATAGCAATAAAAAAAATCTTCGTAAGAGGATTTTTTTTATTGCACAGCTTTTTTTACTAAATATTTTTTATTTAAAAATTTTATTTTTTTTTATTTAAAAATTTAATGTTTTATTTAAAAATTTAATGTTTTATTTGAACATTTAGAGTTTAATCATTATATAATCCAACAAAGGTATCAAATTTACGTCTATTTAAAATTTCTTTTGCTATGTTTAAGTATTTTGCATTAAATTTTACGGAAATGCCACACGAAACATTTATTGTTCGTGGCGTGTTTATTATTTGTAACGGTATGTCATAAGAACGAAGAATGCTTGAAAATGTTAAAGTATCGCTTCGGGCGCGAAATACCGCTAAAATATTTTGAATATTGTTAACATCACAAATATAACTACAATTTTTCAATTTTTTTATCATCCTTTTTTATTGAGAAAAAAAGTTTCCAAAACCATTATCCCATGCAAAGTTTACAAAAAAAACTTTCACATTTTTTTCCCCATTTCACTATATTGAATATGTGGCAAAAAAGTTAAAAAGGAAGTTTTAAACTTTGATATATTTTGATAATAGTGCAACAACTCATATTAAGCCAAAAGAAGTAATAAAGGCGATAAATTTGGGTTTAACAAGGTTTTCTGCAAATCCTGGAAGAGGTGGGCATAACCTTTCAATTGATGCCGGAATGCCATCAGCGTACCTGACTTGCATCACCACAGATCATTCG
>CAZKOT010000030.1:2741-15614 GCA_964554475.1 uncultured Christensenella sp.
TATGGAAGTCCGTGAAAAAGTTAGAGAATTTTTAAATGCTCCTAAATCTCAAAACATTGTCTTTACTTCAAATTGTACTGAGGCACTTAATCTTGCAATTTTGGGAAGCGTAAAAAAAGGTGGTAATGTTGTTACAACAATAAATGATCATAACTCAGTTTTACGTCCGCTTCATTATTTAAAAAACAAAGGAGAAATTACTCTTAATATTGCACAACCAGAAAGGGATGACATATTAACAAAAGATGATATTTTAAAATATATTGAACCTGATACTTATTTAGTTTGTGTTAATCATGTTTCAAATGTTGATGGAATGGTTGCTGATATTTCAGCAATTGGTCAATTGTGTGAAAAAAGAAATATTATTTTTTTAGTTGATGGAGCACAAAGTTGTGGACATATTCAAATTGACATGCAAAAAAGCAATATTGATATGCTTGCAATTGCTCCGCATAAAGGTTTATATGCAGCGCAAGGCGTTGGTGTACTTGCATTTTCTGATAAAATTAAATTAAAGCCAATTAAGTATGGTGGAACGGGAACAGAATCTTTTAGTCCTGTTCAACCTGAAAACTCTCCCGAATGCTATGAAAGCGGAACAATTCCAACTCCAAATATTTTGGGACTTGGTGCAGGAGTTGATTTTGTTAGAAATAATTTTAATAATATTATTTTAAAAATTGAAGATTTAACAACTTTTATTAACTTCGAACTGCGTAAAATTGATAATGTTATTGTTTATACACATCCTAAAAATTCACATGGAGTTATTGGATTTAATATTCTTGGAATGGAATCAGAATGTGTTGGTCAAATTTTAAATGATAAATTTGGAATCTGTGTTCGAAGCGGACTTCATTGTGCACCGTTAAAGCACACATTTTTAAATACTTTAAAAAGCGGTATTGTTCGAGTTTCAGTAAGTTATTTTAATACCTTTAGCGAAGTAATAGCGTTAATAAAAGCAATTAAAAAAATTGCAAATGAAAATTATGGATAACCTTGAAATTAATTACTGAATAACTCAAGTTTTCTTTTTTGTTTACTTAAGCGTAGTCTTTTAAATAAAATATGGTTTTTTCACGCTTTCATTTAGACAATCAAAAACATTAAAATTTTTTCATATGCTGAAAAATTTTTTAAAAAAAGCTTAATTAATAAAAAAATTAGTAACTTTTCAATAAAAAATTTACACAAAAAGTGTTAAAAATTTTTTCAAATATTTTTTTTAGTATAATTTTACTAGACAAATTTTAAGCATTTATAGTATTATCAAAAAGACCTACTTAAAAAATAATATTAATTATACATATCTTTTTTTTATATAAATAATAAAATAATTTTTTTTAAAAGTATTTTTAATATTGATTAGTAGTTTTACGGAGAATTTATGAAGTGCCCCTTTTGTTCCTATTCAAACAGTAAAGTTCTAGATTCACGCTCTAGTAATAAAACAATTCGCAGAAGACGAGAGTGTTTAGCATGTGAAAAAAGATTTACTACATATGAAACGATTGAGACAACACCTATTTTAGTGATTAAAAATGACAAAGGTAGACAGGTTTTTGACCCTTCAAAAATTAAAAATGGAATTATTAAAGCATGTGAAAAACGTCCAATTGCTTTAACTCAAATTGAAACAATGGTTGAAGAAATTGAAAAAGAAATTCAAAACACGCTTAAAGGTGAAGTTAAATCTTCAGATATTGGTGAACTTGTGATGGGAAAATTAAAAGCAATTGATGAAATTGCATACATACGTTTTGCTTCCGTTTACCGTAAATTTACAGATGCTAGTAATTTTATTAGTTTTATTAATAATTTTAAAGAAAAAAAACTATAGGCTATTATTTAATCTTGTTATTAAATAAGATTTTGTTTTATATTTGAAAATTGTTTTATACTAAAATAGAAACTAATTTTCAAAACAAATATAAAATGCTATACTAAAAACACTATAAAAGATAAAAAGGAGAAAAATCATGTCAGTAATTTTAGATATTTTAGCAATGGAAGTTCTTGATTCAAGAGGAAATCCAACAGTTCAAGTCGAGGTTTGGACCGAATCGGGTGCTTACGGGAAAGCAATTGTCCCTTCAGGTGCATCAACTGGAGAATACGAAGCAATTGAACTTCGTGACGGAGACAAAAAACGCTATATGGGAAAAGGTGTATTAAATGCTGTTGAAAATGTTAATCAAATAATTGCTCCCGCAATTATAGAAAATGAATTTTCAGTTACAGAACAAGTCGCTATTGATAAATTTATGATTGAACTTGACGGAACAGAAAATAAGGCGAAATTAGGAGCAAACGCAATTTTGGGTGTTTCTTTAGCGGTTGCGCATGCAGCAGCTAACTATTTTGATTTACCACTATACAGTTATTTAGGTGGAGTTAATGCAAAACAACTTCCAACTCCAATGATGAATATTTTAAATGGTGGAGCACATGCTGATAACTCGGTTGATTTCCAAGAATTTATGATTATGCCCGTTGGTGCTCCAACTTTCAAAGAAGCAATTAGAATGGGAGCTGAAGTTTTTCATAATCTTAAAAAAGTTTTAAAAACAAAAGGCTATAACACTGCAGTCGGTGATGAAGGTGGTTTTGCTCCAAATTTGAAGTCAAACAGGGAAGCTGTTGAAGTGATTATGGAAGCAATCGCGGCGGCGGGTTTTAAAGCTGGACGAGATATTTTTCTTGCTATTGATGTTGCTGCATCAGAATTTTATGATGAGAAAACGGGAAAATACGAACTTAAAGGTGAAAAACGAAGTTTGACAACAGCAGAATTAATTGATTTTTACAATAGTTTAGTTAATGAATTTCCTATTATTTCTATTGAAGATGGACTAGACCAAAATGATTGGGAAGGATACAAACTTTTCACAAAACGTTTAGGTGAGCGTATTCAAATTATGGGAGATGATTTTTTTGTTACAAACACAAAACGTTTGAAAAAAGGTATTGAACAAAAACTTTGCAATTCAATTTTAATCAAAGTTAATCAAATAGGAACGCTTACCGAAACTCTTGATTGCATTGAAATGGCAAAACGTGCAGGATATACTGCCGTTGTATCTCATAGAAGTGGGGAAACAGAAGACACAACAATTGCCGATATTGCTGTTGCAACAAATGCAGGTCAAATTAAAACGGGTTCAATGAGTAGAACGGACAGGATTGCAAAGTATAACCGTCTTTTAAACATTGAAGCTGAACTTGATGTTGCTTCTAAATATGACGGAATTAAATCTTTTTATAATTTGGGAAAGTAAAAAATCTTCATTAATTGGAATATGTTATAAACAAAAGAGGAAAAAATAAATTTTCCTCTTGTTTTTTTTAATTACTTTTTTGTTATAGTTCAAAATTAGAATTAAATTGAAAAAATAATTTTTTTGATTCTTTTTCTAATGAATTTTCAATTAAATTTAAATAAAATTTTTGGATATTTTTGTCATCAGTTAATTTTTTGTCTAAAATATATTCTGATTCTTCGTCAAAAACGGGCATAAGCTTTTTAACATAAAACAAAAAATGATGATAAAAATCACATGTAGGAAACGGAAGCGAATCAATTTTTTCAATTTCATTTGCATAAGGAAATAATTTTTTCAATAATTCTTTTAGTGAATTTTCATTAATTTGAGAAAATAATGAAATTTTAGGAATTGAAAATACTATTCCATTTAATTTTTTTTCTTTTGTTTTTTCATCTTTTTGTGAAAATTTAAAAAATATTTCTCTCATTTTTTTTCCTTTATTTTAATGACAAAGTGAAAGTAAATTTTCTTCAATTTTAATATTATTGAGTTTTGATTTTGGATTTTCGGTAAATTCGTGATTTGGATGTAAATCTAAAAATTCTTTTAATTTATCAGGAGAAGTTCTAAAAGATTTTTTTAAGGATGAATAAACAATGTTTAAATAAAAATTTTGGATTTCATGATTTTGAACTAGTTGTTTGTCAGTTATGAAATCATTTTTAAATAAGTGTTCGTTAGGGTTGTAGGAAGCAACAAGTTTTTTTGGTGTTAAAAAAAATTTATGAGAATGTGAAGAGATTATTACTCTATTGAGATATATTTCTTTAGCATTTGGAAATAGTTTTACAATTAATTCAATTAATTGAATTTTTCTAAATTTAATTAATTCTTTTTCTACAATAGAAAAATTTATATTATGAATACTTTCATCATCATTTACTATAAAACAATTCACAACAATCTCCAATTTTTAAAAAGATTTTTTTTTATGAATTCATCTTTATTATAGTTTAAAAAGAAAAAAATGTCAAGTAGGGATTTTTTTTGTAGATTAATTTATTTGAAATTATACGCTTTGCAGTCATTATGTTGGTTAACAAATGAATTTTTTTTAAAATTAATGTTATAATAATATTTGAAAATAAAAAATTTCGATTTAGTCACTTTTTTTAGAGTTTCAGTAACAAGTTCGTTTTAAAAAATTGTTTAATATGTTATAATAATTTGTTTTAAAAAAATTATTAAAAGGAGAGGAAAATGAAAAAAGTTTTAAAATTTGCTTTTATTTTGGTTGCTCTTTGTTTGCCATTAGCTTTGGCAGGATGTTGGGGGAGTAATGAGGTAGAGTTGAGTGCTCAAATTATTATGAATTCAACATTAGAAAACATTAAGCCTAATTCTAGATTTGCAATATCACTAATTTCTTTTGGAGGAGAAGAAAATGATGGTCAATATATTGCAATAAAAAAAGAAGGAACAGTTTTGTCTTACTTTTATGGAGAAACTGAAAATCCTACCGAACATCCTGATTTAAATAATGTTTTTGCTGAAGAAACATTTATTGCAACTACTGACGAATGGAGTGCGATTGAAAATGTTTTAGACAATATTGAAGAATTTATAAACTACGAACCAACAGACCCAGATTCAGAATATAATGGTGTTTTTTTTGGTTTACAATTTCAAATGAGCATGTTTTATGAAAATTTTAATGCAGTTAATTATGACGAGGTTAATCTTGTTGATAATACATTTGACATAACTTTTGTTAATCCTGATGAAGGACTTGATCCGGGAACAATTTCTAGAGCAGTTGTTGAATTAAATTCTAACAAGTCTTTGAAAAGCATAATTTATTATGAAGTTTCATTAAATGAAAATCCTTCCGCAAGCATTATTTTTGCATACTAATAATTTGATTTATTTTAATAAAAAGTTATTGTGAATCTCAATAACTTTTTTTAATGCTAATTTTTCCTTTGATATATTAATGTTTTTTATTACAATTATAGTGGTTTTAGTTTTGTATTGTATTATTTATTAATTCTTTTATTTTGAAAATATTAGGAGTTTGTATAATAGTTATTTGAAATTAAAAAATTTAATTTGCATTTTTGTGTTTTTAGATGATTAGTTATTATAATTTCTTTAAAAGGTGAAGAATGGAAAAAATACCTCTTGCTGAAAGAATGCGTCCAAAAAATTTAGACGAATTTGTAGGGCAGGAACACATAGTTGGAAAAGGAAAATTACTTCGCCGAGCAATTGAAGCCGGTGAAGTTGGAAGTTGCATTTTTTATGGTCCTCCAGGAACAGGCAAAACGACACTTGCACATATTATTGCAAATCAATTAAAAGGTGAATTTAAAAAGCTTAATGCAGTTTCAAGCGGAGTTGCTGATGCAAAAGCAATTATTGACTTGGCAAGAAGTCAAAAAGCAATGTTTGGCACACAAACTTATCTTTTACTTGACGAATGTCATCGTTGGAATAAAGCTCAAAGTGATTGTGTTTTGGCTGCTATTGAAGATGGAAGTATTGTTTTTATTGGTTCTACAACTGAAAATCCGTTTACTTCAATGACACGTGCTATTGTTTCCCGTTGTCGTGTTTTTGAATTTACTTCTTTGAGTGAAATAGACATCTTAAAAAAATTAAAATTTGCAACAAATGAAAGCGAAAGAGGTTTGGGTGGACTTCCGCTTGAAGTAACAGACGAGGCTTTTAAACATATTGCTTGGGCAGCAGGAGGAGATGTTCGAATGGCATATAATGCTTTGGAACTTGCAGCAAAAACAACTCCGCTTAATAAAAATAAAAAAATTGTTATTGACCTTGATGCTGCACAAAATTCTATTCAAAAAAAAGCATTAAGTATTGATGAAAATGCTTATTATGACATATTAAGTTCTTTTTGTAAGAGTATTAGAGGAAGTGATACAGAAGCGGCTTTGTATTACTCCCAACGTCTTATTTTAGCTGGAGTTGACCCATTAATTATTGCTCGACGTTTAGTTGCACATACAAGTGAAGATATTGGAATGGCGGACAGTAACGCACTACTTCTTGCAACAAGCGCAATGTATGCAATTGAAAAAATGGGTGTCCCCGAAGGATTAATTCCCCTTTCCCATGCAATTATTTATGCTTGTGAAGCGGAAAAATCAAATTCTGTTGTAAAAGCACTCGGCATGGCGAAAGAGGATGCTGAAAATGTTCGTGATGACAATTTTTTACATCATCTTTTAAATCATCCTAGCACAAATGATAAGAACAGTGTAAAATATAAATATCCTCATGATTATGGTGGATATGTCAAGCAACAATATATGCCCGAAAAATTAAAAGACAAAATTTATTATGTGCCGAGTGAAAACGGGAAAGAGAAGGGCTTAATTAGAAAGAAATTTAAATAACTGTGAGTATTAATTACTGAAAGATTAGATGTTTTTGTAAAATTTAAACAATATAAATATTTTGTTTTAAGTTGGAGTTGATTTTTGAAAATTATGTTAAAATTAGTATTTTTTTAAATAAAATTAACAGTTTTTTATTTAAAAAAATATAAATATTAATTGATTTTTTATAAATAATAATAAATATAAAAAATTATTAATCATTTGATGGACATTCTCAGATTGAATAATGTAAACTAACTTTAGAAATTTTATACATACAAATTGTGGTTATTTAATTTTTTTTATAAAATATTTTATTAAGGAGAACATAATGAAAAAATTTTTTAGTTCAATTTTAATATGCTTACTACTAGTCGTCTCTTCAGTTTTACTAGTATCATGTGGGCAAGAACCTCAGGATAGTGGAGAAGGAGATGATATTCCACTAGCACAAATTGTGTACACTTACCAGCAATCTGACCCCGCATTTAATGGATCTCAATTAATTCTTGATCCTAATGATAATACGTTTGATTTGCAATTGTATATACAAAATGATGAGTTTGAATTGGAAATGTATGAATTAAGATCTGAAACAAGATATGTTGCTTCTGGGACATATACAAAAAGCGGAGATGATTATTCTTTAGCAATATCAAATTTTACTGAACAAGAATATAATTTTGGCATTTTAACAAATGAAAAAATATTTAATGAAATAATTCCTGAAGAAAATATTCAAAAATATTTTCAAATATTTCTTAATTTAAATATTAATGAAAGATTTGCAAGCTTTGTATTAATGGAAGAAGAACAAGTTGTTACATTAACAGCTCCTGGTCAAACAATTGAAACATATGAAATTGTGAATACTCTACAATTGATAGATCCTTTTTTATTACTCTCATATTCCCCATTTGGCTATGATTATTTTTTTGAAATAGGCACTTCAGAATATGATGCAATTAATGCAATTGCATTTTATCAAATGTCACCAAATGGTAATCTTATAGAATTTATTGGTTATTATTTTTATGATAAAGTTCATTCTTTAACAGGAGTTGATTTTAACACCGCAGGATTATACAATGCGAAATTAACATTAATTGGAGGAAATAGTATTAACCTCAAAATACGCATTGGCAATTCAAAAGAAACAACAAAATTAGTTTCAAATCTTTTTCAACCATATTATTATGTTGAAAAATATTCATCGATTTTTGATACTACTAATGATTTTTATGAGAATTATGTTTACTTAATGGATGCAATGTTTAATGTAAGAGACACTATTGATTTAAATGATTCTTCAAGAATTACTATTACTGGTTTTGATTCATCAACTGTTGGGAAAAAATTTGTTACTGTAACTTTTACTGATGATAATGTTGATCCCGAGCAAAATCTTGGAACTTTAACTTGTAAGATTTTTTATGAAGTATTTGAAACTTCTGAACCTTCTGTTCCTGTTAAGTTCTATTCAATAGGAGCAAACTATGATGTGGACTATGTTGTTATTGAAAAAGGTTCTCAAATTTCATCATTAGCATCATTAACCGAATATTATTTAGAATATGATACAAGTCATGGTGCTGAAGCTGGAATTAAAGTTTATTTTTCAGAATTTGGAACAAATCCAGATTTGGAAATTTCAGGATTAAATTTAGCTCAAGCCGGACTTCAAACTGCGACAATAACTTATAAAGGTGTTCCAGCAAATGTTTTGTTTATTGTTTACGATATAGAAAATCCATTTGATATTTCAGTAAGATTTTCAAATCCATCCGATAGTCAATTATTAATGCTCGATGCTAACGATTATGACTTATCAGATTATTCTATAAGCATAAAATGTGTTGACGGAACATTTGTAGACACTTCTCTTACTGAAATTTTTAAAACTCCTGAATTTGATCCTGAAAATATAAAACAAATTTATTATGATATTGAACATGCAGAAGCAGACTTCAATAATCAAAATTTTTCAAATTTTTATTCTTATACCCAAACTTTTGATGTTTTTGGTTTCACATATGAAATTACACTTTACATCGGATTTTACTCAAATGTATAATATCTCTTAAAAATAAAAGGTAATGGATTTCAAAAAAATTCCATTGCCTTTTTTTATTTTTGTGTTTTCAATAATGTCTTTTATAAATAAAAATATTTTTCTTAAAATAAATGTATTTAAAGTAGTATGCTTTTTTATGTTTAATAATTTTTATTGATGCTTTGATACTTGAAAAGAATAATCACATAAAAACGGTGGTAATTTTAACGTTTTTATGTTAAACTTTACTTGTGAGTAAATCTTTAATCGTCATTACTGGTCTGATGGAAAAGTTTAATGGGGTAGTTGCGACTTTAATTTGTGAAAAACTCGGAATGTATTTTTTAGATGTTTCACAACTTTATGAATTTGAAATTGCTCAAAAAGATGAAGTTATTTTAAAATGCGGTATTGATTATCTCAAAAAACTTGAAAGTAAGCTTATTGATTCGGTTACCGGTTATGAAAATACAGTTGTTTTAATGAGTTATGATTTATATGTTTCAAACGGAAATTATAAAAAATTTTCACCTAAAGCATATACTTTTTACATCAAATTTCCCAAATCATTTTTTGAACAAGAAAATTCTAACATCATCAATAAAATAGCTTACATTGACAGAGACAAATTTTTAACCGATAATTGTGAGTGTATTATTTCTTTAAGAGGAAGGCATCATAATAAAGCATTGAAAGAAATTATTAAATATTTAAAAGATGTTGCAATCTAGAATTACACATGAAGATATAAGCGAAAATAAACAAAAAAATTTAGGAATTATTAAGCATTAAAAAAAATAATTATCCAGTGAAGTTGGTTTTGGAGCGTCAGTGATACTCAACATATCAAACATTAATTATCGTTATATTTTATGTACATTTATTAAACTAAAAATAGGGGTTTCAAAATGGATTTAACACAAAAAGCTATAAACTATGTTCAAGCAATTTCAGCTGAAATAATTGTGAAAGCAGACAGTGGGCATACAGGAGTTGCACTTGGTGCATCAGCTATTTTATTTGCTCTGTTCAAAGATCATTATCTTTTCGATACGAGAGGGGAGCATGTTAACCGTGATAGATTTGTTCTTTCTGCAGGTCATGCAAGCGCTCTTTATTATACACTTCTTCATGTTTTTGGTTTTAATGTGAGTTTGGAAGATTTAGAAAATTTTCGTCAACTCAATTCAAAAACATCAGGACATCCTGAACTAAAACTAATAAGGGGTATTGAGTGTACAACTGGTCCGCTTGGTCAAGGTGTAGCAAATGCTGTTGGAATGGCAATTGCATCAAAGCATTATGCAAAATTATTTAATGTTTTGGAATTTAATATTTTTGATAACAAAACTTATTGCTTTGTTGGTGATGGAGATTTAATGGAAGGTGTTGCTTTAGAAGCAATTTCTCTTGCAGGTCATCTAAAATTGAACAATTTGATTTTACTTTATGATTATAATAACATCACTGCAGACGGAAAACTAAATCTTTCTAATGATGAAGACATTGTGAAAAAATTTGAAGCACAGGGTTGGAAAACAATTTTTGTTAATAATGGTAATGATTATGAATCTGTTACAAAGGCAATTGGAAAGGCAAAAAAAGAAACTCAAAAACCAGTTATTGTGATTTTTAAAACAAAAATTGGCTATAAAAGTGAGCGAGAAAACGACCATAAAATTCATGGTATGGAATTAACAGATGCGGAATTTTTAAAACTTAAGGAAAAATTAGGCATAACAACAAATATGTTTATTCCAAATTCAATTTTGAAATTTTGTCGTCTTTCAACAGATGCAAATAATCGTATTATTGAAGAGTGGACTCAGAATTTGATTTTGTATAAAACAACTCATCCTGAACTTTTTAGAATTTTTGAAGCATACACTCAAGAAGGAAAATTTACAAAAGAAAAAATGTATAAAATCTTTAGTGAAGAAAAAGGAAGAATTAATCCTCGTGAAGCAAATAAAAAAATATTAAATGAAATTGCAAGCAAAATACCTAGTTTAATTGGTGGCAGTGCCGATTTGGTTTGTTCCACAAAAACTTACATTGAAGGCGGAAAAGACATTACTTCTGAAGATTTTAGTGGAAAAAATATATATTTTGGAGTGCGTGAACATGCTATGGCGGCAATTTGTAATGGAATTACATTATTTGACGGAACTCGAACTTTTTGTTCAACCTTTTTAGTTTTTTCTAATTATATGATGCCTGCAATTCGTATGAGTGCAATGATGAATTTACCCGTTTGGTATTTTTTCTCCCATGACAGTATTTTTGTTGGTGAGGACGGACCTACACATCAGCCCGTTGAACAAATTACCCAGCTTCGAGCGGTTCCAAATTTACTTGTTTTTAGACCCTGTGATCCTATTGAATTAATTGATTGTTTTGATGTGGCATTAAAAACACGTCAACCGTGTGCTTTTCTTTATGCACGTCAATCTCTTCCAATTCTTGCTGTGGGCAAAGAAGGAGAGGCATCAAAAGGAGCATATGTTTTAGAATCAGACCCTGACCCAATTATTACATTTTTGGCAAGTGGTAGCGAAGTCGAACTTGTTGTTAATGCAAAAAAACTTTTAAACAAGGAAGACATTCCGGTTGAAATTATTAGTTTTCCATCTGTTGATTTGTATGAAAAACTTAAAAAACCTATAGTACCTAAAGGTTCGATTGTTATTGCTGTTGAAGCATCAAATGATTATTATTGGCATAAATTCACAAAAAATATTTTAAATATTGATGAAGTGTACGGAAAGAGTGGAAAATCTGCCGATGTTGCAAATTTTTTTGGCTTTACAACAAATCAAATAATTAATTTTATTAGAGGTTTAATTAAAAAGAAATAAAAAAATATATAAAACAAAGTAATTTTTTTCGTGATAATCAAATTTTTAAAAAACGAATTTTTAAAAGTTTTAATTCGAATATTAACTGCAATTAAAAGGTAATTTTTAATTAAGTCCTACTTTGCTGTTTTTTGAAACAATATTTTGAGTTTTAATAATTTTTTTTGTCCCGATAACGACTATATTTTTTTAAAATTTTGTATTGTCTGTTTTTGTCAAATTAATTATTATTTTGGCATATATATACCATTGAGGTATATTATGATTTTTGAAAGTTTTATTGCTTTTATGAACAAAATTCTTTTGTTCTCATCATTTGTCAATAATTCATCAGGTTTTCCCAAACCTCTTACTCCTGAAGAAGAAAGGCAATGCTATGAAAACTTTAAAAAAGGTGATACCGCATCAAAAGATAAATTAATAAACCATAATTTAAGACTTGTTGCTCATATAGTAAAAAAATATTCAGGTTCGGGCGAAGCGGATGATTTAATTTCAGCTGGTTCAATAGGTTTAATTAAAGCAATAAACACTTTTAAATATGGAAAGGGAACACAACTTTCTACCTATGCAGCACGATGTATTGAAAATGAAATCTTAATGCTTTTACGACTTAATAAAAAGCATACAAAAATTATTTCAATTCAAGACAATTTAGGAAACGATAAAGATGGTAATGATATTGAATTAATGGATATAATTTCAGACATTGACGAAGAAACAATTGTTGATATGGTTTCAAATAACATTCTAAGCTCACAAATTAAACAACTAATAAAAGAAACTCTTTCGGAGCGAGAAGCTGAAATTTTGCGTTTTCGTTATGGGTTGGATAATAATCCAGTTTTAACTCAACGTGAAATTGCAAATAAATTAGGAATTTCAAGGTCTTACATATCACGTTTAGAAACAAAAGCGCTTGCAATTATAAAAGAAAAATTAAAAGAAAAAAATATTTTTTAAAAATGAGAGACAATAAAATTTTTTAACGCGGACACGAATGCTTTGCATTCTAGCCGCTAAAATTTTCTTTTCTCTCATACCCTCACACGGTCAAACTTCGTTTGACCTAAAATGCTATCGCATTTTGTTGGTTTAAATTGCGAAGCAATTTAAACCAGTTCGGCTCACTTTTTAATTAAGGTATTCGCTCAAATTTTTTTGGTTGAATAAAATCCAACCTTAAAAAATTTTCGCTCCGTTTTTTATGAAATATATTATTTTAAATAAAAAGAAAAATGAGAGACAATAAAATTTTTTAACGCGGACACGAATGCTTTGCATTCTAG
>CAZKOT010000031.1:0-15068 GCA_964554475.1 uncultured Christensenella sp.
AATCCGAAAACCTTCATCCTTCACGCGGCGTTGCTGGGTCAGAGTTTCCTCCATTGCCCAATATTCCTAACTGCTGCCTCCCGTAGGAGTCTGGACCGTATCTCAGTTCCAGTGTGGCCGTATACCCTCTCAGGTCGGCTATTCATCGTCGCCTTGGTAGGCCATTACCCATACCAACTAGCTAATGAAACGCAAGCCCATCTATTACCGATAAATCTTTCACCCCTTCTCGATGCCGAGTTGTGGTCATATGCGGTATTAGCACTTATTTCTAAATGTTATTCCCCAGTAATAGGCAGGTTACTCACGCGTTACTCACCCGTCCGCCACTGAATTATCGGCACAAAGAAGATTGTTTTGAAACGTCATTGCAAGGAGCAAAACTCCATTGCAATTTAATCCTTTAAATCTGCTTTGTGCCAATAACTCCGTTCGACTTGCATGTATTAAGCACGCCGCCAGCGTTTGTCCTGAGCCAGGATCAAACTCTAACGTTATTTATAAATTGCTTTACGCAATTTCGTTAAAATTGAACCGTACTCAAAAACTTTTAACTGACTTGTAAAAGTTATTTTTTTTGTACGTTACAAGTTAATTTTAAAAAAATTAACAGGTTATTTATTTTTAGTCGTGAACTAAAAAATCGCACTATTAAAAACCTTTGCTATCTATTCAATTTTCATAGTTCTTAACCCATCTTATGATGGGTGCAGTTATATTAACATATTAAAAACCCTTTGTCAACCGGTTTTTTAAAATATTTTTTGATTTTTTTTGTCATAATTCATGTTAATTCTTACATTAAGTATTGCAGTGTAAAATGTGAAAGAAATTAATTAAAATTTTTTATTTTAAATTAATGTTATCATAATAAAAAAATAAAATGAGCCAAATTAATGTCTTTTTATTTAATTATATTTAATGATTTATAAATTCTTTCATTTCTTTTTTTCACAAACTCCAATTGCCTATTTATCCATAACAAATATTCCTCAACTGTCTTAGGAAATGGATTTTTTTCAAAAAAACCATTACCTAACCAAAATTTTATACTAGTGTAATCATCATTTACTAAATCTTGTAGGTAGAAATAATTTACATAACCCCTGAAATCAACAAACAAATCAAAGAAATCTTTATTTTTTAATAAAGTTTCATAGAGAGGAGATGTTTCTTTATTATAATATTTTCTAATACATTCTAGCGTTAAATCAAATCTATCTTTTATAAATGGGTTAAAGCCTCTTATTTGATTTATACTACCTTTTATTTTAGGGAAAATTATTGAGCCACCAATTGTATATGACTTTCTTGTGTAATCTTCCATAAATTTTTTATAATCAGGCAAAAATTCCATTAACTGTTTTATCATTAATTTATATTTTTTATATCTAAAACTAGTGATTATTGAATCACTACCAAAACTAAAATTTTTCCATGTTAAATAATTTGCACCATGCCCTTCAATTAAATTCATAAAATCGCCATTGGGTAATTGTTTACTCCAAATAAGCTTATGATATTTTTTTAGTGTTTTACTTTCCGTATCTGGGTCAACAAAAACGCCTCCAATTTCATTTTTCCAATAATTTTCCCAAAATTGAGGAGTGTCTGTTGTAAAATCAAAATTTATTTCTATCTTATCTTTTTCCAAAATTAACTTATCCCAATAGCTTTTTTTACTTCAGTTAAGATTTTCTTTGCAATCGGGCGGACTTTTTCGCCCCCTTCTTTTAAAATCTGCATTACAATTTCAGGGTTTTCCATATAATAATCATACTTTTCTTTCATTTTGCTTAGTTTAGAATTTAAAAGTTCAAAAAGTTTTTTCTTCGCATCAGCCCAAGAAATTCCCTCTTCAAAAAGTTTTTTAAATTCATCAATTTGTTTTGAACTGGCAAAATTAGAATAATATTCAAAAATTACCGAATTTGTGTCTTTAGGTTCATTTATTCCCGAACTGTCAGTTTTAATTTGACCAATTAATTTTTGAAGAGTTTTTTCATCACAAAAAAGTGGAATGGTGTTATTATAGCTTTTACTCATTTTACGCCCATCAAGTCCACGAATTAATGCCACTTTTTCATCAATGCTTTCTTTTGGAAGTTTTAAAGTCTTACCATAAGTTTTATTAAAGTAATCAGCAATATCACGTGCAATTTCAACATGCTGCTTTTGGTCGATTCCAACAGGTACAAAATCAGTGTTCATAATTAATATATCCGCCGCCATCAATAAAGGATAGGTATAAAGTCCCATATTAACATTACTATCTTCATCAATTCCTTCTTGTCGGTTTTGTTCAATTAATGCTTTATAAGCATGTGCACGGTTCAAAAGTCCTTTGGGCGTGATGTTTGATAATATTGTTGTTAATTCAAAAATTTCCGTAATATCGGATTGTCTATAAAAACAAACATTTTTTTTAACTTGCTCATCAAGCCCGCAAGCAAGCCACGAACATGCCACTTCTAAAATGTATTGTTTTAATTTTTCTTTGTTTTTTTGGGTTGTTAGTGAATGATAATCAGCAATAAAATAAAAACAAATGCAATCACTTTTTTTTGAAAAATTTATTGAAGGAGAAATTGCCCCCAAAAAATTTCCTAAATGTGGTGTTCCTGTCGGTTTAATACCTGTTAAAAGAATTTTTGACATTATATTTTTCCTTTGCAAAAATTTTAGCACAAAATACCTAAAATCACAAATAAACAATAATTAAAAAATTTTTTATATTATAAAGAGCATAAACTACAAAAGGACAAAAAATCCCTAACTCTCCACTCAATTCTCAACTTTTATCTATTTGTATTTTGTTATTTGTAATTTGTTTTTCACTCTCAACAAAATGATTTTAAGCATTTAAAATATCTTTTTTAACTTTAGATTTTTTTCTTAATTGAATAACATAAATTGTAACGAAAGTAAGTGTTATGCCTGAAAATAAAACTATTAAAATAATTGTTGGAAGTTGATTTTCTTCTAATGAATCTAAAACCACATCAACAGTGTTATCACTTGGCAAAGTATTGCCAATTTTTAAATCTCCACTTTCCTCATCAACAATAGTTTCAAAAAGTGTTGTATCAATTACTTCGGCGAGATAAGGAACTGTTAATTTTACTAAATCTTTTTCAATTGTATGAGTTCCCATTTCAAACAAAAGTGCTTTTGAATAAAGTCCTTGATTGTAATGACCCGATGCAAAATAAACGTCTGTAAAAAGCCAGGGACAAACTGTTTCTGCAACACTCATTAAGTAAAGAGCAAATTGCAAGTTAGTCTCTTTGTTTGGATTTGCTTGTCCAACAACAATTCTAACCTGACAATGTTCAACATCTTCATACCATTTAACATAATTACTTCGTTTAACACCATCACGATGTATATCAAAGATTGCATTAGGATTTTCTTTTAAAAGTCTTTTTGCTGTAATGCAGCTTCGATTGTAAGCATAAGAATCATGTGGTATATGAAGCGTTTCATCAACACTTACCTCAATACCTTTTTTTTCGAATTCATTTGCTAATAGTTTTGCAATGTCATGAATTCCACCTGCCCCGTAAATGCTTGAAAAACCATCTCCATTTAAGTAACTTTCGTCATTGTGAGTCATATAAAGAGCAATTTTCTTTTTTGTTTCAGTCGAGGATATAGGATTTAATGTTTTTTTTGTAACAAAAGGTTTTTTAAGTTTTCTTAAAAATCTAACTTTTGCAATATGGGCACTTTCATCAACCAAATAAACTTCAAACTCATTAAATTGTTTATCAATTATTTTGTCTCCTAATGAAACATCAGTTCGCTCAAAAACGAAATTATCGTATTCATCATAAACAACGTAATTTATTTCTTTTACTGGCGAAGTTTGAGCATATATTACATGCTTTTCTTCAATATTAAATAAAAAAGCAGAAATTAACAAAATTAAAAAAAGCAATCCAAAATATAATTTTTTCATGCTTTTAGTTTGTTTCATATACGTAAAATAATACTTATCTTTCCAAGAATGCGAAAGTTAAACAAGAGTAAAAAAGTGTAGTTAAAAATATAAAACTAACTTAATTAAAAATATTACACTGATTACAAATAACTAACTACTCGCACTAATATTGAAGCAGAGTAAATTTCTCAATTCCTTAATTTTAAGCAATTTCACCAATTAAAATTACATAATTTTTACCATATTTTTTTGCGCATTTAGGACAAGTTGTAAATGAGGTAAACAATTTTTTTATTTTATAATTTTTTTTAGTTGAAAGCTGTTCAAAATCCTTTATCCATTTTCCAATATTACTATACGAACCTTCATAAACTTTACTATAAAATTTTCCATTTAAGACAATATTATTAGCACCTTCAACTTTTTTATCAACGCCTAAAAGCAAATTCATACTCCATTTTGAAGTGTGTTCAGTTAATCCCAAAGCGCTTTCAATTTGTGCTTTTGACGCTTCCGCTTTTTTAATAAGATTTATAATTGTTTTTCCAAAATTTAAAGGTATGTAAAAAAAAGTGCGAATTTTTCCTGTAATAAATTTTTTGTTTTGCCAATTTAAAATTTTGTCATCCCATGGTTTGAGGTCAAAAGGTGGACAACATATTTCTTCTTTTTTAGTATCCATTTAAAATCTCCATTAATATTTTTATGTTATTACTATATATTTTATATATACCAAATTAAAATTTTTTTGTAAAATAAAAATAGTTGTGAATTAAGTGTTTAAAAAAATATATAGAAAAAGTGGAGCAATAAATTGCTTTTCTTTTTTTCTTAAAATTATTAAATTTGATATATATTTAATTATTAGCCTGTATTAAAAGTTTAAGAATCTGAACTGCATTTGTTGCTGCACCTTTTCTAATATTATCAGCAACAACCCACATATTAAGTGAATTATTAGCACTTTCATCAATTCGAAGTCGTCCAACATAGACCTCATTAGTATTTTGACACATTAATGGAAAAGGATATTCGTTTTTACTAGGGTCATCAATTACAACAATTCCTTTTGCTTTGTTCAATATATTTTTCACATCAGAAAGTAAAAATGGTTTTTTAAAAGTAACATTAATACTTTCACTATGTCCAAAAAGAACAGGAACACGCACACAGGTTGCCGTTATTTTCAAATTTTTATCCCCTAGAATTTTTCTAGTTTCGCTCACCATTTTCATTTCTTCTTTTGTGTAATTGTTGGGCAAAAAAACATCAATATGAGGAATTAAATTTCTAAAAATTGGTTTAATGAATTTTTTTGGAGGAAATCCTTTCTCTCCTTCAATTAAATCATCAATTCCACTTTTGCCCGCTCCTGAAACAGATTGATAAGTTGAATAAATCACTCTTTCAATCCCGTAAACTTTGTGCAATGGAGCAAGTGCAACAACAGCTTGAATTGTTGAGCAATTAGGATTTGCAATAATGTTTTTATGATTAAAAGCATCTTGAGGATTAACCTCAGGAACAACAAGAGGAACATCGTCATCATTTCGCCAAAAACTTGAATTATCAATTACAACTGCCCCTTGAGATGCAAAAATTGGAGCGTAAATTTTTGAAATTTCGCTTCCTGCCGAAAAAAGTGCGTAATCAATTTTTTTTAATTTTACATTATTTTCGGTTAACTGCTCAACCTCAAAAGATTTTTCACCAAACTGCAATTTTTTCCCATCACTCCTTGCTGAAGCAAATAAGAATAAATTTTTAATCGAAATTTTTTCCTCTTCTAAAATTTCAAGCATTTTACGACCAACAAGTCCCGTAGCGCCAACAACTGCAATATTAAAATGTTTCATTTTGTAACCTCTTGATTATTTTATATGGATTTTTGCTTTTGCATGTTCCAACAGACTGTCGATAAAAAGCATGGACGCAAAAAATTAACTTATTTTTTGCTGCTGCGTTTACTTCCAAACGCTTCACGACAGTCCTTTACGTGAAGTAACTCCTGCCTTTTTCACTTCTTGTGTCTAGCATCTTATTTTTTTATAAAGTTATAAAAAAAAAGTACAACTTAAAAAATAACCCCTATTGAAAAAATTTCATAAAATGTATATAATAATAAGAGAGGGTGTTTTGTGAAAAAATTTTTTAAAGGATTAACCTTAATTTTAATAGCCCTGTTTGTAAGTATTTCTTTTGCTGGATGCGGAGAAAATTACGAACATATTTTTAATAACATAAAAAAAGAAGATTTAGTCAGTATTAAGTGGGGAGATATCGAAAAAACCGACAGAGTACTTTTGGACCAGTTTTACGATGAATTTAATGCCTACACTTTTAAATCATCAATAATACTTTTAAAAAGCGAAATTGATGATACAATGACAGTAACAGTTAAATACAAAGTTCACAGACTATTTTCAACAACCGAGCAGACTTTTGACCTAGTTTGGGAAAGACGCGTGCGTGAAAGCTCTATATTGCATACGAATGTTTATTCCACTTATTTATTTCGAACCAATCTATGGAAAGTAAGTGATGTTAGTAAATCAGTTTTAACAAAGTATTTTGTTTAGAAATGATAATTTTTTATGTTATTGTAAAAGCACTTTAGACAAGTTTACTTTGTAAACTTTATAATTTTTTTGCAATTTTAGTGTTCAATAGAGTGAAAATTTTGAGATTGAACGCCCAAAATATTTTTAATGTGCATTATATACAATTAAAAGAGGTTGAATTTGTTTTCCTACAATTGCATTTTCAATTGTTTCTTGAATTTTACCATAATCAGCAATAATTGAATTTGGTTTTTTCTCGGCATTATCCTGTCCTAAAGGAACAAAGAAAATATTTTTGGAATGCATAAGTTTACCTAAATTTACCATATTTAATCCCAAAGCATCATTAGTCGAGAGTGCAATGACAATCGGTTTATTGTTTCGTAAATGTGATTTTACTGCCATTAAAACGGGTGTATCTGTCACAGCATTTGCAAGTTTTGCAAGAGTATTTCCTGTGCAAGGTGCAACGACCATAATATCAATTAATCCACTGGGCCCAAGTGGTTCAGCTGTAACAAGTGTGTCAACAGGCTCCTTACCCGTAATTTCTTTTACCTTTGCCCTAAAATCTTTTGCTTTAAAAAAGCGGGTGTCGAGTAGGGCTGTATTAAAGGAAAAAATTGGAATGATGTTGTAATCTTTAACTAATTTTTCCATTTCCTTTAAAACAATTTCAAAGGTGCAAAACGAGCCCGTTATACAAAATCCTATAGTTTTCATAATTTTATCCTCATTACTTTAAAATTTTTTTCTTAATTAATTTTTCTTACTTCATTCTTTCTTTTCAACATTTTGTAATATTTTCAAAACCAACTCCCCTGCACTTTCAAATGAATAAACTTGTGGCAAAGCAGGAGCAAGTATGTAATTAATTCCTTTTGAAATTGCAAGTTCTTTGTTTAAACAATTGACAGATGCAACTTCAATTATTGTTGTTCCAACTTTAATGTAATCTAATTGCTCATCTTCAAAAACCTTTAAAGGTGCAGTGTTGACAATCACATCAAATTCGTGCAAGTGAGGGAACATATACTTTGCTAAAATTACCTCTTTTTGAAAATATTGATTTTCGGGAATTTTTTTAATATTAAAAGTTACAACTGAAAAATCAAGTTGTAAACGCAATAAAAGATGCATTAATGATTTTCCACATCTTCCACTACCAAGAATTAAAATTTTATTCTCAAAAATACTTTTTTGAGTTGCAGAAATAATTAACGCCAAAACTCCTTCAGCAGTAAGCATTGCATTTTTAACAACAAATTCCTCATCTTTCATTAAATTAACATACTCAATTTTTTTCTCTTTTAAAATGCTTAAAATTTCAGGTTTTTGAACTCCTCCTAAAATGGTAATTTTTGAAGGCAAAGAAGAAACTTCTTCTTCGGTCAACTTTTTTGCTGGTGAAAAAAGAAGCTTATCTTTTTTCTTTAACAGCACAACATTGTTAAAATCAAACTTAAAAACATCCTTACCTTGCTCTTGCAATTTATTGAAAATATATGTATTTCTCTTATCAGAAAACTCAATAAAATAACTCAATTTCCACACCCCCATAAATCAAGATATGCTACAAAAAAGTTAAAGTTGAAAAAAATGAAAAAATTTTCCGCTAATCTGTTAATACAAATTAGCGGAAAATTTATTTTAATATTTTAGTTATCTTTTCATGTTTCCATTTCAATTATTTTCACTTTTCCCTCAATCCAACTGTCAAAAAAATTTTCCAAATTTGTGTTTGAAATATTTTCGAAACATGCAATTAAATCATCGGGTTTTGCAATTTTAAAGCAGTATTTGTTAAAGTATTCCTCTAATCCTTTAAAAAATCTCTTGTCCCCAATTAATTTTCGTAAATTGTCAAACATCAACATGGATTTTACGTAACAAATATAAACATACTCACTTGAAGTTTTAAATTCATCAAGGTCTCTTGACATAGAAGTGTCCACATTTCCATAAACCTTTGTGAACACTTCAGTAAACAAAGTGTAATTTTTTAAAGCGTTTTTCATTATTTCTTCGTATTGAATATTATATTGCGGATTTTTTTCATAAAAGAGTGCAGTTGAGTAATCTGTCAATCCTTCGTCTTGCCACCCATCACTGTAAGCATTACTTCCTATCATGTTATACCACCACTGATGAGCAATTTCATGCACAATTACATTTGTGTATTCTTCATAATTTGAAAGAGCATCTGAAATAAAAACCAAATTAGGATATTCCATTCCACCGTGTAAAAAATTTGTTTCAACAACACTTAAGGTTGAATAATGATATTGTCCAAATAATTCGTTAAAAGTTTGCAATGTCAAAATCGAAGTATCAAGAGACTGTTGTGGGTTTTGGTCAGAGTAATAGTAATAAAAAATCTTTGTTTTTTCAAATTCTTCACTTAAAACCTGAAATTTTTCCGAAACAACAAAAGCAAAATCCCGCACAACTTTTGCATTAATTTCTGTTGTTTTTTTACCATCATTTACTTGTGATTTAATTTGTTCTCCCGAACTTGCAAGCATTAATGAATCATCATAAGTTATAATAGCATTGTAATTCGCCATGTTAGAATAAAACGGATCGCCATTTGGAGAATAGGGCTTTGTCATAAAAGAACCATTTTCATAGACGCAAGCAACTGGGTAAAAATTTGCAATGTTTACAGCATTTTCACCATAACCAAAACGATGATTAATGTTGGGAAGTGTTACATCAAATTCTATTAATAATTCAGTTCTATCGTTAGGGAAAAGTTTGTTTTCTAGTTCAATTTCCAAAATATTTTGGTCTTGTCCAGAAATATTGTAAGCAAGTGGCAAATTAGTTTTCGGCACAATAACACTTTTTATATTAATACCACCATAGGAAATGCCATTTGGATATGCTCTAGTTTGGTCAAGAACAGAAACAACTTTTTGGGTAGCTCCTTCACGAAATGCATTTGGATATAAATGAAAACAAAGTTTGTCGAAAGTTTGTTCGGTTTGATTTATGTAATCAACAGTTTGTTTTGCATTTAATGTTTTATTTAAATGATTATAATCTATTTCAAAATCATAACAAGTTAAATTTTTCGCTTCACTTTCAAGTGAATTTTCACCACATCCACTTAAAAAAAATGCAATACTAATTACAAATAAAAAAGCGAAAATTTTTCTTGCAAATTTTACACAAAATATTTTTTTCACACCATACTCCCAAAAATATGTTTATGCGTGAAAAAACAAATAATGAATTTATGACAATTGAAAAACAATATTATAACTCATCTTTATAATGTTGTCTTTTATTTCTAATATAATATCCTGAAATTAAAGCAGATTGACAAGGTGCTCCTAGAATGAAAAGAGGCCAAATGTTATATTGTAAGAAACTCAAGTAAAGAAATAATATAATGCTCCAAAAAAATATTGAAGCAAGAATTACTGTCAAAATTTTATTACCCCATTTTCGACTAAAGTATATTGCAATTAAACATGAAACAGGAATGGCAATTATAAAAATCATCCAATAATCAATGTTTGCAAGAATTTTCAAATAAATATAGGCAATAGTTGTTAGAAACCAAATAATTGAAATTGAAAAAACAACTGTTAAATTTCGAACTATTGTTTGAGAGTGCTCAAACTCAGGAGAAACTTTTGCTAAATTTTCATCAAAAAAATCTTCTATGGCAACGTCATAATATTTACTCATACTTTCAAGTATTTCAATACTTGGGGTAACATCACCACGTTCCCACCTTGAAATTGCATTATCAGAATAATTAATTTTTTCCGCAAGTTCAAGTTGGGTAAGATTATTTTTCTTACGAAGGTAAATTAAATTATTTGCAATTATATTTTTTAATTCTTCCACAATTTAATAATACAATTTTAGCATCAAAAAGTCAAATAAAAATAAATTCCCTGCTGGCGGGAATGATTTTCCCATTAATTGGGATATTAATTTTAACTTTTCTCTTTAAATAAGAATGTTTTTGATTTATAATATGTCATGTTATAATAAACATGTTCTAAAAAAATACAATAGACGAATTATTATTTTTCAACTTACAAATCACCAAGGAGGAAAGAATGAGTTTAAATGTGTTGGAATATTACATTAATCAAATTTCAATAATTTTATTAATTGTCACCGCAGTCCTTTTGTCTTGGCGAATATTTTATTTTTTTGTTGGCTTTTTCCCGTCAAAAAAATTTAAGTCTGCGAAAACCAATCACAAATACGCAATTTTAATTCCTGCACGTAATGAAAGTAAGGTTATAACCGACATCCTTGTAAGTTTAAAAGAACAAAATTATCCAAAAGAACTTTTTAAAACTTTTGTAATTGTTGAATCAAACGATGACCCAACAGTTGAAATTTGTAAAAATTTTGAAAACACAGAAGTTGTTGTTAGGACACAACTTGAAAATCGAAGAAGAAAAGGTTTTGCACTTGACGATTGTGTTAAACATATAAAACGAACTTGTCAAAAATTTGAAGGCTATATTATTTTTGATGCTGATAATGTTCTTGACCCCAATTTTATTTGTGAAATAAACAAAGCTTTTGATGCTGGTTACGAAATTGTGAATGGGGACCGTGATTGCAAAAATTGGAATACAAACTGGGTTTCAGCAAGTTCAGCATTAATTTTTACAACCGTTAATAAATTTCAAAACAAATGCAGAGCACATTTTGGAGCAAACATTGTTTTTTCAGGAACTGGAATGCTGATTTCAAAAAAACTTTTAGATCAGTTTGATGGTTGGCCTTTTACAACACTAACCGAAGATTTTGAAATTTCTCTTTGGGGAGTTGCAAACGGAGTCAAAACAACACAAGTTCTTGCCGCCAAATTTTACGACGAATCACCAACGAAATTTCTTGCAACAAACAAGCAAAGAATTAGATGGATAAAAGGTTACTTACAAAGTCGTAAATTGCATGCTCCTAGAATTCGCGAATGGTTTTTAAATCCTGAGGCAAAAAACAAATGGAGTCTTTTTGATTTTAGTTTTGGAATAACACCTGTATTAATGATTGTTGCCACAATGTTTTTTATTATTTCGGCAAATGTTTTTCTTTTTATTTTTTCGAATGCTCAATTACAATTTCTTATAAAAGCGCTACTGCCAATTTTAGGCTTTTATGGATTTCTAATGATTTACGGAAGTATTATGCTATTTAGCGAACCTACTGCCAAATTATCATTTAAAAATTTGCTGTTAACAATTCTTCTTTACCCTTTCTTTTCATGCTCTTATGTTTATCTTTTCTTTAAAGCTCTTTTGATGTCTGAAGTTGAATGGGTGCCCACGGAGCATAAAGTTAACATTACTGAAATTCAATCAAGTGTTTTTGAAGAAGAATTGAGTTTTGAGGATAGTTCAACAATTTTAGTGGAGAATGTTACTAATGAAAAATAAAAAATCCTTAAACATAAGACGCATACCTTATGCTGAAGACGAAAGCTCTCATGTTGTTGAAACAAAAACAACACTTTCTTTTGATCCTCAAAAAGATTATGTTTTTGTCAAACACGGTGTGATTTTTGGAATTATTTCGTTTATTTGGCATTTATTAACAGTTCCAATACTTTGGTTTTTTGTTGGAAAGCTTTATTATGGAATAAAGGTAACAGGAAAAAAAAATTTAAAAGCAGTAAAGAAAAGCGGTGCAGTTATTTGTTTTAATCATGTATTCCATTTAGACACTGCAATGATTTGTCCAATGGGAATTTTTCCACGGTTTTTACCCTATTACATTGCCAGCCCTATTGGCTTTAAAATTCCTGTTGTTCGTAAAATGCTGAAATATTATAAAGCAGTTCCCGTTCCAACATCAACAAGTGCAATGGGAAAAATGTATTCACAGGTAACAGAAATGCTAAAACGTGGTGGAAAAATAATTATTGCGCCTGAAGGAAGCGAATGGCCCTATTATCACAAAATCCGTAATTTTAAAAAAGGTGCTTTTACTATTGCAAGTAAAGCAGCGGTTCCTGTTGTGCCAATTGTTTATTCATTTCGCAAGCAAAAAGGAATTTGGTTTTGGAAAAAACGCCCAACAATTTCAATGAAAATTTGTGAAGCAATTAAACCTCATAAAGACGAAAACACTCCCAAAACAGTAGAGGAATTAAAGCAAGAAGTAAAACAGACTATTGAAAAAAATTTTTACGAGAGTTTAAAAAAAATTGAAGAAATTGTATAATACCATTTTTTGTTAAATACTAATTTCTTTATGATATGTAAAAAATTATGTTTCTTGACAGTTGTAATTTCACAACTGTTTTTTGTATAAGTTTGAAAATTAATTTTTCTTCTAACTTCAATAGAAATAATTTGCATTTACAAACTTTAAAGCAGCTCTATTGTGCGATAGAAAATTTAACTTAATTATAAAATGAAAACTTAAAGTGATTATTGCAATTTTTAAACAAATATGATAATATAGTAACACTTGCTCCCATGGTAAAGAGGCTAATACGTCGCCCTCTCACGGCGGAGTCAGGGGTTCGATTCCCCTTGGGAGTACCAGCAAGCAAAAGCACTTCAAAAACAATAAAGTAATAAAATATTGTGCAAAGCATGATTAATTTTAAATTTTGGTGAGAAATGAAAACAATTGAAATCTTACGAGAAGAAGCTGAAAAAATAAAAAAAGAAATGGTTGAAAAAAATTTAACCATGGAAGATATAATTTTAAGATTCAAAAAAAAAGGAACATACACAATGAGTCCTAAAACTCTTAGGAGATTTCAAGACTTGTTTGAATATGACAACAATGAAACAAAAAAATTTAATCAAGACTTTTCCGAATTGTTTTCCAAAAAGTATTTAGACTTTATTGATGGCTTTGCCAGCATGTCAATTGAGGAATTTTTATATCAACTAGAATATTACTTTATTAACGATGTGAAAAAAATTACGTATGAAACATTTTATCAAATTGTGGGAAAAGAATTAAATAAAAGAGGAACATTTTTTTCATTTTAATTTTAGAATACTTTTTTGAATTAAAAATTAATTTAATACAGAAAATAAAATTGCTTTGTAATAAGTAAAAACTTTTTTCATTTTTATTTTGGTGATTTACTTACTAAAGGCATTTTTTAAATATGAATAAATTTAAATTAAAACGTTTCTATGCCTTTTTAATAGGTATTATATGCCCATGTTTTTTTTCTATGTTTATTTCAAAAAATATTTTTAACAATTATCAACATGATATTCTAATTTCGAATCCATCAATTTATGTTAGCAGTGAATTTTTAACTTTTAATAAAATAAAAACCAAAACACTTATTATACCTCCCAGTGTTCCTTTAGCTGCTACATATTATACCGTAAATTTTGTAAATTGGGATAGCACATTAATTAGCATTCAATCGGTAAAGAAAAATAGTGCTGCAATTGCACCGGCGGATCCAACAAGACCAAGTACGGCGCAATATGATTATATTTTTATTGGTTGGGATGTTCCGTTCAATTGGATAACAAGTGATTTGACTGTAACAGCGTTATATAGCGAAACAATAAGAACATATACATACACCTTTTATAATGAAGATGGTTTAACGGAATTAAAAACTTCAACAGTTGATTATGGCACTGAAATCATTCCTCCAGCAAATCCAACAAAAGAAGCTAATCAACATTACATTTATACTTTTGCAGGATGGAATCCAAGTGTTCCCGGAATAATAACACAAAACATTTCATTTATTGCAACTTTTGATAGCGAAGCAATAATTTATACTATAACTTTTTATAGTGATGATACTGTTTACACAACAATATCAGGAGAAATGGGTGAGGCATTTGACGCACCAGTTGATCTTTTCAAGGAAAAATATAATTTTATAGGATGGTTTACAGATAACGGGACATTTGAAAACGAATATTATTTGGATGATACAAACAATATAATGCAACCAGCAAGTTTTAATTTATATGCTTTTTTTGAACCAGTCCATACAATTACTTTTAATGGTAATGATGCTGATTTTGAGGTCACAGATGTAATTGCTGCTGATTACAATTATACAATTGGATCATTACCCACTGTAACCAAGTCTGGTTATAATTTTGCCGGATGGTATTACAATGACATTTTAATTACTTCTGAAACTTTTTTTACTTATACAAACAATATTCAATTAATTGCAAAATGGACTCAAAATATTTTTGTTTTTGTGAATAATGAAGAATGCGAAGCTTTAATAACTTATGAAAGTGAAAATATTAATTTATTAACATTTCTTGCAACTTTTTATTTAAATACACCTGGTTATACATTTTTATATTGGGTATACACTGACGGCGAAAATGAACCAGTCAATTTTATAGAAACCACAGTAATCAATTATGAACTACCCATTTATTTTAATTCTATTTTTACTCCAAATACTTATACCATTTCATTTAATTCTAATGGGGGAAATTTAGTTGATAATATCCAAGTGATTTTTGACAGTCCAATTGGTACGCTCCCAGTTGTTTCAAAAGAGGGCTATACTTTTAATGGTTGGTACTATGGTGAAACATTGTTTGAAAGTACAACAATTTACA